>CAYOSE010000027.1:0-27816 GCA_964406535.1 uncultured Sphingomonadaceae bacterium
TCACGATCTTCTTCGGCGAGGATGAGCGCAAGGCGCTGGCGAAGGTCAGAATGATCCATAGAGCCAACGTAACGCGATGAGCTTAATGTCCGCCCCCACCCATCTCCAGCCCCACTCACCTAAAACCGGTTATCCTTCGGGAAGCCCGTCGGCGGGAGGCGACCGGCGGCTCCGCGCGCGACCTTCCACATGCCGATCTGGTCCTCGGTGCGGGTGCGACCGCTCTCGCCACCCATGCGCCATGACAGCCCCTGTTCGAGCACGAAGGTGGTCGCATCGGCAAGGCCACCGTCGCGGTAGCGTTGCAGGGTGACCCCCTGCCCGCGCGCCATCACCGGCATCTCGTCCAGCCCGAACACCACCAGCTTGCGATTGTCGCCGACCACCGCGATGTGATCGTCGGCGGGCGCAACTGCGCGGGCGACCACCAGCCGCACCTTGTCCTTCAGATTGACGACCTGTCGGCCTTTGCGGGTCTCAGCCAGCAGCTCACCCGTCTCGGCGAGGAAGCCCTTGCCCACGCTGGAGGCGAACAGCACCCGCATCCCCGGTGCATGGGGGATCACCGCCACGATCCGGACCGCGCTGTCGATGTCGAGCGTGTTGCGAACGGGCTCGCCAAAGCCGCGCGCCGAGGGCAGCTTGTCCGCACCCAAAGTAAACACCCGCCCGTCATCGCCCACGAGCAGCAGCTTGTCGGTGGTCTGGCAGTGGACCGCGAACGCCGCCTCGTCGCCTTCCTTGTACTTGAAGTCGCCGCAGCCGTCGGTGCCGAGGTCGACATGGCCCTTGGCCGCGCGGACCCAGCCCTTCTTCGAGAGGATCACCGTCACCGGCTCCTTCTCGATCATCGCGTCCATGCTGAATTCGACCGCGGGGGCAGCCTCGGCAATCGTGGTGCGCCGCGCGCCGAGCGCGGTATCCTCGGCGTAATCCTTGCGGAGCGCGGCGAGGTCTTTCTTCAGCCGGGTCTTCTGCCGCGCCGGGCTGTCGAGCAGCTTCTGCAGGTCGTCCTGCTCGGCCAGCAGGTCGTTCTTCTCCTGCCGCAGCTGCATCTCCTCCAGCTTCCGCAGAGACCGCAGCCGCATGTTGAGGATCGCTTCGGCCTGCCGGTCGGTGAGCGCAAACTCGGCCATCATCACCTGCTTGGGCTCGTCCTCGGTGCGGATGATCTGGATCACCCGGTCGAGGTTGAGGAAGGCGACGATATAGCCTTCGACCAGTTCCAGCCGCGCGGCGATCTGGTCGAGCCGGTGGCGGGTACGCCGCTGGAGGATGTCGATCTGCGCGGTGATCCAGCTTTGCAGCACCTCCTTCAGGCCCATCACCATCGGCGCGAGCACGGCCCCGCCATCGCCCGCCCCGACCGGCCCGACATCGAGCACGTTCATGTTGAGCGAGAACCGCGTCTCCAGATCGGTCAGCTTGTAGAGCGATTCCTTGAGCAGCTCCGGGTCGACATTGCGGCTGCGGGGCACGAGCACGATGCGGATCTGCTCGTCGCTCTCGTCGCGCACATCCTCAAGGATCGGCAGCTTCTTGTCCGAAATGGCCTGGGCGATCTGCTCGATCAGCTTGGCCTTGGGCACCTGATAGGGGATTTCGGAGATGACGAGCTGCCATGCGCCGCCCCTCATCCGCTCGATCCCGGCCTCGCGATCCTCGGCATTCTCCGCCTCTGCCGCATGGAAACGCCCGCGCACCCGGAAGCTGCCACGCCCGGTCTCGTACGCGTTGGAGATGCTCTGCGCGCTGTCCACGACCAGCCCGCCCGTGGCGAAGTCCGGCCCGTGGAAGACCTGCATCAACTCTTCATGGGTGACGTCGCGGTTGAACAGCACCAGCTCGGCGGCGTCGATCACCTCGGCGACATTGTGGCTGGGGATGCTGGTGGCCATGCCCACGGCGATGCCGCTCGCCCCATTGGCGAGCAGGTTGGGGAACAGGCCCGGCATGATGACCGGCTCTTGTTCTTCATTGTTATAGGTCGGGACGAAGTCGACCGTGCCCTCGTCCAGCCCGGCCATCAGCTGCATCGCCGTCTTCGTCAGGCGGCATTCGGTGTAGCGATAGGCGGCGGCGTTATCACCATCGATATTGCCGAAGTTCCCCTGCCCGTCGACCAGCGGATAGCGCAGCGTGAACGGCTGGGCGAGGCGCACCATCGCGTCATAGACCGCCACGTCGCCATGAGGGTGATACTTGCCGATCACGTCGCCGACGACGCGGGCGGACTTCTTGTAGGTATTGGACGGATCCAGCTTCAGCTGCCGCATGGTCCACAGCAGGCGGCGATGGACCGGCTTCAGCCCGTCGCGCAGGTCGGGCAGCGAGCGCGCGGTGATCGTGGACAGCGCATAGACGAGGTAACGCTCCGACAGAGCGGAATCGAAGGGGGAATCGACGATCGAGTCGCGCGGTTCGTCAGCCATTTCCAGCGTGTCCATGCACCCCGCCCTAGCAGGGGTTTAACCGGGTGACAGCGGCAAGGGCGCAGGTTTCAACAAGCGGAGCGCGCCCGCCGCCTCAGGTCCGCTGCATATCGTGCGAGTCGTTGGGGATGCGGACCTGCAGCCCGTCCAGTTCTTCGCTCAGCACCAGCTGGCACGACAGGCGGCTGGTCGGGCGCACATCGGCGGCGAGGTCGAGCATGTCCTCCTCCTCTTCGCTGGCATCCTTGAGCTTGCCGAACCAGTCGGGCGCGACGATGACATGGCAGGTCGAGCAGGCCATCTGCCCTTCGCAGGTCCCCTCCAGCGGCATGCCCGCCGCCTGCCCGACTTCCAGCAGGCTGGTGCCCGGCTTGCCCTCCGCGGTGACCGTCTCGCCCTCGCGGGTGAGGAAGTGGACTGTGACCATTTCTAATCCTGCGTCGCTGCGGCGTCCTTGATAATGGCGGCCGCCTGTTCGAGCTCCTCCATAGTCGTGTAGCGCCCGAAGCCAAGGCGGATCGATGTTTTCGTCTCCGCCGGTGTCAGACCGAGCGCGATCAGCACATGGCTGGGCTTGCCCGAGCCGCTGGCGCAGGCGCTGCCCGCGCTGAACATGATGTCGCGGCAGTCGCTCATCAGCCGGGCGACATCCAAACCGTCTTTGCGGAGGTTGAGATTGGCGAAGTTGCGCGCGGTCATGCTGCCATTGAGCGTCCAGCCATCGAACAGCTCCAGCGCGCGGTCGAACAAGGTGCGCGCATGGGCGCTGTCTGCGGCCATGCGCTCCACCGCCAGCGCCGCCGCCGCGCCAAAGCCCGCGCACAAGGCCGGGTTGAGCGTGCCCGAGCGCAGCCCCTCTTGCAGGCCGCCGGTGATCTGCGGGGTCAGCGTCACGCCATCGCGCACCCATAGCGCGCCGATCCCCTTGGGGCCGTAGAGCTTGTGCGCGCTGACCACGATCAGGTCGGCTTCCTGCGGCGCCGCGAACTTGCCCGCACCCTGTACCGCATCGCACAGCATCAGTGCGCCCGCCGCATGGGCCTTGGCAGCCCATTGATCGACCGGCTGGACGGTGCCGATCTCGTTATTGACCTGCATCACCGCGACCAGGCTGGTGCCATCGGGCAGGTCCTGCTCGGGTTGGCAGATGCCCGCTTTATCGACGGTGAGAAAATGCGCGCGGCCCAGCGCCTTGGCGGTGTCGTAGACCGCAGCATGTTCGATGGTGGACAGAGCGACTTGGCCGCTGCCGGGGGCACCCCTGATGGCGAGGTTGAGCGCCTCGCAGGCGCTGCCGGTGAAGATCACCCGCCCGCCCGCCGGGAACAGCGCGGCGACCTGCTCGCGCGCGAGTTCGACCGCGGCCTTGGCCATGCGCCCCAGCCGGTGCGGGCTATGCGGATTGCCGAAGCTCTGGCTGTCCGGCCCACCTAGCCAGTGCAGCATGGCCTCGCGCGCCTCCGGGGCCAGCGGGGTGGTGGCCTGATTATCGAGATAGATCATGGCTTCTCGTCCTTAGGCCCGGCCACCCGCTCCCTCCACCCTTCCACCCGGATCGTATCCGAAAATATTCCGGGTGGAAGGGTGGAGGGAGCGGGTGGCTCGGTTACCGTCAAAAAAGACTCGCCCACGCTTTGGCGAACGCCGCCAGCTCCTCAGGCGTGGTGCTCCAGCCCAGGCTGACGCGGATCGTGCGGCTGGCCGTTTCGTCATCTATCCCGAAAGCATCGAGCACGCGGCTTTTCTTCAGCGATCCGGACGAGCAGGCGCTGCCCGCCGAGACCGCGAAGCCCAGCCCGTCGAGCTTGATCAGCGCCACCTGCGCGGTCAGCTTGTCCGAGGTCAGCGCCACGATATGCGAGCATTGCTGGCCCAGCTTCAGCAGCTCCCCGCCATGGCGCAGCAGGTCCCAGAATTCGTAGCGCTCAGGGAAAGAGGTCGGCCAGGTTTCGACCCCGCCGGCTTCCAGCGCCGCGGCAAAGCCAAGCACGCCGGGCAGGTTCTCGGTCCCCTGCCGATAGCCGCGCTCGTGCCCGCCGACCGGCTCCAGCATGGCAAAGTCCTTTACCAACAGCGCGCCCACGCCGATGGGCCCGCCCAGCTTGTGGGCCGAGACCACCGCCATGTCGCAATCGGGCAGCGGCACACGGCCCGCGCTCTGCGAACAATCGGCGAGCAGCAGGCAGCCCTGTTCGCGCACCAGCTCGGCCGCCGGGCTCCCCGCCGCAGGCAATATGACGGTGCCGGTCTCGGAATTGACCGATTGCAGCGCCACGACCGCCCGCTCCCCGTCGCCCAGCAGCTTGCCAAGCGCGTCGATGTCGATCTCGCCGTCTGCCACCGGCACGACCTCGGCGTCCGGCGCGGCGCGGAAAACGGCATCGTGCTCGACCGCGCTGACGATC
Source organism: uncultured Sphingomonadaceae bacterium (assembly GCA_964406535.1). Classification (GTDB taxonomy): domain Bacteria; phylum Pseudomonadota; class Alphaproteobacteria; order Sphingomonadales; family Sphingomonadaceae; genus Alteraurantiacibacter. Next base: position 4,838 of record CAYOSE010000027.1, read on the forward strand.
CGCCGGTCCACTTTCGCGCGCTGCAAGCCGATTGCCAGTGCCTCGCTCGCGCCGGAGGTGAAAATGAGTTCCCCCTCCCAGCCGAGCGCCGCCTTGCAGCGGGCCCGCGCGTCCTCCAGCGCAGCGCGCGCCGCCCGGCCTTCCGCATGGGGGGAGGACGGATTGGCCCAGATCGCAATGCCTTCCTCCAGCGCCATGCGCGCCTCGGGGCGCAGCGGGCTGGTGGCAGCGTGGTCTAGATAGATACGGCCCAAGAGCGGCGACCTCATGGAATAATTGCGAAAGTCAGCTTTGACACTATATAGCCCGTCACTTCGTCCGTGCCACCCGCACGGCCCCGCCAATCCATTTGCAATCCAGTTCCGGGCTATAAATACACATGCCGCACGTTATCTTTCCCGGCCCCGAAGGCCGTCTCGAAGGTCGTTTCGCCCCCGCCACCCGTCCGCGCGCACCCGTCGCCATGATCCTGCACCCGCATTCGCAGGGCGGCGGGACGATGAACGACCGGATCGTGCAGCGGCTGTACAAGACCTTCGTCGATCGCGGTTTTGCCACGCTGCGGTTCAACTTTCGCGGCGTGGGCCGGTCGCAGGGCAGCTTCGACAATGGGATTGGCGAGCTGTCGGATGCCGCTGCCGCGCTCGACTGGGTGCAGTCGATCCATCAGGAAGCGCAGACCACCTGGGTCGCGGGCGTCAGCTTCGGCGCGCTGATCGGCATGCAGCTGCTGATGCGCCGCCCGGAGATTCGCGGCTTCATCTCGATCGCCCCGCCGGCGAACATGTACGATTTCAGCTTCCTCGCGCCCTGCCCCGCCTCGGGCATCTTTGTGCAGGGCACGGCCGATACGGTGGTGCAGCCGGTCGCGGTGCAGAAGCTGGTCGACAAGCTGCGGACGCAGAAGCACATCACCATCCATCACGAGGAAATCCCGCGCGCCAACCACTTCTTCGAGAACGAGACCGAAGAACTGATGGGCGCGGTCGACAATTACCTCGACTTCCGGCTCGACCCGTCCTGCCCGATCACCTGAGCAGGCTCTGACCTGACGCAAAGGGGGCGCGGCCAGCCACGGTCAGCGCCCTTTTTCGTGCGCGCGATCAACCTCTTGCCCCCTCGTCACGTTATGTTACACTGTCACATATCAGCAGAACTTTTGGGAAGAGGAGTGCCTGCCATGTCCTATGTGAACCACCATGTTGACCCGAGCCGCCGCGTCGCCGCGCTGGCGACGACCTTCGCTGTCCATGGCGTACTCGGCCTCGCCGTCATCGCCGGGCTGAAAGTCGCCGGGGTGATTGAGGTCGAAGACAAGAACCCGGAGGGCATTTTCGTTGAAGTGCCCGAGAACATCCCCGCCCCCACCCCGACTGTCGAGCCCGATGCGCCGGTCGACAGCTACATCCCGCCCGCCGCACCGATTCCGCGGCTGCCGCTCAATAATCCGCCGATTGTCGATGTGGAGCCGGTCGACCTGTCGAAGATCCCGCTCGACCTGCCGCCCAGGCCCGCGCCCAGCCTCAAGCCGGTGCCCTCGCCGCCCCCCAGCTTTGCCGCCGTGGGGCCAGTGCCAATCGGCGGATCGGGCTGGATTTCGACCGACGACTACCCGAGCCTCTCGGTCCGCCGGGACGAGGAAGGGACGGCCAATTACGTGTTGCAGGTCGGCGCGAACGGCAAGGTGCAGGACTGCAGCATCATCGTCAGCACCGGCTATCAGCGGCTCGACGATGCGACCTGCAAGCTGTTGGCACGGCGCGGAAAATTCACTCCCGCCACCGATACCAGCGGGGCCAAGGTCGCGGGCACGTTTAGCGGGCAGGTCACCTGGCGCCTGCCGGATTGAGCGAAACCGAGCGAGGCCTGAGCGCGTCTCAGCCCCGCACAGCCTAGTCGGGAACGCCCGGAATTGCCCAGATCGCCACATTGGCGAGCATCACCACGGCCAGCACCGCCATCAGCCACGCCTGTTTGCGGTACTGACCCCGGCGGAACAGCCAGATGGACCCGCCCGCGAGCGCGAGCGCGGAGAGCATGACCAGCGAGAGGGCGAGATCGAACATCGCCCCGCTATACCCGGTTTCAGGTAAACTGAAACAATTGCGGCTCCGGCCTACTCCCCGCCCGACCTCCCAGGTTGATCCTATCGGGAGGTTGGGCGGGGGAGCGGGCTGGTGCCGCATCCGCGATAGCGGGACAATATGCCCGCGCTACTTCTTGCCGAAGAACTTGCCCGCCATCCCGGCGATGTCATCCAGCGGATTGCCGTCGCCATCGAGGTCGAGCATGTTGGCGAACTCCATCAGCGAACCCTCGCCGCCGATCTGCGAGACGATGTTCGTGAGGATCGACGGATCGAGCCCGGTCTTGGCCGCTGCCAGTTCCACCGTGTCGCCTTCCATCTGGTGTGACTGGCCCAGCGCAGCGATGGCCTTTTCCGCCATGGCCGGGTCGATGCCGACCTTCGCCGCCAGGTTGGTCACATCGTCGGGCGCACCGGCGAGGTTCTTCAGGATTCCGTCAAGCAAGCTCATGGGCTGTCCTTCCGTGCAATTGCTGGAATATCGCCAGGGCGCATCACGACCGGACCATTTGTGGCTCGACTCGATACGCCCCGGCGAAACTACATATCTTGTAATACTTTATCCGGTAACATGACACGCCAAAGTCGGAATCAGCAGGTTTCCGAAAGCCACAAGAGATCCGCGAAGAATGAAACGATTGCTGTTGCTGGCCGCAGCGCTGGCCTTCCTGCTACCCGGCACCGCGCAAGCCAAATGGCATGTCGCCTCCAGCGACCATTTCGTGATCTATGCCGACGACCGGGCCAAGGATGTCGCGCGCTTTGCCGAGATCCTCGAACGCTATCACCTCGCGATGGAGCGGCTGACACGCCAGCAGGTACCGACGCCCAGCCCCTCCAACCGGGTCACGATCTATGCGGTGGGCGGAGAGCGGGCCATGGAGCGGCTGAGCGGCAGCCGGATCATCGCCGGGTTCTACCACCCGCGTGCGGGCGGCTCCGTAGCCTTCGTGCAGGACATTCGCTTTGGCGGGCGGGGCACCGACTTTACGCTGACCGTCCTGCTGCACGAATATGCCCACCATTTCCTGATGTCATCGTCGCGCTACGCATTGCCGCGCTGGATCAACGAAGGGTCAGCGGAATTTTACGCCTCGGCAAAGTTCAAGCGCGATGGCGAGATGCAGATCGGCATGCCGGCCAACCACCGGGCGACCGAACTGTTCTATGCGCCCAAAGTGGATATTCGCGACCTGCTCGATTACGAGAACCGGGCCGACAAAAGCCGCAGCCGCTTCGATTCCTTCTACGGACGCAGCTGGCTACTCTATCATTTTCTGACCTTCGACGAAGCGCGCAACGGCCAGCTGGTCGACTACATCCTGGCGCTACGCGCGGGGAAGACCCCGATCGAGGCGGGCGAGGAGGCGTTTGGCGATCTCGACCAGCTCGACAAGGATCTCGACGCCTATCTCGAACGCCGCCGGATGCTGGCAATCACCTATACCGCCGACTTCTTCCAGCCGGGCCCGATCGAAGTCCGGGAGCTGAGCGAGGGGCATGCCGAAGCGATGCCGCTGATCATCCGCTCCAGGCGCGGCGTCGACCGGGAACAGGCGCTCGACCTGCTGCCCGAGATGCGCGAAGTGGCGCAGCAATTCCCCAAGGATGCCAATGTACTCGCCGCGCTGGCCGAGGCCGAATACGACGCGGGCAACAATGCCGAGGCGATTGCCGCTGCCGATAGTGCGATCGCGCTCGATCCCACCATTGCCAACGCCTATGTGCAGAAGGGCTATGCGATGTTTCGCATGGCCGAGGATGCTGATGACCGGACCGCCGCGTACCAGGACGCGATGGCACCCTTCATCGCGCTCAATGCGCGCGAGAACAATCATCCGATCCCGTTGATCTATCTCTTCCGCAAATATGCCTGGAGCGGCGCCGAGCCGAGCGAAACGGCCAAGGACGCCTTGTTCATGGCCAGCGAACTCGCCCCGTTCGATGAGAACCTGACGCTCAATACCGCGGTCATGTTTGCCAGGGAGGGCCGGATCGACGTCGCCAGGGCCTATCTCCACCCGCTGGCGATGGACCCGCATGGCGGTGAACTCGCCGAATACGCGCAGGGCATGTTCGACGCGCTGGCCGATGCCGAGGAGGGTGTGCCGTTCACCTATGATCCGATGGACGATGAAGCGCCGGTAGCCGAGGCCGACGAGGGAACCGGTTCAGGCGAGGACGAACCCGGCGAGCCGGGAGAGCCGGGCACACAGGGCGACGACTGACCGTCCGAATATCGCACAAAAGAAAAGGGCCGCACGATGGCGGCCCTTCGCTTGTCAGGGTGTCAGTGCGCTCAGGCAGCCTGCGGGGCGGCCTGGCGAACACCCTCGTCGACATGCTCGGCGAACTGGCGGAAGTTCTCGACGAACAGTTCCACCAGCTTGTGGGCGGTGGCGTCATAATCTTCCTTGTCGGCCCAGGTGCTGCGCGGATCGAGCACACCCTGGTCGATCCCGGCTTCGGCCAGCGCAGGTACGAAGACCGGCACATCGAAGCCGAAGTTCGGGTCCTTGCGGAATTCGACTTCGTCCATCTTGCCGTCGAGCACGGCGTTGAGCAGGCCGCGCGTCGCCTTGATCGGCATGCGGTTGCCGGTGCCGTACTTGCCACCGGTCCAGCCGGTGTTGAACAGCCAGCACTGCGCCCCGCCCTTGGCAATACGCTCTTTCAGCAGGTTGCCGTAGACGCTCGGGTGACGCGGCATGAAGGCCGCGCCGAAGCAGGTGCTGAAGGTCGCTTCGGGCTCGGTCACGCCGATCTCGGTGCCAGCCACCTTGGCGGTGTAGCCCGAGAGGAAGTAGTACATGGCCTGGTCGGAGGTCAGCCGCGCGATCGGGGGCAGCACGCCAAAGGCATCGGCGGTCAGCATGATCACGTTCGACGGTGCCGGGCCGAGGTTCTTTTCCGACGTGTTCGGAATGAACTCGATCGGATAGGCGCCGCGGGTGTTCTCGGTCTTGCTGCCGTCGGTGAAGTCGAGCTCGCGCGTATCCTCGTCCATGGTGACGTTTTCGATGATCGTGCCGAACATCCTGGTCGTCGCGTATATCTCCGGCTCGCCTTCGGCCGAGAGGTCGATCATCTTGGCGTAGCAGCCGCCTTCGAAGTTGAATACGGCCTGGTCCGACCAGCCATGCTCGTCATCGCCGATCAGCGTGCGGCTGGCGTCGGCCGACAGCGTCGTCTTGCCGGTGCCCGACAGGCCGAAGAAGATCGCGCTCTTGCCATCGGCGCCGACATTGGCCGAGCAGTGCATCGGCATCACGCCCTGTTCGGGCAGCAGGTAGTTGAGGAGGCCGAACACGCCCTTCTTCATCTCGCCCGAATATTCGGTGTTGCCGATCAGGATCAGCTTCTCGGTCAGGTTCACGGCGATCACCGTGTCGCTGCGGCAGCCGTGGCGTTCCGGGTCGGCCTTGAAGCTGGGCAGGTTGATGATCGTGTATTCAGGCACGAAGCTGGCCACCTCGTCCGCCGTCGGGCGCACCAGCAGGGTGCGGGCGAACAGCGAGTGCCAGGCCATCTGCGTGATTACGCGCACATTGACGCGATATTCGGGCTGCGAGCCACCGAACAGGTCGGCCACGAACAGCTCTTCCTGATCGGCCACGGCAGCCATGAAGTCGGCCTTGAGGTTGGCGAAATGCTCCGGATCCATCGGCTGGTTGATCTTGCCCCAGTCGATGGTGTTTTCGGTGGTCGCATCGCGGACCACGAACTTGTCCTTCACGCTGCGTCCGGTGAACTTGCCGGTATCGACCAGCAGCGCGCCATGCTTCGTCAGCTTGCCCTCACCCTTGCCGATGGCCTGTTCGACCAGCGCCGGTGTGCCGAGGTTGGGATGAATCACGGCATCGGTCTTGATGCCCTGCGCGGCAAGTGAATGGAAAAGGTCGGTGGACACTCAAGTCTCCCTGGAAACTGGTTTCAGCTGCGACCGCAAAGTCGCCGTAATGAAGGGGGCTGACTCGCCGCATAATCGGCAGCGCCCGAAGCGTCAAACTATGGGGCGGCCATGTGGCAATTAAATTGCGACTGTCCCTTTACGAGGCGAATAATCATATTGCGACGCAGCATTATACCGCAGTGCGAAGAGGTGCCCCAAGCCTGACGGGGAACATTCATTGAAGCCATTTGTCGATAACGATACTTGCCGATAGACGGCGATAACAGGACAATGCGCCGGACCGGGCGCGAGGCAGGCCAGATATGAGCGATCAGGAAACGGGCGAGGTTGGCGTGGACGCGCCTGAGCTGCAGCAGGACGAGTCCCAACGCTCGATCGCGCTGGTCGACGATGACCGCAATGTGCTGACCACGCTGTCGATCGCCTTGCAGGCGGAAGGCTATGGCGTGCGCGTCTATTCCGATGGCGAGACCGCGCTCGCCGCGCTGCTCGACAATCCGCCCGACCTCGCCGTGTTCGACATCAAGATGCCGCGCATGGACGGAATGGAACTGCTTGCCCGCCTGCGCCAGCACTCGGCGCTGCCAGTGATCTTCCTCACCAGCAAGGACGAGGAGGCGGACGAAGAGGCCGGCCTCGCGCTGGGCGCGGACGACTATATCGCCAAGCCGTTCAGCCAGCGGCTGCTGCTGGCGCGGATTCGCGCGATCCTGCGGCGCGCGGGACCAATCGAGGCGGGTGGCGACAGCAATGCCGATTTGCCCCCTGCGCCGGACAGCCAGCTGCTGCGCCGCGGGCGGCTGGAGATGGACCCGGCCCGCCACAAGGTCACGTGGGACGACAAACCCGTTTCGCTCACCGTCACCGAATTCCTGATCCTGGAGGCGCTGGCCGCCCGGCCCGGCGTCATCAAGAGCCGCAACCAGCTGATGGATGCCGCCTATCCCGACGATGTCTTCGTCGACGACCGCACGGTCGACAGCCATATCAAGCGGCTGCGGCGCAAGTTCCGCGCGGTCGATGCCGAATTCGCCGGGATCGAAACGCTCTACGGGGCGGGCTACAGCTTCACCGATGGCTGAGGGAGGCATGCCAGCGGGCCGGCTGGAGCGGCTCGCCTTCCCGATCGGCGCCTCGCTGACGGCACGCATCCTCGCGGTGAACCTGATCCCGCTGCTGGTGCTGGCGGGCAGCCTGTTCTTCCTCGATTCCTACCGCCGCCAATTGCTCGACGAGCGGTTCAAGCTGGCCCGGATCGAGGCGCAGATCACCGCCGAGGCGCTGGCGGGCGCGGGGCGCGAACGGCAGGAGGCGCTGCTGGTCCAGATCGGCAAGGAACAGCGCATGCGGCTGCGGCTGTATGACGCGGAAGGGACGCTGTGGGCCGACAGCTTCGCGCTCGACGCACCGGCCTTCACCTTCGACGATCCTGTGGCCGAGCCCTTCCTGGAGGACCTCGCCCGCTGGACCGACAGCGCGGTCAACTTCGCCGTGGGGGCACCGACCGCCCCGCCCTACGTCGAGCCCGAGGATACCGACGCCGATACCTGGCCCGAACTGGCCCGCGTGCGGCAGCAGGGCCTGTCGCAGATCGAACTCAGGACCGCGCCCGACGGCACGCCGGTAATCAATGCTGCCGCGCCGGTCGGGACCAATGGCGACAGCCTGATGACCACGCGCAACGCGACCGATATTATCCAGTCAGTGCGCGCCGCGCGCTCGCTGCTGATGTCGGTGATCGCGCTGGCGCTGGTGGTGTCGATCGTGCTGTCGCTCTACCTTGCCTCGACGATCATCCAGCCGCTGCGGCGACTGGTGCGCGCCACGGTGCGGGTGCAGGCCGGGCGCGACCGCGAGGTCGAGGTGCCGCGCATGGATGAGCGCGCCGACGAGATCGGCCTGCTCGCCCGCGCGGTGTCGGACATGACCGGCGCGCTCAGGCACCGGATCGACGCGGTCGAAAGCTTCGCCGCCGATGTCGCGCATGAGATCAAGAACCCGCTCGCCTCGCTCCGCAGCGCCACCGACACGTTGCAGAAGGTCGATGACCCCGACCTGCGCCGCCAGCTCGTCGAGGTCGCCGCGCATGACGTGCGCCGGATCGACCGGCTGGTGACCGAGATCGCCGAGGCCAGCCGCATCGATGCCGAGATGAGCCGGGCGACCTTCGAGCGGATCGACATGGTCGCGCTGGTCGCCAACCTCACCGCCGCGCGCGAGGAACGCGGCGAGAATGGCGAGTGCCAGGTGGTGTTCGACGCGCCCGCCGGCCCGCTCGCGATCATGGGCGTCCCGCTCCGGATCGAGCGCGCGATCGGCAATCTGCTCGACAATGCGGTGTCCTTCTCGCCCCCCGGCGGCACGGTGACCATTGCGGTCAGCATGCGCGGCGGGTGCGTGGTCGCCAACGTCTGCGACGAAGGGCCCGGCATCCCGCCCGAGGAGCGCGAGAAGATCTTCACCCGCTTCCACTCGGACCGGCCCGAGGGCGAAGGGTTCGGCAACCATTCCGGGCTCGGCCTCGCCATCGCCCGCACCATTGCCGAGGCGCATGGCGGCACGCTGGTTGCCGCCGGGCGGCGCGACGACGCGCGCGGCGCGTGCCTGATCCTCGAACTGCCCGCAGCATGAGCGAGCCTGTGCTGCGCCAGGCCACCGGAATCGCTATTGGCGGGCGCGGTGTGCTGATCGAGGGGCCGCCGGGCAGCGGCAAGTCGAGCCTCGCACTGGCGCTGCTCGATCGCGGCGCGGTGCTGGTGGGCGACGACGGCGTCGCGCTGAGCATGCGCGCTGGCCACCTGTGGGCCGTGCCCGCGGCGGCGACGGCGGGCCTGCTCGAAATCCGCAATGTCGGAATCGTCGAGCGCCCCTTTGCCGAGGCACCGGTCTGCCTGCTGCTGCGGATCGACGCCGAAGCACCGCGCTTCGTGGAAGCGGCAGCGAACACCGACATCGCCGGATTCGCCGTCCCGACACTGGCGCTGTGGCCCGAATCCCCCGTGCTGGCGCTGCGGGCCGAGGCGGCGCTCGACCGGTTCGGCCTGCCTTTGGTCTAGCCGACCTCTACCAAAGCGCCCTTTCCTTTTGCCCGCGACTGGCGCAAACGCGCGGCCATGGCCTCTGCCGAGACTCCGCCGCGCCAGCGCCTGCTGTTCGTCACCGGGATGCTGGGTGCGGGCAAAAGCACGGCCCTGCGCGAGCTGGAGGACCTCGGCTGGGAATCGATCGACAACTTCCCCATCCGCCTGCTCGAACGCCTGCTGGGCGGCGACACCAGCGGCCATCCTCTGGCGATCGGCTTCGACTGCCGCACGCGCGGTTTCGTCCCGGCCGAGGTGATCGAGCAACTGACCGAGTTGGCCGCCGATCCGGCCAAGGACGTCTCCACCCTGTTCCTCGATTGCGCGGGGCATGAGCTGGAGCGACGCTTCAACGAGACCCGCCGCCGCCACCATCTGGCGCGAGACATGGCGGTGCCATCGGGCATCGCGGCGGAGCGCGAACTACTCTCTCCGCTGCGCCGCTGGGCCGAAACGCTGATCGACACCACCGATTATTCGACCAACGACCTGAAGCAGGTCATCCGCGACCGCTTCGCCCGGAATGCGCCGCAGGAAATGACCGTCACCGTCTCCAGCTTCGGCTTTGCGCGAGGCATGCCGCCCGCGACCGACCTGGTGTTCGACATGCGCTATCTCGACAACCCGCACTGGCGCGAGGACCTGCGTCCGCTGACCGGGCTCGACCCGGCGGTGGGCGAACATATCAGCGCCGACCCGGCCTTCCTGTCCAGCTTCGCGAAGATTCGCGACCTGCTGCTCGAACTGCTTCCCCGCTATGCGGCGCAGGGCAAGAGCTATGTCAACATCGCCTTCGGCTGTACCGGAGGGAGACACCGCTCGGTTTACACCGCCCAGGCCATGGCCGAAGCCTTGCGCGAGGGTGGTTTTTCGCCCACTGTCGTACATCGCAACCTGGGGTCACGGGCTGCTGAAATGGTAGAGGACGCGCTCAAGGCGCGAGACCGACAATCATAAACGCCAGAACATATATGACCTTCGCGAGTTGCACCTGCTGATGATCGGACTGATCCTCGTTACCCATGGCCAGCTGGCCGATGAATTCGTCAACGCGATGGAACACGTCGTAGGCAAGCAGGACGATGTCGTCACCGTCTGCATCGGCCCACAAGACGACATGGAGGCGCGCCGCGCCGAAATCGCCGACGCCATCACCCGTGTCGACAGCGGCAATGGCGTGATTTTGCTCACCGATCTGTTCGGCGGGACGCCTTCCAATCTGGCGATCTCGCTGTTAGAAAAAGGGCGCACCGAGGTTGTTGCGGGGATCAACCTGCCGATGCTGATTCGCCTGGCCGGTGCGCGCAAGGAGCTGGACCTGGCAGGGGCCGCCAGCGCCGCGCGCGATGCCGGGCGGACCTATATAACGATGGCGTCCGAATTCCTCGGCCAGGACGCATGAGGATGGGGGACGTGGTTGGTGGAAGCACGCCAGCGGGTGACAATCGTCAACAAACGGGGCCTGCATGCGCGGGCAAGCGCCAAGTTCGTGGCCGCCGCCGCGGCCATGGACGGCACTGAAATCATCGTTTCCAAGGGGGGCAATTCGGCGCAGGGCAGCTCGATCCTGGGGCTGATGATGCTGGGCGCGGCGCGCGGCGACGAGGTCGAGATTGCCGCGACCGGCACTGACGCCGAAAGCCGCCTCGCCGAACTGGTCACGATGGTCGAAGCCGGTTTCGGCGAGGAATAGGTTCCCATGCGCCGGACGATCACCGGCTTTTCCAACCCCACCGTCAAATATCTCCGCTCCTTGCGGGAGAAGAAGCATCGGCGGCGCGAGGGCAAGTTCCTCGCCGAGGGGCTGCGCCTGCTGACCGATGCGCGCGAGAGCGGGCGCGTGCCGGAAATGCTGGTGATGGCGCAGGGGCGCGAGCGGCACGAGCTGCTCGATGTGCTGGTTGCGGCGGTCGAGAGCGTGGGCGGCGAAGTGGTCGAGACCGACCCCGACATCCTCGGCAAGATCACCGGCAAGGACAATCCGCAGGCCGTGGCGGGGATGTTCGGCGAGTGGGATACATCGCTGGGGACGTTGCGGCGTGACGGCACCGACCTGTGGCTGGTGGCGCAGGCTTTGCGCGATCCCGGCAATCTGGGCACCATGCTGCGGACGGGCGATGCCGTGGGCGCGGCTGGCCTGATCCTGATCGACGATTGCGCCGATCCGTTCAGCGTCGAGGCGGTGCGCGCGAGCATGGGCGCGATCTTCACCCAGCAACTCGCCCAGGCGCGGTGGGAAGAGTTCCTGCCCTGGCTGCGCGGCGGTGCCAGTCAGCATGAGGGGCAGTTGGTAGCGGCGAGCTTGCGCGATGCGGTGCCTTATCGCGGCGCACCCTATGCTGCGCCGTGTTTCGTGCTGGTCGGCAACGAGTCGCGCGGCCTGCCCGAGGACTACGAACAGGCCTGCGACCTGCGCGTCACCATCCCGATGCTTGGCCGCGCGGATAGCCTCAATGCGGCGGTAGCAGGTGCAGTGCTGGCCTATGAGGTGCGGGCGTCGCTGGGGTAGGCATAGGGTGATGAGGGTCCAGCGGAAAGCCAACGCTATTGGCAATCGAGCGGATGTGAAAACGACATGTGCGGATCAGCCGATGGTCCCGTCAGTCTCGATGCTGAGAATACCGGGGGCCTGGGGCTGATCGACGCACTGGTCGCTGATGCCGTTTCTCAGAGTGGCTGGGTGGGCTCGGTCCGGTAATCCTTTCGCGTCCGGCACCAGCAAAGAAGCTCATCGAGTGCATGCAGCCGTTCATTCAGCGGGACACGATCGGCGCTCCTCCGGCATTCCTTGCGCCGCTCTTCAAGGTCCGCAATTCGCGCTTCGATGCGCCGTGCCATCCCGGTTGGGCCGCTCGGAAGTCTCTGCTTGCTAAGGTAAGAGGAATTGGTGTGCGGGGGTTGGGTCAACTTGTCCATTGCTTGGCTCCTGCAGCAGATGTGATGCGGTGCGCCTGAGCGCGACTGCATCGGGGTTATCGCCACCATGGCGATTCGCCGTTAGACTTCCTCTCGGGCACTCCTGGCTTTTGCTATCCTGGAGCTGGAGCCTGACCTGCTCGCTTATTGCCCTGAGGCGGCAAAATTGCCGTCCTCATCTGCGCCCACCGAAGGATTTCCAGTCATCAGACTGATGCTGCATTTGCTAGTCTTGTACGCGTCTTGTCAATTGATTAACCAAGGAATTTTTTCACGGGCTTGCCTTCATGAATTGCCCAAGAGTATCGCTCTGATCCCGGCGAAACCCGCGCAACTGCGGTTCGCTCCACTATGTCCGCAATCGAGCCATCGCGGCTTATGCGGTTAATGGGTCCTGACCCTAGTCCCCCGCCAGCAGCGCGGTGATCCGCCAGCGGCCATTCCGGCTCGACGCGAGCAAGCGATAGTCGATCATCGAGCGCAAATTGTCGCTGCGGATATAGCCGGTCATCTCCGGCGTCTCGCCCTGCGCGGGCACGCGCACATGGGTCCAGCCGGTATCAGGTGCAGCTTGGGTGCCCTCCGCCGGAATGACCGCGACCTCGCGCCAGCTGAGATTGGCGATGTTCGCGGCATCGCCTTCGGGCGCGCTGTGCAGCGGCACTTCGGTACCGGTGACGATCATCGCCTCGAACGGATCGAGATTGCTGGTCTGGGCAAAGTAATAGGGGATCGTCATCCCGCCGGTCTCGTTGGCCGCGCAGCCCAGCTCCATCATCCGGGCCAGCGCATCCCACAGCACCGAATCCTCGGCATCGAGCGAGGTTCGCAGATTGGCCGCGCCATCCTCACCGCCGAAGCCCAGCTTCACGTCATTGGCGGCAAGCGCGATCAGCAGGTCGGTGTCGCGCATCTCCACTGCCGCACCCAGCGCCGCGAGGAACGGCGCGCCGCCATCCAGCTCGCTGCATTCGTCGCGCGGGGCGAAGACGCTCTGGCTTTCGCCCGCGATTGTGGCCGCGCCGGTCTCCACCGCCTGGACGATCTCCTGCGCTTCCTGCCGCAGCTCGTCGGAGGGGGCATCGGTGCGGTTGCAGCCGGCCAGCGCGACCAGCGTCAGGGCAACAGCCGAAGCAAGCGGGGCACGGGCAAGTTTCATTCGGCGGCGTTCCTCTCTGAGTCCGCCTCTATGATGGGGAGAGTTGCGTCTGGCGCAAGGTCCGATCCGGTGTAACGCGGAACATTTTCGACCAGAGGCACCTCGGCTTTCGAGTCCAGGCTTGCCAAGGATGACATTATTGCTCTGACTCGTCAGAGGCTGATGGCTTTGACAACCTGACGAGCTGCCTCATTTCCGGCTCAACAGTGTCTGGACTCGCAATCCTTCTCGCACTCTTCGTCACATTGAGATTCTCTAATTCGCGCGCCCGCAATATAACCTTTCCATCTGCGCTCTTCACAAAGTCGTTGTATGATGAAACTGTCTGCCCAATGCTCTTTCCTAATTTCACAATTCTTTCCGTCATGATCGACATGTTTTCATGAAGATCCCGACCAATATCGATTATCTCCTGCGCCTTGTCAGTTAGCTTCTCTGTCTCCCACATGGCAGCTATTGTGCGAGCAAGCGGAAAGAAGGTGGCGGGACCCGATATGACAACACGACTTTTCGCCGCCTCCTCCCAAAGCGACGGCTGATGCTCAAGTGCGGCAGTAAGAAAGTTGTCTCCCGGAATATAGAGGATCACGAAGTCCGGCGCTTCGTCAAATTGAGCCCAATAGGCCTTCTTTGACAGCGCGTTTGCATGTCCTTGGACCGCCCTTGAAAACTGGCGGAATGCGGCTGCCTTTGCATCTGGATCATGCGTCTCGATCGCAGACATGTATGCTTCAATTGGGCACTTTATATCGACGATTAACTTCCGATCTCGCGGAAGGTTGATGATGTAGTCGGGCCTAAGGGTCCCTCCTTCCGCAGCAACAGACACCTCAGAGCGATAATCCGTAAATTTTGATAACCCTGCGAGATCTAGCAAATTTTCAAATTGTTGCTCCCCCCAACGCCCCCCCGTCTTAGGAGCCATTCTGAGTGAGTTGACAATCTTAGTTGCCTCATCCTGCACCGCCTTCTGGCCAAGCTTGACTTGTTCCATGAGGCTTTCGATATTTCCGTAGTCCTTCTTTCGATCCAAATCGATCGAGCGAACGGCTTCCTCGTATTTCTGCAACCGCTCGCTGACCGGCTTGAGCAGGCTGGCGACCGCTTCCTTGCTCGCCTGTTCGGAATGGCCGAAGCGTTCGGCGGCGGTCTTGAGGAAGTGTTCCTGCGCCTTCGACAACACCTCGCCGCCAGTGGCGCGGAACTGGGCGAGCAATTCCTCGCGCGCCTCCTTCATCAGTTCCATCTGCTTGTCGAAATTCTCGGCGTTGGCTTCCAGCTTCGCGAGCTTGACCTGAGCCTCGCCCAGTTCCTTGATCGCGGTCTTGAACTCGCCTTCACGCTCGGCAGCGCGCGCCAGGGCCGCATCCCTCTCTTCGCCCATGCGGGCCGCATCGGCGCGCAGCCGCTCCGCCTCGCCGCGCAGACCGGCAACCGGGCGCGATCCGGCAAACCAGCCAAGCGCCGCTCCCAGCAGCAGGGCGGCGACAATGGCAACAATCAGGAGAAGCTGGGAATCCACGGCAGAAGCAGGCTCGCGATAATGGGGAACGAAAGCAGAACTTACAGCAAGCGACTGCCTATCGCAAGGCAGCAGACCCGCTCATCCCCGGTGCAGTTCGGCGCATTGGCCGATCGATTCCGGAACCCTCCCCCGCCCCCACGCGTCAATTGGGTGAAGGAGAAAAACCCATGTCGATCAAGGAAATGATCCGCGAGCACCCGCAAGTGGGCGCCGATTTCAACGAAGACCTCGCCGAGGCGGTCCGCCATTCCATGTATTGCGCGGCGATCTGCAGTTCCTGCGCCGATGCCTGCAGTGCCGAACCCATGGACATGTCCGAATGCATCCGCAAATGCATGGACTGCGCGGATATCTGTCAGGCGGTCACGCGCGTCGCCGCGCGCCGCACCGCCGGGAATACGGTGGTCATCAAGTCGCTGCTCGAAGCCTGCATCATCGCGTGCAAGGTCTGCGCCGAGGAGTGCGCCAAGCATGACAACGACCATTGCCGCCGCTGCGAGACGATGTGCCGCGAATGCGCGGAAGACTGCTTCAGGGCGCTCGACGGGATGGTCGAGGCGGCAATCGCCTGATCGGTGATGAAAAACGCGCGGGGTGTGCCGGTCAGGCCGCCTTGCGCGCCTTTTCGAGCTTTTTCAGCGCCATGTTGCGCTTGAGGCGGCTGAGGTGGTCGATGAACAGCACGCCCTCCAGGTGGTCCATCTCGTGCTGGATGCAGACCGCCATCATGTCGGTCATGTCTTCCTCATGCGTATTGCCTTCAAGGTCCTGCCAGCGCACGCGGCAGGCGGCGGGCCGTTCGACATCGGCATAGATATCGGGGACGGACAGGCAGCCTTCCTGGAAGCTGTGCAGCTCCTCTGAGGGGTCGAGGATTTCCGGGTTCACGAACACCCGCGGCTCCTTCTTCAGGGGCCGGTGGTAATGCTTTTCCCCGCCATGCGAATGGCATTCCTCGGGCTCGGCATCCATGTCCTCTGGCTGGAGGTCGATCACCAGCAGGCGCAGCGGCAGCCCGATCTGGATCGCGGCGAGGCCGATGCCGTTGGCGGCATACATGGTCTCGAACATGTCCTCGACCAGCGCCTTGAGCTCGTCGTCGAAGGTCTCGACGGGCCTGGACACGGTCTTGAGCCGGGGGTCCGGCGCCTCGATGATGGGATGAATGGCCATGGGGCAAATATAGGCGCGCCAATTGTGCGCGGCAAGATGCTCAGCCGAGCGGACGCCGTGCGCGCAAGGCCTGCGCCAAGGTGCCTTCGTCGAGATAATCGAGCTCGCCGCCGACCGGCAGGCCATGGGCGAGCTGGGTCAGGCGCACCGGATAGTCCTCCAGCCGCTCCGCCAGATAATGCGCGGTGGTCTGCCCCTCCAAAGTGGCGTTCATCGCCAGCACCACCTCGTCGACGCCGCCCTCGGCCACGCGTCCCACCAGTGCATCGATGGCAAGGTCCTCAGGCCGCACACCGTCGAGCGCGGACAGCCTGCCGCCCAGCACGTGATACTTGCCGGTGAACAGTTTTGCCCGGTCGAGCGCCCACAAATCCGCCACGTCCTCGACCACGCAGATGCTGCGCTGGTCGCGGCGGGGATCGGTGCAAATGCCGCAGGGGTCAGTGGTGTCCACGTTGCCGCAGGTCTGGCATTCGACGAGGCTCGCTTCGACCGCCGCCAGCGCCTCGCGCAGCTGCACCAGTGCGGTCTCGCGCCGCTTGACGAGGAACAGCACCGCGCGCCGCGCCGAACGCGGCCCCAGCCCCGGCAGCCGGGCCAGTGCAGAGGCGAGTGTCTCGATTTCGGTGGAGGCCATGAGCTGTCCCTATCCGTTCGGGCTGAGCCTGTCGAAGCCCGAATTCAGACCTCTCCACATTCGTCCTTCGACAAGCTCAGGACGAACGGTTAGGGGCGCTGGTCATGCGTATCGTCTTCATGGGAACGCCCGATTTCGCCGTGCCGGTGCTGACCGCGCTGGTCGAGGCCGGGCACGAGGTCGCCGCCGCCTATACCCAGCCGCCGCGACCGGCGGGCCGGGGCAAGCAGCTGCGCCCCTCGCCCGTGCAGACAAAGGCCGAGGAACTGGGCATCGCAGTGCGCCATCCGGCCAGCCTGCGCGATCTGGACGAGCAGGCCGCCTTCGCCGCGCTCGATGCCGATGTCGCGGTGGTCGCCGCCTATGGCCTGCTGCTGCCCACTCCGGTGCTCGAGGCCCCGATGAAGGGTTGCCTCAACGTCCACGGCTCGCTGCTGCCGCGCTGGCGCGGGGCCGCACCGATCCAGCGCGCGATCCTGGCGGGCGACCACATGACCGGCATCACGATCATGCAGATGGAAAAGGGCCTCGACACTGGCCCGATGCTGATGACGGCGCGCGTCCCCATCGAGGAAAAGACCGCGGGCGAGCTACATGACGAATTGTCGCAGGTCGGCGCGGGGCTGATGGTGGAGACGCTCGCCCAGCTCGACCAGCTGCGCGCCGAGCCGCAAAACGACCTCGAGGCAACGCATGCGGCCAAGATCGACAAGGCCGAAACGCGGCTCGACTTCCGCAAGCCCGCGCTCCGGCTGGAGCGTGAAGTGCGCGCCTTCTCCCCCTTCCCCGGCAGCTGGTTCGAGCTCGACGGCGAGCGGATCAAGGTGCTGCGCGCGCATGTGATCGGCGTGAACGGGGCACCGGGAACAGTCCTCGACGACGAGTTCACGATTGCCTGCGGCGAGGCCTCGCTCCGTCCCGACATGCTGCAGCGCGCCGGGAAACCCGCCATGAAGCTGGCCGATTTCCTGCGCGGCTTTCCGGTGGCGGCGGGCACGCTGGTGCGATGACCCGCTTCGCGCTCACCATCGAATTCGACGGCGGCCCTTTCATGGGTCTGCAGCGGCAGGACCACGGGCCGAGTGTGCAGCAATCGGTCGAGGAGGCGGTCACCGCCACCACCGGCGAGACAGTGCCGCTGCACAGCGCCGGGCGCACCGACAGCGGGGTCCATGCGCTGGCCATGCGAAGCCATGTCGAGATCGCCAAGGACATCGCCCCGTTCCGGCTGATGGAGGCGCTGAACGCGCATCTCAGGCCCGATCCAATCGCCATCATCGCCTGCGAGGTGAAGCCCGACAACTGGCACGCACGCTTTTCCTGCGTGGGCCGCGAATATGAATACCGCATCGCCAATCGCCGTCCGCCGCTGACGCTCGAATGCGGGCGCGCATGGCATGTGACCAAGCCGCTCGATGCAGACGCCATGCATGAGGCCGCGCAGGCACTGGTCGGGCGGCACGATTTCACCACCTTCCGCTCGGCCCATTGTCAGGCGAAGGACCCGGTGAAGACATTGGACCGGCTCGACGTGTCGCGTGAGGGCGAGCACGTGGTGGTGCGGGCCGCGGCGCGCAGCTTCCTCCACCATCAGGTGCGGAGCATGGTCGGCACGCTGGCGCTGGTCGGCATGGGCCAGTGGCGCGTGGCGCAGGTGGCCGAGGCGCTGGCGGCGGCGGACCGCGCCGCGCTGGGCCTCAACGCGCCGCCGGAAGGGTTATATTTTGTCCGCGCCGTCTATCCCGACGAAGCATAGCCGTCACCGGGCTTAGGGGCCCGCGCCCTGCCCCTCCTCGACGCGGCGCTGCACCTCGCGGCTGATCGCATCCCCGTCGATATCGAAGCTGAAGGCGCCGTCGCGAATGCGCGCCTCTACCGGCAGACCTTCGATGTCGCCGGTAAAGATCGCCTCGCCATCGCGGATCGAGAGCGTACCGCCGTCGCCCAGCGGAATGTCCTCCAGCTCGGGCACGTCGAGCGGTTCGACCGGGCCGCTCGGGTTCGGGCTGGGCCGCGGCGTGGCCGGGCCGCTCGCCCCCGACAGCGCGCCGCGCATGAAGTCGCGCCAGATGCGTGCGGGCAGACCCCCGCCCGACACGCCATTGAGCGGCGAGTTGTCGTCATTGCCGATCCACACGCCGACTACGAGGTCGCCCGCATAGCCGACAAACAGCGCGTCGCGATTGTCCTGGCTGGTGCCGGTCTTGCCGTAATTGGCGACGGGCAGCATGGCCGCGCGCCCGGTGCCCCGGTTGATGACCCCGCGCAGCATCGCCTCGATCTCCTCATGCGTGCCAGAGGAGAGCGTATCCTTGCCGTCGAACAACCGGCCGAGCCAGCCCTCTTCCTCGCGCGGGAAGGCATGCGGTTCGACCGGGAAGGCGTTGGCCGCGATCCCGGCATAGGCGGTCGTGAGTTCGAGCAGGCTCATCGCGGTCGAGCCAAGCGCAACGCTGGGGTCGCCCTCGGCCATCTTCGCGGTAATGCCGAAATCACGCGCGGTGGCGATCACGTCCGCGCTGCCGACCTCCTCGAACAGGCGATAGGTCGCGACATTGCTCGACACGGCGAGCGCGTCGGCCAGCGTGATCTCTTCGGAATAGCGACCGTTGGCATTGCGCGGGCGGTAGGAGCCGCTCTCGATCGGACCATTGGGGATGGTGTCGTCGGGCTCCCACCCGTCGCGCAGGGCAGCGAGATAGACGAAAGTCTTGGCAGTCGAGCCGACCTGCCGCTTGGCCTGCGTGGCGCGATTGAAGGGCGAGGTCGCGTAATTCTTGCCGCCGACCATCGCCACGACCTCGCCATCGGTCCGCATCGCCACCAGCGCCACCTGCGCCCCGCCCAAAGGCGCGCGGCGCACGACCTCACCCGCCAGCCGTTGCAGCCGCGCGTCGAGCGTCGTCGTCAACGTCCGGCGCTGGTAGCCGGTCTCGCTGTCCTGCCGTGCCTGCGGCAGCGCCCAGTCGGCGAAATAGGTGCCGGTCGGCACGTCGTTCAATCCGCGCACGTCGAGCCGGGGGACGCGCATCGCCTTCGCCTCATCCGCCGTAATATAGCCCGCATCGACCATCGCGCCCTTGACCAGCGCCATACGTTCGGCGGCACCGTCGGGATTGTGCGTGGGCGCAAGGCGGCTGGGGGCCTGCAACAGCCCGGCCAGCATCGCCGCCTGTTCGGGGCGCAGGTTCTCCGGCTGGCGGTAGAAATAGTGCAGGCTCGCCGCGCGCAGACCATAGGCATTGTCGCCGAAATAGGCGTTCGACAGGTAACGTTCGAGGATCTCGTCCTTGGTCAGCCACGCCTCCAGCCAGAAGGCGATCAGCGACTCACGCGCTTTCCGGGACAGCGTCTGTTCGGGGGTGAGGAAGGTGAACTTGGCAAGCTGCTGGGTGATGGTCGAGCCGCCGCCCCGCCCGGTCCAGGCGGCGCGGGCAATGCCGCGCGGGTCGACGCCCCAATGGCTGTAAAAACGCCGGTCCTCAATCGCGAGGAATGGCTGGATGACATGCGCGGGCAGCTTGGCGACCTCGACCGGGTCGTCGACATTGGCCCCGCTGCGCGCAATCGGCGTGCCGTCGGCCGCGAGCAGCGTGATCTGCGGCGGCACGACCGGCTCCAATGATTTTGACAGCGGCGCGGTGAAGGCGAGATAGAGGATCAGGAGGAACAGCACGGCGAGCCCCGCCGCGACGATCCGCACACCCCAGCGCCAGCGTTTGCCACTTGCCCTCCGCTGGCGGCGGCGGCGCATCCCACTGGGCGAAGTCGTCCTCCTCCGCAGCGGCAAAGGGCGACCATGGCGCGTTTTCCAGCGCGGCATCGCGCCAGCGGCGTTCGGCGGATTTACGCGAGGAGAAGAAGTTCAACGCCATGGCTCCGGCAACTGTGTTATCACATTAACACAGCTCTGTTCAATCGCAGAGGTGCGATGAACGGATGCTGTCCGGCAGCTATTCTCTGTTTCAGCGTGGCTGAAACAGGAGCGGTTCCGGCCCCCTCCCCTCGCGTGCCTCCCGATAGGGTGATTTTTGGGAGTTCGGGAGGGGCAGCGGGCTGGCGACGCTTCCTCATGACGGGTAGCGCCCCATCCCGTCGGCTCACTCGACGGGCAGCATCGGCCCTTCGAACATCGTCCCGAAGAAGTCGCCCGCCTTCCACATCGGGCGTTCCGCCATGTTCCCGACATTGCGCGCGATCCGGTAATTCACGCCCGCAAAGCGCGCCAGCTCGGCATAGTCGATCAGGTCCGCCTCGTCCGAGGCCTGATGGTAATGCTCGGTCCGGAAGATGCGCTGCAGGTCCTCGCCGCCATCGGCAAAGCCGGTCTTGAGGTAGATCGCGGGCACGCCCTGCTTGATATAGCTGTACTGGTCGGAGCGGACGAAGAGGCCCTGTGCCGGATCGGGATCGGGGCTCAGCGTCATGCCCGATTCCTCGACCGCCGCCTCGACATAGGGGTAAACGTTGGAACGCTCCGCCCCGAAGGCATTCAGGTCGGTGAAGTGATAGGTCACGATCGGCATGTCGAGGTTGAGGTTGAGCGCCACCTGCTCCGCCGGAACGATCGGGTTGCTGGCATTGTAGGAGGAGCCGAGCAACCCCTTCTCTTCGGCGGTCAGCGCCACGAACATCACCGGGCGACGGGTCGGCGTTTCCTTCACCAGCCGCGCGACCTCCAGCATTGTGGCAATGCCGGTCGCATTGTCCATCGCGCCGTTATAGATTTCATCGTCGCCCTCTTCCTCGGTCGGCTTGATGCCTTCGTGATCGAGATGCGCGGTGATGACGACATACTGGTCGGCCACCTCGGGGTCGGTGCCGGGGATGACGCCGATCACGTTGTCGGTGACGATGCTCTCATACTGGTTGGCCCAGCTCAGCTTCGCGGTCAGGCCCATGTCGAAGCTGGGCATTGCGCCGCCCTCGGTCAGCTCGGCGGCGACGAGGTCGTCATAGTCGAAATCCTGCCCTTCCAGCAGCTGGCGCGACATGTCAGGCGACAGCACGGTGCTCGCCTGCAGATTGGGCGCGGTGGTGTGCGGCACGCCCTCTTCGTCCACCCAGGTCATCGAGACATCGCCCTTCGCCGAGCCGACCGCGTCGTCCCACGAGAGGATATTGTTGATCACCGGGCTCCACAGCAGGATCGCACCAATCGCACCGCGCTCGGACAGGCGCTGGCCGATGGTAGAGCGGTAATAGGCCAGCTCCTCGCTATTGAGCCAGGACGGCGCGCCATAGGCGCGGACGGCGATCTTGCCCTCCAGATCGACCCCGGCGAAGTCGTCGCGGTCATATTGCGGCAGGTCCATGCCATAGCCGATGAAGACCAGTTCGGCCTCGATCTCGCCCGCCTCCGCGCGGCTGCCGCCACCGCCGTAGAAATCGACATAGGCCTCCGGCACCAGCAGCGCCTCGCCATCCTGCATGATGGTCAGCGAGGATGCTTCCGCCTCGCTGATCTTGAGCATCGGCACGCCCTGAAAATAGGTGCCGTCATCGCCGCCCGGCGCCACGCCCAGCGCGGCAAAGCGGCCCGCGACATAGCCCGCCGCCATGTCGTAGCCCTTGGTTCCGGCTTCGCGCCCCGCCATCGAATCGTCGGCGAGCACCCGCAGATCGGTTTCGAGCATCGCCGCATCGACGCTGAGATCCTCCGGGGTGTCCTCGGCAACAGCAGGCGTGGCAAGGACCGCAGCAATGGCGAGCGAGGAGGCAATCAGGCGCATGGAAACCCTTTCATCTGAAACCAGAGCGGGTTCGCATTGCTGTCACGCGAGTGCAAGCGGCTTTTCCGACGAAAGACTGACAGGAACCGATCAGGGCCCCAGCGGCCCCGTCAGGCCCCACCTCAGGCGCGGCTGATCAGGCTTTCGGGCAGCTCCTCGCCGAACACGCGCTGATAATATTCGGCGATCAGCATCCGCTCCGCCTCGTCGCACTTGTTCAGGAACGACACGCGGAAGGCAAAGCCCTTGTCGCCGAAGATCTCGGTATTCTCCGCCCAGGCGATGACCGTACGCGGGCTCATCAGCGTGGAGATATCGCCGTTGATGAAGGCCTGTCGCGTCAGGTCGGCGACGCGGATCATGTCGGCCACGGTCTGCTTGTCGAGCGAGGTCTTGGCCGACACGATGCTCAGCTCGGTCTCCGGCGGGAGATAGTTGAGCGTGACGACGATGCTCCAGCGGTCCATCTGGCCCTGGTTGATCGCCTGCGTGCCGTGATAGAGGCCGCTGGTGTCGCCCAGGCCGACCGTGTTGGCGGTGGCGAACATGCGGAACCACGGATTGGGGTGGATAACCATGTTCTGGTCGAGCAGGGTCAGCTTGCCCTGCTGTTCCAGCACGCGCTGGATCACGAACATCACGTCCGGGCGACCGGCATCGTATTCGTCGAAGATCAGCGCCACCGGATGCTGCAGAGCCCAGGGCAGCAGGCCTTCCTTGAACTCGGTCTTCTGCAGGCCGTCGCGCAGCACGATGGC
>CAYOSE010000028.1:0-26541 GCA_964406535.1 uncultured Sphingomonadaceae bacterium
ATGATGCGTAAGTGCCACCTCAACACCTGCCCGGTGGGTGTCGCCACGCAGAATCCGGAGCTGCGCAAGCGCTTCGTCGGTACGCCCGAGCACGTCATCAACTACTTCTTCTTCGTCGCCGAGGAACTGCGCGCGATCATGGCCGAGATGGGCTTTGCCACGCTCGACAAGATGATCGGCCGGGTCGACCGGATCGACATGAAGCGTGCCATCCGCCACTGGAAGGCCGATGGCGTCGACCTGTCGCGCCTGCTAACCCGCGTCGATATCGACGAGGATGCGGTGCTCTATCACACCGAATCGCAGGACCACGGACTTGCGGCAGCGCTCGACGTCAAGCTGATCGAGGCGGCGAAGCCCGCCATCGAGAATGGCGAGACGCTGGTGCTCGATTTCCCGATCAGCAACGTCAACCGCACCGTCGGCACGATGCTCTCGGGCGAGATTGCCCGCCGCTATGGCCATGCCGGCCTGGCGACCGATCAGCTCCGCATCAATCTCACCGGCACTGCCGGGCAGAGCTTTGCCGCCTGGCTGGCGCATGGCGTCACGCTCGACCTGGTGGGCGACGGCAACGACTATGTCGGCAAGGGTCTGTCGGGTGGCCGCGTGATCGTGCGTCCGCCCGAAGGCGTCGACCGCGTCGCCGCCAACAACATCATTGTCGGCAACACCGTGCTGTTCGGCGCGATCGCGGGCGAGGCCTATTTCAACGGGGTCGGCGGCGAACGCTTCGCGGTCCGCAACTCGGGCGCCATCGCGGTGGTCGAGGGCACGGGCGATCATGGCTGCGAATACATGACCGGCGGCGTCGTCGTGGTGCTCGGCCCGACCGGGCGCAACTTTGCCGCCGGCATGTCGGGTGGCATCGCCTACGTCTATGACCCGGACGGCTCTTTCGAGCAGCTCTGCAACATGGCGCAGGTCGAACTGCGCGCGATCACGACCGCGCCGGAGGAAGGCTCCGAACGGTCGTGGGGTGCGCCCAAGCAGCGTCCGGCCAGTGTCGAGGATTTCGGCATGGGCGATCCGCTCTATCACCACGCGGAACGGCTGAAGATCCTGGTCGAACGGCACCAGTTGCACACCGGCTCCGCCCGCGCGGCCGAGCTGCTGGCCGACTGGGATGCGGCGCTTGGCAAGTTCAAGCTCGTCATGCCGGTCGACTATGCGCGTGCGCTCGGCCAGCTTGAGGCAGAGCGCGAGGAAGCTGCCAGCGTGGCGGCGGAATAAAACTTACACCGGACGGTAGGAACAGACATGGGCAAGGAAACCGGCTTCCTCGAATACGAGCGCGAGGATCGCACTTACGAGGACCCCAAGAAGCGGCTGGCGGACTACCGCGAATTCGTGGTGCCGCTGCCGGAAGACCGGCTGCGGACGCAGGCGGCGCGCTGCATGAATTGCGGCATCCCGTACTGTCACAATGGCTGCCCGGTGAACAACATCATCCCCGACTGGAACCACCTGGTCTACGAAGGGGACTGGAAGAACGCGCTCGAGGTGCTGCACTCGACCAACAACTTCCCCGAATTCACCGGCCGGGTCTGCCCCGCCCCGTGCGAGGCGGCCTGCACGCTCAATATCATCGACGAGCCGGTGACGATCAAGAGCATCGAATGCGCGATCGTCGATCGCGGGTGGAAGGAAGGCTGGATCGAGCCGCAGATCCCCGCGAAGAAGACCGGCAAGACCGTCGCCGTGGTCGGCTCGGGCCCCGCTGGCATGGCCTGCGCGCAGCAGCTGGCACGCGCCGGGCACACCGTGACCCTGTTCGAGAAGAACGACCGGATTGGCGGTCTGCTGCGTTACGGCATCCCCGACTTCAAGATGGAAAAGCACCTCATCAACCGCCGTCTGGTACAGATGGAGGCCGAGGGTGTGACGCTCCGCACCTCGACCGAGATCGGCGTCGATGTTTCGATGAAGTCGCTGAAGGAAAACTTCGACGCCATCGTGCTGTCGGGCGGCTCCGAGGATGCGCGCTCGCTGACCATTCCGGGCGCCGAACTGCCCGGTGTGCGGCTGGCGATGGAATTCCTGATGCAGCAGAACAAGCGCAATGCCGGCGATGACGAACATCGCGCCGCGCCGCGCGGCTCGCTGACCGCGACCGGCAAGGACGTGATCGTGATCGGTGGTGGCGACACCGGCTCCGACTGCGTGGGCACCTCGAACAGGCAGGGCGCGAAATCGGTCACCCAGATCGAGATCATGCCGCAGCCGCCCGAGAAGGAAAACAAGCTGCTGACCTGGCCCGACTGGCCGCTCAAGCTGCGGACCTCGACCAGCCACGAAGAGGGCGTGGAGCGCGACTGGGCGATCCTGACCAAGGAAGTGCTGGGCGAAAACGGCAAGGTCACAGGCCTCAAATGCGTGCGCCTCGAATGGGAAGGCCGCGAGATGAAGGAAATTCCGGGCAGCGAGTTCGTGCTGCCCGCCGACCTCATCCTGCTGGCCATGGGCTTTGTCGGCCCGAAGAAGGGCGGCATGATCGATCAGTCGGGCGTCGAACTCGACCCGCGCGGCAATGTCGCGGCCAATACCGACGACTACCAGACCTCCGACCCGCAGATCTGGGCCTGTGGCGACATGCGCCGTGGCCAGTCGCTGGTCGTCTGGGCGATCCGCGAGGGCCGTCAGGCGGCGCGCAGTGTCGATAAGGCGCTGATGGGCGCCAGCGAACTGCCGAGATAAGCTTATTCTCTCACTCACGTGGGAACGGCGCCAGCCCGCTCCCCCTCCCAACCTCCCGATAGGGTAAGCTTTGGGAGGTCGGGAGGGGGAGCGGGCCGGAGCCGCAATCGCTAAACTGCTCTTACCGCGTTAGCTGGCGGGTGCTGCAGCACCCGTCTGAGAGCCTGTCGCCGTGAACGGCCTGGCCGAGCACGGCATGCCAACCCACTTGGCAATGCCCAGCCGCAACGCCACCAGCTGCACCGCGACCGGCACCAGCGTGGCGAACAGGGTGATCCCGATCAGCAGCAGCGCGGGGTCGGTAATCCCCATGAAGCGGGTCATCGCCAGCCGCACCGCGCCAATGGCGAGGATGTGCAGCACGTAAATGCCCATGGAGCACTGCCCGATAATCGCGAACCACCAGCCCACGCTACTTGCCGCCAGCACGGGCTTCAACGCCTTGCACACTGAGATGGTCGCCGCGCTCATCACGATGGCGGCCGGGATCGGCAGGTAGGCGGGCACCTCGAAGAGCAAACAGGCGACCGCAGTGGCCGACCCTGCCGCCAGCAGCGCCAGTGCGCCCGGCCAGGTGGCGGGCAAGCGTGCAATCAGGTCGAGCTTGCGCGCGACCATGCCCAGCGCGAAGTAGAAGCAGCCGTAGGAGACGAGGACCGGCACCTCCTCCCCACCCTGGGCCAGGACGAGAAACGCCGTCAGGGTGATGGCCGCCATCGCCCATACCGGCACGCGCTTGTAGGCGAAGAAGGCCAGCACCTGCGCGGCGAACAGCGCATAGAGGAACCAGAACTGCCCCAGCGGCACCCAGCCGATCTGCAGGATCCAGCTCCAGTCGGCATCGGTCGAGTTGACCGCGCCAAAGCGCGCCATCAGCACCAGCACCGCGCCCTGCACCACCGACCACAACAGGTATGGCCAGACGATCAGCACGGCGAGCTTGCCCAGCAGGCTGCGCGCCCCGGCAAATTTCTCCGGAGCGAACAGCGCGCCCGAGATGATCAGGAACAGCGGCATGTGGAAGGTGTAGATCAGATAGTCAGTGGCGAAGGCCCAACCGGACCCGGAGCCGTCCTCGGGCACATAGCCTGCCCCCTGCAACCCGCGCAGCGCATGGCCGAACACCACCAGCACGATGCCGATGGCGCGCGCATAGTCGAGTTCGGCGTTACGCTCGGTCATGGATGTCCTCGCAGAGGGATCGCTCGCTCCGGCTCTATGGCCTTGCTCGCGCGCCAACAAGCGCGACCGCCCGGTCTATCCTTTAATGGGACAGCACCGTCGCACAGCATTACGACTGTTTTTCAATTGCTTAAAGCGCCCAATCCACCGCGCCCCGGCCATTCGCCGCCAGAAAGGCGTTGGCCTTGCTGAACGGACGCGAGCCGAAGAAGCCGCGATGCGCCGAGAGCGGGCTGGGATGCGGCGATTGCAGCACCAGGTGGCGGGTCTCGCCCTGCAGTTCGGGGATGCTCATCGCCTTCTTGCGCGCATGGCTGCCCCACAGGATGAACACCGAGGGTTCGGCCCGCGCGGCCACCGCAGCCGTCGCCGCATCGGTGATCGCCTCCCACCCGCGCCCGGCATGGCTGCCCGCCTGCCCCTGCTCCACCGTCAGCGTCGCATTGAGCAGCAACACGCCCTGCCGCGCCCAGCCCTCCAGATTGCCATGGCCGGGCGGATCGATGCCGAGGTCGCCCTGCAGCTCCTTGAAGATATTGACCAGCGACGGGGGCTGACGGGTACCGACGGGCACCGAGAAGCTCAGACCATGCGCCTGGCCGGGCCCGTGATAGGGGTCCTGCCCCAGGATCACGACCTTCACCGCTTCGAGCGGCGTCAGCGCCAGCGCCGCCAGCCGCTGCCCGCGCGGCGGGTAGATGATCTTGCCCGCCGCCTCCTCCGCACGCAGCCAGCCGCCCAGCTGCCGCGACGCCTTCGCCGCCAGCACCGGGCCGAGCGCTGCGCGCCAGCTTGCGGGGACCTGCTCGTTCATGCCGCGACCCTATGCCCGCACCCGGCGCGGGGCCAGCCGCGCCGCCCACGCTATCCCCATCCGCACGCCGCAAGGTCCCACTCGCAAGGCGCGGCGCATTCAGCCTTCCCCTGCCCCGGCAATCGGCCTAAGGCGCTGGGCACATATGGCGATATACTTTCACGAGGAAGACCTGCCCGCCGGGGTGCTGGCAGATGGCCCGGTCGCGGTCGACACCGAGACCATGGGACTCATCACCGCGCGCGACCGACTGTGCGTAGTCCAGATCAGCGACGGCCAGGGCGACGAGCACCTCGTCCGCTTTGCCAGTGGCAGCGCCTTCGACGCCCCCAATCTGAAGGCGGTGCTGGCCGACCCGGCGCGGGTGAAGCTGTATCACTATGCCCGCTTCGACCTCGCGGCGATCGCGCATTACCTCGGCGTCTGGGCGACGCCGGTGTTCTGCACCAAGATCGCCAGCAAGATGACCCGCACCTACACCGACCGCCACGGGTTGAAGATGATCGTATCCGAACTGCTGGGCGAGGATATCTCCAAGCAGCAGCAAAGCTCCGACTGGGGCGCGCCCGTGCTGTCCGACGCACAGCGCGAATATGCCGCCTCCGACGTCCGTTTCCTGCACCGGTTGCGCGACGTGCTGGCCGAGCGGCTTGAGCGCGAGGGGCGGATGGCAATGGCGCAGGCCTGTTTCGATTTCCTGCCGGCCCGCGCCGCGCTCGATCTCGCCGGGTGGGCGGACAAGGACATCTTCAGTCACGAGTAAGGCTGGCGAGGGCAGGAAACCACGATGACCATCGCCGCCGACCGCATCCGCACCAAGCGACAGGCCTTCGCCGTCCCCGGCAGCGCGCTCGACAAGATGCTGCGCGTGCTGGCCGTCGCCCTGCCCGCGGCCATCGGGATGATGGCCGCGCTGATGGTCATCTCCCCGCTCAGCCCGCGCGGCGAGGTCAGCTTTCTGCTCGACCGCAACAAGGTCGCCGTGGCCGGGGACCGGCTGCGCGTCGACAACGCCATGTATCGCGGCAAGGATAGCGAAGGACGACCGTTCTCGCTGCTCGCGGGCGAGGCGGTGCAGTCGAGCAATACGGTGCCGCGCGTCGAGCTGCGCGAGCTGGCCGCGCGCATCGCCCTGTCGGACGGCCCGGCCGTGCTGAGCGCGGATACCGGCGTCTACGATATCGATGACGAACAGCTGCGGATTCCCGGCGTGCTGCAATTCAGCGCCGCCGATGGCTATCGCATGGATACGCGCAACGTGCTGATCGACCTCGGCACGCATATGCTGACCAGCGAGGGGCGCGTTACCGGGGCTGTCCCGGCCGGCACCTTCTCGGCCGACCACATCATGGCCGATCTCGACCAGCGGGTCGTCGCGCTCGACGGCAATGCGCGGATTCGCATGACCCCCGGCGAGCTGCGGATGCCGACGGGGCTGGAGCCATGAGCGACGCCAGCAATGCGGGTCGCGACTTGCCAAACGGCAACGGGACACTATCGGATAGAGCCATGACGCAGACGCGCAGCCCCTACCGCAAACTGGCCGTGAAGGGCCTCCTCGGCGGCCTCATCGCCGGGGCCGTCACCGCCTCGGCCTTCGGCTCGCTGGCGGACGCGCAGGCCATTGCCGGGTTCGACGCCAACCAGCCGGTCAACTATGCCGCCGACCGGATCGAATTGCAGGACCGGCAGAAGCGCGTGGTGCTGTCGGGCAATGTCGAGATCAGGCAGGGCGACCTGCAGCTCAACGCGGCGCGCACGACGGTCGCCTATACCGACGAAGGCAGCTTGCGGATCCAGCGGATCGACGCGAGCGGCGGCGTGGTCGTGCGGCGCGGCAGTGAACGCGCCAGCGGCGCGGCGGCGGTCTACGACCTCAATCGCCGGGTGATCGTGATGTCGGGTAATGTCTCGCTCAGCCGCAATGGCGACACGCTCGATGGCGGACGACTGACGATTGACCTCAATTCGGGCAATTCCAGCGTCGACGGCCTCGGTGCCTCGCGCAGCAGCAATGGCCGCGTTTCGGGCACCTTCGCCGTCCCCGAGCAATAGGGCCGCCCCGCCTGCACATTGCCGTGCTTTTCAGGGCTGTGCATTTCAGGCCAGCTTTCGGGGGCCCCATCGCCAGGTGCATCGCGGCTCTTTTCGTGCACAAGGCACCATGCCAGCCGACCCGACGCCCCGGTGCCCTTCCCACGGTTTGCCCCACACTTCCAGCCTCCTGGGTCATTGCCACCACCGGGTTGAGCCAGTAACCAGCAGGTCCGGACAAGCGGAAACCAGCCGAAAGTTTGAAGATTATGTACGGACGCAAGAGCGTACTCGCTACTGGTGGCGCGGGATTTCTTGGCTCGCATCTATGCGACCGCCTGATCGAGCGTGGCGAGCATGTGCTGTGCGTCGACAATTTCTTCACCGGGAGCCCAGCTAATATCTCGCATCTGCACGGCCATAGCCGGTTCGAGCTGATGCGCCATGATGTGACCTTCCCGCTCTACGTCGAGGTCGGTCAGATCTATAACCTGGCCTGCCCGGCTTCGCCGATCTATTATCAGCACGATCCCGTTCAGACGACGAAGACCAGCGTGCACGGCGCGATAAATATGCTCGGCCTCGCCAAGCGCACGAATGCGCGAATGCGCGAATGCGCGAATGCGCGAATGCGCGAATCTTGCAGGCCTCCAACAGCGAAGTCTATGGCGACCCCGCCGTCCATCCTCAGCCCGAGAGCTATTGGGGCAACGTCAATCCGATCGGCATCCTCAGCTGCTATGACGAGGGCAAGCGCTGTGCCGAGACACTCTTTTTCGATTATTGTCGCCAGCACGCTCTCGAGGGCACTGTCAAAGCAAACTGGTTGATCGGGTAGGGCGATGCTAGCCGGCCTGGATGAGCAAGGTCGACAACCCGTTCCGGCACTTCAACTCCTCACCTGAAGTGATCCGCTTGGTTGACGTGCCTCCCTGATTTTCCTCCAAGCTTGATTAGAGTCTGGCCCGACGAGAAGGACGGACAGATGAAGCGAACGAGGTTTTCAGAAGAGCAGATCATTGGCGTGCTTAAGGAAGCGGAGGCCGGGGCGAAGACCGCCGACCTTGCTCGGCGGCACGGTGTACGCAACCCCGGCGGCGTTCGCCGCCGAACTGGATAAGCAATGGCCTGCTTCTACCGCGCTGATGCGCAAAACAACCGCCCGGCTCTAATCCCAGCCGGAGGAAAGCTGGGGGTCATGTCACAGACTTTAGGCTATATTTCGAATCTTAAGATCGCGCCGGATTGACTACAAATGCGGACTTGCAGGTCTTCGCGGACTGGTCCTCCATGTGAGGACGCATCGTTGGTGCTCGTGGGCCCTTCGTAATCTGAGGAGCTGAAAGGTCTGCCGTCCCCCTCAACGTGCTCAGGACGATGTGCCTCCGCACGATGACTTTCCGCCTTACGGTCCACGAGTTCACAATTGACGCCCTGTGACGCTTCGGGCGTGCTTAAGCCGCGGAAGGCTATTGCAGTGCCTGCAATTCCGGTGCACGCGAACACGAACAGATAGAAAGGCCTGTAGAAACTGAACTTCTTCGTTACTCGCGAAAATTCGACGGTTTCAACCACGCTAGGTCCTTCAATCGATCATTGGAGTTGCACAGATTGCGACATCGTCCATCTAGCTATGTTGAAAGAAGCTGGGATTGTATCAAAGTAATTGGCTGGTGGATGTCCGAAATTAGCTCATCATCCGCCTGGGGCAAGTATTTGCTGCTTAGCCGGGACAGCCGATTTGCAGATCGGGCTTGAAAAGCGGCCCCCGCCGGAGCGGGGGCCTGTTAGTCGTAGGCGACGTGTAGCCGTCTTCGGGTTGCGGCCTAAGGTTAGTGCGCGCGGTGTAAAGCTTCAACTAACTTTCGAGCTTGCCAAAGCGCAGTAATGAGGCGGTTGATCTGTCCCTCTTGTTTCGAATAGAGGACAGGACTGGGCCTCCGGTAACGTCAACTAAGGTTGGATTGTTAATCTTAATCTAGGACACCGACACGCGCTGATGACAATGATCGCCTTGGCTTTCCTGCACACACAGCGCCTCAAGCAGGCCGGAGGGGGAAAGAAGCGCCGACCCGCCACCGGAACCCAGCCCTCCGGCAATCAGAACGGCCATCATTAACCGCCTCGCCAAACCGCCGGACCAGCCATGTCCACACTGCGGCTGCCACCCTTCCGAACCAGCATCCAAAAATCTGCAAAAGTAGTGTTAGGCCGACGTGTAAGTAGCAGAATTAGCTCCGGTCTAAAGACCAGAAATTCCTTCGGTGGACACAGATAAGGGGTGGGTGTCGCTTCTTCAGAGCCATACCGCTCAAGGTTTCGTAGGCAAAGCTTGACTGGGGACTCGATCGTTGATTCAAGGCTGGCTTTTGGAGGCAGTTTTGGGCGAACGGATCGGCGTTTCGGACGAGGAATGGGAAGTGATCGGGCCTCTACTGCCGCCTGAGCATGGTCGTGGATGCCGCCCCGGCCCAGGATAACCGCCCCCATTTTGAAGGCATGATGTGGATCGCGCGAACCGGTGTGCAATGGCGACACTTGCCGGACGAGTATGGCAAGTGGAACAGCGTCTTCCGGCGTTATCGACGATGGGGCACGACCGGCTTGTTCGATGTCATCTTCGAGACGCTGGCCGGACTGGCAGGGCGCGACACAGCCGCCGATATGATCGATAGCACCGTGGTCCGGGCACATCATTGTGCCGTCGGCATAAAGGGGACTCAGCAAACCGAGGCGCTTGGCCGATCGCGAGGCGGCTTCTCCACCAAGCTCCACGCAAGGTGCGATGCCAGAGGCCTCCCGCTCGGCTTCGCGCTAACGTCAGGGCAGGCGCACGATGTGCAGGGCTTCGCTCCGCTGTTCCGCATGATAACCGACCGGATCGAGGCTTTCCTGGCTGATCGAGGCTATGATGCAGACGAGATCCGAGAGTAGATCGAGGCAGCCGATGTTGAGGCGGTGATCCCGGCCAAAGTCAACCGACGTCACCCCGTCCCGCATGACCGCACAAAATACAAACGGCGCAACCTGATCGAACGCCTGTTCAACGAACTCAAGAACTGGCGACGCATCGCGACCCGTTCCGACAAAACGAAGGAATCCTACCTCGGCTTCGTCGCTCTCGCCTCACTCAAACTCTGGATACCCCTTGTCCACGAAACCTAGTCGGCTTTTGCTTCCTTATTGCCCTCCATTCGTCTTCTCGACTTCGATACGAATACCGGTGCACAACATTGCCTTTGCCGCCTCACGCCGATTGGCAACGTTTAGGCGGCGTATTGATGTTGCGATGCGCTGGTCCACTGTGTGCGGAGATATGCCAAGCTCACGCGCAATCTCTTTGGAGGTCCGATGGCCCGCAAGCAGCACCATGGTCTCGTATTGCTTCCTAGTAAGAGTAAGCGTCGTAGCCATCCCACCTGCCTTTCGCACGCAGGTTAGCTTGACGATATTGCTTACACCTTAGGGTGGCTGCCTAGGAAGTAATTAGCAGAAATACCTAATATCCTGTTGGAGGCAGGTCAACCAAGGCAATTCGACCGAATATCTAACGCACTGCACAAAAAGTAGTCGAACTCATTGCTGACGTTGGCTATGCTGGAGGCACCTGCAGGCGAGGCCGGAGTTTAACCAAAAGCTATTAACCGACCGGTGCTAGCCGGTCGGTTGCTGCCTTAAAACGGGCCAGTGTTGCAACGGCGGGTCGGGCGGCTTAATGTTGACTCTCCAATTAAGATTTTAGCAAGATTGTTGAGGCTGGTCATTCCCATTAGAAAACCGATGAGGTTCGTATGAGACGGTTGCCGACTCAGTCCACCGCTCGCCGCATTTCAGGCCTGATCGGTCTTAGCCTCTCCTTAGGCGCATGTGCTGGGGGGCCATCGGCACAGCCTGGCCTTGCTGCCAGCGCGCCTGATCCAGCGTTGGGACAAAACGGGTATGTCCAGGCCTTCTCGGGCGAAAACTATGAAATCCGTCCTGCAGATAAGCTTAAGATTTCCGTTTTTCGCGAGGAAGGCCTTTCCTTCGATTCAATCATGGTTAACGCCGACGGACAAATTTCCTTTCCTCTAATGGGGCCGATCAAGGTCGCGGGCATGACGCCAGAAGCTCTTGAGAATTTTCTCGAGAAAGGACTCGGAGACTCATTTCTTCTTGATCCCGACGTGACAGTAAACGTGCTCGAATACGCCTCGCACACAGTGACTGTAGAAGGCCAGGTCGAAAACCCCGGCATTTACAGCTTTGCTCCTGGCACCAGGCTTTCCGGTGGTATTTCGCTAGCGAGTGGGCCTACCAGGGTTGCCGACCGCGGTGATGTAGCCGTATTTCGCCAGACGGACGGCGGTATAGCAGTAGCAAAGTTCGATTATGCGGCGGTTCAGGCGGGCACGATGCTGGATCCTGTACTCTTGCCTGGCGACCGTATCGTAGTTGGGACCAGCGGACTTTCCCAATTTTGGCAGGACTTTCTTAAATCGATCCCTGTCTTTGCCCTGTTCACGAGGATTTAGTGATAATTTCTCGTGCATTATTCTGGGGAGGCAGTTTTGGCGCAATTTCTCTTGGGTTTAATTTTTCGGTCACCTGACCAGTTCCTGGCAGAAACCGTCATACGGAAATCTGTCGATCTGGCGCACTCTTCCAATTGTCCGGCACGAGCAAAGCTTCATCTAACAAGGCAACATCATAAACGCCGCAGCGTATCCTACTGAGAATGTGATCCTCCTTGCTCTGCCACCTGAAAACTGGACCATTCTGAGATAGAGTTTTCCGCCGTATGAGCTGCTACTCGTTTCTGGACCGCCCTGCTGGCGACTTTCCAGCGTGCCGGCGCCAGTGCGGGCCATGTGCCGCTGATGCCAACATGAGCGATATCGGCGGCTTGCTGCCGATATCGCTGTGCGGTCGTACTTCGTTGTAGCCTCTACGCCGAGCCTCCCATTTTCGGACTGCGTCATCCAAGCTCATGAATCAGTGCTGGTTCAGACACTCCGCCCGGAACTTGTCGTTGAAGCTTTCGATAAAGGCGTTGTCCGTTGGCTTGCCGGGCCGGGAGAAGTCGAGCGTAACTCCTTTCATATATGCCCACAGATCCAGATCGCGCGAGATAAACTCACTTCCCTGATCCACCCGGATCGAGGCAGGAGAGCCGATCTTGGCACAGACCCTTTCCAGCACGTCGATCACATCGGGCGCGCGGAAGCGGAACCGGGGAGCTATGGCCGGCGAGTATCGGCTGAACGGGTCCACGACCGTGAGGACACGCTGCTTTGGCCCCGTCGCCAACTGGCCATGGACGAAGTCCATGGCCCATACATCATTGACCCGGGAGGCCGTACAGCGGCCTTCCCTCAACTTCGCCTTCACCCGTCGCTTGGGTGCTTTCTTGCGCAGTTGCAGGCCCATCTCCCCGTAAAGCCGGTAAACCCGCTTTCCGTTGATTGCCCAGTCTTGACGTTGAAATAGCACGTGGATACGGCGATAGCCGTAACCAAACCGCGTCTCCGCAATCTCCTTGATCTGCTGCTTGAGGTCAGCCTGATCGGAGCGCTTGCCACGGTATGGTAGCTAGGCGCGAATTACGCCGCAGGCCCGGCGCATACTGACCAGCCATGTGCTCCGGACGTCATCGACCAGCTGGCGCCGCCGATCAGGCTTTAGAGCTTTCGCGAGACGACATCCTGCAACATCGCCTTGTCCCGCGACAGGTCAGCGACCAACCGCTTGAGCTTGAGGTTCTTTTCCTCGAGCTGGCGCAGCCGCTGCATCTCCGATGGCATCAGCCCGGCGTGTTTCTTGCGCCAATTATAGTACGTCGCTTCGCTGATTCCTGCCTTGCGACATACCTCGCCGACGGACGTACCGTCTTCTGCCTACTTAAGCACAAAGGCGATCTGCGCCTCGGTGAACTTCGATCTCTTCAGCGCAAACTCCGTATCCTGGCCCTCCGATCATAACTGGAATTTTCCAGCTCGGAATGGTCCAGAATTCCGGATGCAGGTCAAGTGGCCCAAGGCTCTACTCGTAGCTGGTAGAAACTTCGGGCTCAGACCAGTGCCTTCCCCATGTCGTCGCTCAGTATGGGCCGAAAATTATGCCAAGTTCCAAGTCAGATTGAACAAAGCATATACTACTGTGCCGACGATTGACCAACTCCCGACAGTCAAACCAACGAGAATAGATGCGCGTATTCGATAGCTGAATTTTTCATCTAATGTCTCAAAACCGAATTCTCGCAGTGCATGATCGGCAAATGGGTAATTCAATGCCGATTCTCGATTGGCGCTTGGTGGAACACGATCGACCCACCCGTGGCTGTCGAGTTGCTCAAACAGGCACTGATCGATAGCCGTGGGAAAGCCAACCCTTAGCGATGTCTGGATAGCCATCTACGCTCCCTTACAAGCCACTCTTCAACACTTCAGCTGCCGCAAATGTTGGCAGAGCCCAAATCTACGCTTCTCTGTAACTTTATTGCAGCCTGATCGAATTCCGGCAGCCATCCGCATTTGGCACCTTTGCGTGTCCCTCATCTCAAGCGCTTCTGTTTTCTCTCAGGTCAGAGATTAGACGAAAAACTCGAGCCGTCTCTGGACCAGTTTCAATGCTGCAAACATGAACTGATGCACACCAATGCTCCCGGTACAGCACGCACATGCTCAACAGCTTATTAACTACTACGAGCTATCACGTATCTCAGTTTTGATGTCGTGTGAACCTAGTGGAGACCAGAAGTGAACCAGAAGTTTATCAAGAGCCTGCTCCTCGTAGCAGGATTGGCAGCCGTACCAAGCGCTGCTAACGCCGAATCGAGGTATGTCACGGGCACGGCCAGCCCTCTCACTGCTTCAGCCAATCTCGATTTCACCATTGTGATTCCGAAGTTCGTCTATGTGCGGATCGGCACGGGCACGAACCTGGCCAACAACACCAATGTCGACAATCTGGTTTATAATGTTCCTGCTGCGAATATTGGCGACGGAACGGCGATTACGGGTGTCGGTGGCGACCTTACCGCAGGACAGGTCACCGCACGTGTCATTGGCAACAACGGGACGATCGCATTCAGCTCGACAACACTCGGTGCTATGAACAACGGATCTGGTGACACGATTTCCTGGTCACAGATGAACGTTGCAGTCGCTGCCAACACCTCTGCGACAGCACTTGCACATCCGACGCTGGTGGATGGGGCGACGACTAGCATCAACCTGGCACCCAACGTGGGCACCAAGGTCACCAACCTCGATGCCAGGTGGACATTCACCTACAGGAACCAGAATGTCGTGGCTCCTGGAACCTATGGCGGTGTGAACACGCAGAATGGTCGCGTGACTTACGCTGTGTCGATGCCCTGATGTTCTCGAGACCGGTGCGAGTGCGGCTCTAAGCCTGATTTCGTTACCGCCAGTATCAGTCAGATGCTCCCGAGAGCCGTCGCAGCCTTCCTGCGACGGCTCTTTCATATTCAGGATCAGTGCGAACGTATAGGCCGGTGTGCTGCTACTGTTGGCGGCAGTCGATTCTCAGGTATTTCTCCAAGGAAAATTCTGCAACATTTTCCAGATGCATGGCTGAACTTTGCCAGACAACTGCCGTTCTGCGTTATGTCAGCATCGCCTTCGACTAGGCGGTCCGGCCCCAAAATCGGGGTGGCCCTGCGCGAGGAAGCACATGTCCGGCACAGTTAGAAGCAGCATGATCATCGCGTTTTCAGGAGCGCTCCAGACACTCCACACACAGCTTGAAGCGTGACCAGTTCGTATCGTCGCATCATGCCAACTGTAGCGACTATGGCATTGTTGTGCGTTTCGATAAGTGCACAAGCCACGTCACGATTCAGCATAAGGGAAACGACGGGGTTACGGGTGGCTGCCCGCGCACAAATCGATTTTACAATCATTGTGCCAGCAGTCATTCTTGTCGGCGAAGCTGTGGTCGGCTCCAAATCGGAATGTCGTGACGAAATGGTCATTCCAAGTGGTAACCACTCGATACTTGATACAAATCCGTCCGCAGAGCGGAACTCTCCCCTAGTAGCCTGCAGTAACGGGGGATCGCCATCCTATGCTCAGATGCAAGCGGGCGACGTCCAGGAACCCACTCCGGACTCAAGTAGGCGCGGCAGGTCGAAGATCAGACCTGTGAGTTATGTGGTCGCGATGCCTTGAGTTTTTACGTGTTTTCACGGATTAGCCTC
This sequence comes from uncultured Sphingomonadaceae bacterium, assembly GCA_964406535.1. GTDB lineage: Bacteria > Pseudomonadota > Alphaproteobacteria > Sphingomonadales > Sphingomonadaceae > Alteraurantiacibacter. The sequence continues at coordinate 14,931 of CAYOSE010000028.1, forward strand.
TGGGCGATACGATCGAAATCTGTGGATGCCTAGAGAGGTGCACGAAATGTTTCGCAGCGAGCTAAAGAATCGAGCTCAGCGCTACAGGCGAGTTGGATATCAACGAGCGATGGCGGCATGTCTGGCGATGGCAGTCTCCGGAATCGCGGAAACGGCGCATGCTTACGTCATCACCATCACATCGGGGCAACGCTCCTTATACCTTCAAGTAGGGGCCGGCGGATATTCAGGTTTCTATAACTCGGGCGGTACGCCGGGCAACAACTCGACGATTAACGTAGTTTCTGTGACAGTGCCTGCGGCGAGTGTGGGTTCGGGTTCTGCGCAAGCCATGACATCGAACAGCAGCGTTGCGCAAAGCCCGATCGATGGCTACACCTTCTGCAACCCGCCCTCGCAGGTCTACATCGGGGCCTGGTCAAGGCCGGGTGCAGGCTCCGGGGTTGCAACGCTGACCGTGACGTCGCCTGCCAACCTCACCAGTGGCGGCGATACAATCCCCTTCAGTCAGATCCGTTGGGTCATGTCCGGCAATGGTGATGCCGTCTTCCAGTTTCCCAATGGCACCTTCACCGGGGGTACGCAAACCCTGGGAACCTTCCCTGCGAACACTTGGAAGGAGCAGTGCATGACCTTCTCCTATGCCAATACGGTTGTTCCGGCTGCGGGAACCTATACCGGACGCGCCACCTACACGCTTTCCTTGCCATGAGAACCTTCGGCCCGCTTGCATTGTTGGTCTCCACGGCGGCTGGGTCGTTTGCGTCCGCTCAAGCGCAGGAGGCGTCACCAACTTCGCCAACCGGGCAGGTTTTCCGCGTAGATGACAGCGGAACCGTCGTCGTCGATCCGGTCCTGGAAATGCAATGGCAAACTCCTGGACGGACCGGGTCAACGTCCCTCGTGTCCGCGTCGACCAGGGTAAGCGTCCAGCTAAATCTGGGCTCATGGGTTGGACGAACAGGGCGCATCTACATGACGCTCCCCCGCACGCCAGGACCGACAGTTCGCGCCACCTGGACTACGGGCGGCACCCTGCTGCCAGGTACGCTCGTGTCCGGCGACCGGGCGCTCGTCTATGCGGGATTAGTCAGCGGTCCGCTGATACGCGACCTTATCGACATCCAACTGCAAGCCGATGGCGCCAGACTGGCCCAGCCAGAAGCTTTGGCATTCGGCTTCGAAATCGAGATCGATCAATGACTGGTAGCATGCGAAATCTGATATTGGCCCGAGCGACAATTGGTCTTACCTCCGGGATCGTCTTGATAGCTGCTGCGCCGGTGATGGCGGACGATTTCGCGCTCGCGGTGTCTCCGCCCCGCTTCGAGCTCTCGGCCAAGCCTGGTGACACCGTTCGCGCGGTGGCCGAACTCAACAATCGATCCGATGCTACAACCGAGTTAAATTTTGCGACAGCCGAGTGGGAACTGACACCAGATGGCGGTGTGGTTTTGACCGAGGCATTGAAGCCGAACTCCTGCCGTCCATGGGTTGCGATCGAGCGGAGGCAGACCACGCTGCAGGCGGGCGCGCAACTGCGTTACCGGTTCGAGGTCACGCCGCCGTCGGACACAGCGCCAACAGAATGTCGGTTCGCAATTGTGATTTCCGGTGCAGAAGAACAGGTCTCGCCGGGCGAGAATGTCAGCTTCCCGGCCCAGGGGCAGATCGCGCTGATCGTCTATGTAGCGGTCGGCGAGGTGAAGCCTTCGCTACAAATCGTCAATGCCGATGTTGTTAATCTGAACGGCGTCCAGACGCCCGTCCTCATGGTCGAGAATACTGGCACGGCGCATGGCAGGCTTTCAGCTTTCCTGAGCGGCACCGATGCAAACGGCACTCGTCGGGAATTCGCACCTTCGACGTTGCCTATCCTACCGGGAGAGACCCGGATGATTGCGCTCAACATCGATGATGGCGGCGATGCGATCGAAGCACAGATACAGCCGCAATCCAGCAATGCGGTGCCTGATATGATTTCTTATCCGCTGACTGTGGCGGGGACCATGAACGACTCCATCAATTCCTTCAGTTTTGAAGGCGTCTTCGAGCCCTGACCTTGAGTGGTACGACCAGCCCAGGATTCCGACGGACATGCACTTGGCAAGGGCTCAGTTGGCTTGCCTCGACAATGCTCTGCGCGTCGCTGCCCGCGCAAGCGCAAACTTTCCCCGAGCTATCCGATGAGGAGCGGCCGGACGCACCAGAGCCCTACGTCGATCGACTTATCGAGGGCGGAAATCTGGAGCCCTCGATCACGGCGAGCGATGAGTCGAGGCGGAACACCACGGGCAACGTCCGTTCCCTAATGGTCGAACTTGGCGGATCGCGAATCTCACCCAAGTCCAGCGTTTCAGGGATCGACACATCGCAAATCGACAGGGAGCAGGAAGAAGCGGGCATTGCGGTCTCGGGCAGGTATCAGACCAATGGTTTCGGGCTACTGGGCATCGATGCACAAATCCGGCGAGGCTCGAATTTCGGTCCGTTTGGCAGCTCTGACGGCGATGACTGGAGCGGTTCACTGGCACTGACCAGTCGCGACCTGCCGTTCGGCGATGGCTGGCTGGCGGACAGCGGCTTGGGCACCATTACAACGCCGATAATCCCACTGGTGAGGAGGCAGACGCGCTTTTACCTGCCTGCCGCACCGATCATGGGCGGTACCGTGACCTTCAATGGTTATCGTAAACTGGCACAAAACCAGCCCGCCGTCGATCCAGACCCATTCGTGAGCCTGAATTTGGCAGTTGGCGAGCCGGGCTTGCTCGGCGGTTTGAGACTGTCTGACTTTAGCGGGCTTTCAGGGCTCTCGGTCACCGGCGGGGGGCAGTTGGAACTCTCTCCCGGCTGGACAGCGGGTATACAAGCCATTGCCGTCAACGATACGCGCGACCCTTACGCAGCTTTTCTCCAGGCCGAGCCAGACACTGATCCGGTTCCAACGATTTCATCGCAAGGCGTTTATGGCACCCTCGCCTATTCCGGCGCCAATCTTGACGTGCAGGCGAATGCAATCTGGTCCAATCGTTCCAGCGGCAGCCCGGGCCTCGATTTATTTGGCGAAGCCGGAGCCGCAGCCGGGGCGCTGATTGATGCCCGTTATCGGCACGGTCGAACCATTCACGGCGGAGGAATTTACTATTTCGAGCCAGGCCTGATCTGGGGGAACTCGACTGTCCTGAACAATGCGTATGGCGGCTATTATCGTTTCTCGTCAACGACGCAGCGCTGGCGCTGGACGCTAAATCTGGATGCAGTCGATACGGTGGATGGAACGGGCTCCAGCGGTATCATCGTGAATGGCGATATTCGTCGGAGACTGACATTCAATACCTCGGTCGGTCTCAATAGCAGCTTGCGGATCGCCAATAGGCAAACCTCGAGCCAACTGCTGGGATTTGTCGAATTCACATCCGGTATCGGAACCTCGCGAGCCGAAGCAGGCTGGAGCCAAGATTCGATTTCAGACCTTTATCGCGTCGGATTTGATCAGAACTGGTCGCTTCCGGCGTCGTTTCCAGCGGGGAGCCGCTTGAGCACCCAGATGTCTTACGAGCATCGCCGCCAGTCCGCGGAATCGCCTTTCCTTCTGGATAGCACCCTCTCTGAGAAGTCTGACAGTTTTGGCGTTGCCCTCAGTGCCGGGGCAACACCGTTTTCGGGCGTAGGTTTTGACGCTTCTGTCGCCTACAACTCGAATGCGACATCTTTGGCGACCAGCATTTACGGTCCACTTGACTCCACAGGCGGAGCGCTTGGCATCCTGTCATCTCAACAGGGAGAATCGTTTTCTGCTAACGTGGTGGCCACCGCGCGCCTGTCCTCGAACTGGAGTTTGACCGCTTCCTACACTGACACCACTTCGAGCCTGACCTCACGCTACGGCTTACCGCTACTCGGTTCGTCACCACTTGGTCCGTCACAGAATCAGATCGACGAATTGCGACGCAGTTCCTTTCGTTTAAGAGCGGGCTACCTCACGCTTCGCTACACTGTGTCCGCAGGCCGTCCGCAGGGCGCGCTAGGCGTACGGCAGTTTCCGGTCGGCGGCGCGGGAAATCTCGATGGACGAGTGTTCCTGGATACAAACGACAATGGTGTCAGAGAACCATCAGAAGCTGGTGTTCCCGGAATCGTCGTCATCCTGGATGGAATCCAGGCCGTGCGAACCGACCAGGCTGGCTATTATCGCTTCGAAGGCGTCATCGACGGAGAACACCGCATAACCCTCAACGTGGACGCCTTACCATTGCCTTGGGTCATAGAAGCTGTCGATGCGCGAGGTACGGGTAAGCCTTTCATGGCGACTGTCGCCATTGGGGTGAGATCGACGACCACATTGGATATCGCGGCTATCGTAGAATAACTGGGTAGCACCCAATTTGGCAGACTCTAATCAATGCATTTGCCGAACTGACGTGCCTCCCTGATTTTCCTCCAAGCTTGATTAGAGTCTGGCCCGACGAGAAGGACGGACAGATGAAGCGAACGAGGTTTTCAGAAGAGCAGATCATTGGCGTGCTTAAGGAAGCGGAGGCCGGGGCGAAGACCGCCGACCTTGCTCGGCGGCACGGTGTATCCGAGGCAACGATCTACAACTGGAAGGCCAAGTATGGCGGGCTCGAGGTGTCGGAAGCTCGGCGGCTCAAGGAACTCGAGAGCGAGAATGCCAAGCTCAAGCGCCTTCTGGCCGATGCCATGCTCGATCAGGCTGCTTTGAAAGATCTTCTGGCAAAAAAGTTCTGACGCCCGCCGCGAAGCGGGAAGCTGTTGCTCATCTCCAGGCATGCCACGGGATGAGCGAACGGCGGGCGTGCCGTGTCATCGATGCCGATCGCAAGAGCGTGCGTTACTGTTCCACACGGGACGATGATGCCTGTCTGCGTGAGAAGCTTCGCGAGTTGGCCAACCAGCGGCGGCGGTTCGGCTATCGCCGTCTGCACATCCTGCTGCGTCGGGAGGAGATCATGATCAACCGGAAGAAGACCCAGAGGCTCTACCGCGAGGAAGGGCTGACGGTCAGGCGACGACGTAGCCGCAGGAGGGCCGTGGGGACCAGAGCGCCTGCTCCGGTGCTGGCGCTGCCGAACCAGCGCTGGAGTCTCGACTTCGTGCACGACCAGATGGCGTCGGGTCGCCGGTTCCGCGTGCTGAACATCGTCGATGACGTGACACGGGAGTGCCTGCGGGCAGTGCCGGACACCTCTATCTCGGGGCGCAGGCCTGTGCGGGAACTGACCGATCTGATCGCCGAGCGCGGCAAGCCCGGCATGATCGTCAGCGACAACGGCACCGAGCTGACCTCCAACGCCGTGTTGGCATGGTGCGGGGAGCTTGGCGTGGAGTGGCATTACATCGCACCGGGCAGGCCGATGCAGAACGGCTACGTCGAGAGTTTTTAACGGCTGTATGCGCGATAAGCTGCTCAACGAGACGCTGTTCCTGAGCCTGACCCATGCCCGGGTCGAGATCGCCGCATGGGTCGATGACTACAACCGGGAGCGACCGCACTCGTCTCTTGGCTACGCAACCCCGGCGGCGTTCGCCGCCGAACTGGATAAGCAATGGCCTGCTTCTACCGCGCTGATGCGCAAAACAACCGCCCGGCTCTAATCCCAGCCGGAGGAAAGCTGGGGGTCATGTCAGCTAGTCCCACGATACCCTGGACGCAAACAAACTTTGCTTTGCAATTGATACCCAATGTCAAATACCATTGCCGGTACCTGATCTGCCCACTTCTAAGTCGCCGCTCTACTTTTGCTCTGTCAGTCGAGGGACACGGCGGCGTGTGTCCGAACCAAACTTAGATCTTCAATCCCCTACCTATTGACCAGTTGGCCCCCTGCTGCAATTTGGCGCGTATGACAACTACGGAAAGTTTGTCTGGATTGGCCACCCCGCGCAAGGGGATCGTTCTCGCCGGGGGATCGGGCACTCGCCTCTATCCGCTAACGCGAGGCGTGTCGAAACAGCTGATGCCGGTCTTCGACAAGCCGATGATCTACTACCCGCTCTCCACCCTGATGCTGGCGGGCATTCGCGACATATTGATCATTACCACGCCCGAGGATGCCGAGCAGTTCTGCCGCGTGCTGGGCGACGGGTCCGACTTCGGCGTGAAGCTGTCCTATGCGGTCCAGCCGAGCCCCGATGGCCTCGCCCAGGCGTTCCACATCGGCGCGGACTTCCTCGCGGGCAGCCCCAGCGCGCTCGTGCTGGGCGACAACATCTTCTACGGCCACGGCCTGCCTGAAATCCTCGCCAGCGCCAATGCGCGCGAGGCCGGCGCTAGCATCTTCGCCTACCGTGTCAGCGACCCCACAGCCTATGGCGTGGTCGAGTTCGACGCTGATGGCAAGGCGATCTCGATCGAGGAGAAGCCCGTCCGGCCGAAGTCGAAATGCGCCGTCACCGGGCTCTATTTCTATGACGACACGGTGGTCGAGCGGGCGCTTTCGCTCAAACCCTCGGCGCGCGGCGAACTGGAGATCACCGACCTCAACCGCCTGTACATGGACGACGGCGCATTGTCGGTGGATATCATGGGGCGCGGCTATGCCTGGCTCGACACCGGCACCCATGCCTCGCTGCTCGATGCGGGCACCTATGTCCGCATCACCGAGGAACGGCAGGGGTTGAAGATCTGCTGCCCCGAGGAGATCGCCTGGCGGCAGGGCTTCATCAGCGACGACGAACTGGAGGCGCTCGCTGCGCCGCTGAAGAAATCCGGCTATGGCGATTACCTGCTCGGCCTGCTTGAAATCGGCAAGGCCTGAGGGCGCGCGGGGCATGAAGATCATCGCATGCGATATTGCCGGACCGCTGGTGATCGAGCCCGACGTATTTGGGGACGAGCGCGGCTTCTTCATGGAAAGCTGGAACGCGGCCAAATTCGCCGAGGCCGGACTCGGCCTCCATTTCGTGCAGGACAACCACTCGCGCTCGCAAAAGGGCGTGCTGCGCGGACTGCATTTCCAGAACCCCGGTCCGCAGGGCAAACTGGTCCGCCTGACCAGCGGTGCGGTGTTCGATGTCGCGGTCGATCTGCGGCGCTCCTCACGCACGTTCGGGCGCTGGACGGGCGTGGAGCTGTCGGCGGCGAACAAGCGCATGTTCTGGGTGCCCGAGGGCTTCGCGCATGGCTTCCTGACGCTCGAAGACGATACCGACTTCCTCTATAAATGTACCGCGCCCTATGCGCCGCAATCCGAACATTCGTTGGCCTGGGACGATCCTGATGTCGGTATCGACTGGCCGCTGGACGGGATCGAACCGCAGCTTTCGGCCAAGGACCGCGAAGGCAAGGCGTTGGCCGAAGTGGAAGCCTTCGCGTGAAAGTGCTCGTCACCGGCGCGGGCGGCCAGCTGGGCACGGCGCTGCTGGCGAGCGCACCCGATGGCTGGCGGGTCGAGGGTATAGCGCGGGCTGAGTGCGATCTGGCCGATGGAGACTCAGTGCGAGCGGTAGTGGTGTCACACGAGCCCGACCTCGTGATCAACGCCGCCGCCTATACCGCTGTCGACAACGCTGAGAGCGAGGAGGAGCTGGCGCTTGCGATCAATGCTGGTGCGGTCGCGGCGATGGTCTCCGCTTTGGACGAGACCGGCGGCAGGCTCATCCATGTCTCGACCGATTTCGTGTTCGACGGCACCTCGCCGCGCCCCTATCGCCCCGACAACCAGCGCAACCCACTGTCCGCCTATGGCCGCAGCAAGGCGGCGGGCGAGGATGCACTGCGTTGGCAGGACCTGCTGGTGCGGACCTCATGGGTCTATTCCGCGGGCGGCGTGAACTTCGTCGCCACCATGCTGAGCCTGATGCGTGAACGGGATGAGGTGCGCGTCGTCGCCGACCAGATCGGCGCCCCGACCTGGGCACCGAGCCTCGCCGCTGCGATCTGGGGTCTTGCTGCAGAAAATGCTGCAGGCACCTTCCATCATTGCGATGCGGGCGTCGCCAGCTGGTACGACTTTGCCGTGGCGATCCAGGAAGAGGCGCTGGCACTGGGCATGCTGGAGCGCGCTGTGCCGGTGATTCCCATCACCACTGCCGATTACCCGACCCCCGCCGTACGGCCCGCCTTTTCGCTGCTCGACTGCGGTAAAACAAACAAAGCACTCGGGAAAATTGCCGCGCATTGGCGCACCAACCTACGAAAAATGCTCGCCGAGGAGAAGGCGCTTGGCTGACCTGCTGGTTACGGGCGGCGCCGGTTTCATCGGCGGCAATTTTGTGCACTACTGGGCGCAGCATCATCCTGATGACGCCATAGTCGTGCTCGACAGCCTGACCTATGCCGGCAATTCCGCCACCATCGAGGATGTCGCGCAGGCCGAGCTGGTGGTGGGCGACATCCGAGATACCGAGCTGGTCGAGCGCCTGCTGGCCGAGCGCTGCATTTCCACGATCGTCCACTTCGCCGCCGAGAGCCATGTCGACCGCTCGATCAGCGGACCCGACGCCTTCATCGACACCAATGTCACCGGCACACACAGCCTGCTGAAGGCCGCGCGCAAGGTCTGGCTCGATACCGGCAGCGGCCAGCCGCACCGCTTCCACCATATCTCGACCGACGAGGTTTATGGCTCGCTCGGGCGCGAGGACCCGGCTTTCAGCGAGACCAGGCCCTATGCGCCGAACTCGCCCTATTCGGCGTCCAAGGCTGCCTCGGATCACCTCGTGCGCGCCTATCACCACACCTTCGGGCTGGACGTCGTGACCAGCAATTGCTCGAACAATTACGGCCCGTATCAATTCCCCGAAAAGCTGATTCCGCTGTTCCTCATTAACGCGCTGCACGGTCGCGCGCTGCCGATCTACGGCGACGGGATGAATGTGCGCGACTGGCTGCATGTCGAGGACCATTGCCGCGCGATCGAAGCCTGTCTGGCTCATGGCGTGCCGGGGGAGACCTACAATATCGGGGGCGGCGAGGAACTGCCCAACATGGCGGTGATCGACACGATTTGCACCGCGGTCGACCGCGCCTTTGCCGAGATCGAGGGCCTCGCCGCCCGCTTTCCTGATGCCCCCGCCGCCAGCGGCAAACCCACGCAGGCGCTCAAGACTTTTGTCGAGGACCGCAAGGGTCACGACCGCCGCTACGCGATCGACGAGCGCAGGGCGCGCAGCCAGCTAGGCTATGCGCCCCGCCACGATTTCGCGAGCGGCCTCGCTGGGACGCTGCGCTGGTATTTGGACAATGAAGCCTGGTGGCAACCTTTGTCGTGAAACTGAGTTGTTAGGATAACGTGGCGGACAAAGGTCGGACTTAGGTCGCTAGGAAAACGTCACTTAGCGCGCCAAAGGTCAGATGCGTCATCAGCGCGCGACGCACAGCTCCTAGTTAGCTCGGGTTCACCTTTCGCACGCAGGAAAAAGCGCAGACGAGAGGCCCCCGCCGCTTGTCTTGTCACATCCTTGCGCCTAGCCCACCGGCAGATCAGGAAAGGGGCCCCAATGCCAGACGATACCGGTCGCAAGACCGCCCTCATAACCGGGATCACCGGCCAGGACGGGGCCTATCTGGCGCGCCTGCTGCTGGCCAAAGGCTACGAGGTGCATGGTGTCAAGCGCCGCTCCTCCTCGTTCAACACGGGCCGGATCGAGGATATCTATCAGGACCCGCACGAAACCGACCCCCGTCTGCACCTGCATTATGGCGACCTGACCGATTCCACCAACCTCATCCGCATCGTGCAGGAGGTGCAGCCCGACGAGCTCTACAACCTAGCCGCCCAAAGCCATGTGCAGGTGAGCTTCGAGACGCCCGAATATACCGCCAATGCCGACGCCATCGGCACACTGCGCCTGCTGGAGGCGATCCGCATCCTGAAGCTGGAAGAGAAGACCCGCTTCTACCAGGCCTCAACCTCGGAGATGTTCGGGCTGGTGCAGGAAGTGCCGCAGCGCGAGACCACGCCCTTCTACCCCCGCTCCCCCTATGGCGCGGCCAAGCTCTACGCCTACTGGATCACGATCAATTACCGCGAAGCCTATGGCCTGCATGCGTCGAACGGCATCCTGTTCAACCATGAGAGCCCGCTGCGCGGCGAGACCTTCGTCACCCGCAAGATCACCCGTGCCGCCGCCGCCATCGCGCTCGGACGGCAGGACAAGCTCTATCTCGGCAATCTCGATGCCAAGCGCGACTGGGGCCATGCCGCCGAATACGCCAAGGGCATGTGGATGATGCTGCAACAGGACGAGGCCGACGATTACGTCCTCGCCACCGGCGAGACCACCAGCGTGCGCGACTTCGTACGCTGGGCGTTCGAGGATGTCGGCCTGCCGCTGGAATTCAGAGGCGAAGGCGTGGACGAGAAGGCCTGTTCCACCGCTGACGGGCGCGTGCTGGTCGAGATCGACCCGCGCTATTTCCGCCCGACCGAGGTGGACCTGCTGATCGGCGATCCGGCCAAGGCGAACCAGAAGCTGGGCTGGCGGCACGAGACGCCGGTGCGCGAACTGGCCCGCGAAATGGTCGAGGCCGACCTCAAGGCCATGCGCGACGCGCCCATCGCAAAGCACGACTGAGATGTACGACCTTTCGGGCAAGCGCGTCTATGTCGCCGGGCACAAGGGCATGGTCGGCAGCGCGATTGTAAGGCGACTGGCGAGTGAGAATTGCGAGGTCCTGACCTCCGAGCGTTCGGTCGATCTGCGCGAACAGGCGCTGGTTCGCGACTGGTTCGCCGCCAATCGCCCCGACGCCGTGATCGTCGCAGCGGCCAAGGTCGGCGGCATCCTCGCCAATGACAGCTACCCGGCACAATTCCTTTACGACAACCTCATGATCGAGGCGAACCTGATCGAGGCGGCGTACCGGAACGCGGCGGAGAAGCTGCTCTTCCTCGGCTCCTCCTGCATCTACCCCAAGCTGGCCCCGCAGCCGATCACCGAGGATGCGCTGCTGACTGGCCCGCTCGAACCCACGAACGAGTGGTACGCGATTGCCAAGATCGCCGGGATCAAGCTCGCCCAGAGCTATCGGCGGCAATATGGCTGCGATTTTATCAGCGCCATGCCCACCAATCTCTACGGGCCGGGCGACAATTTCGACCTCGCCAGCAGCCATGTCCTGCCCGCGCTGATCCGCAAGGCGCATGAGGCAAAAATGAAAAGCTCAAGTTCACTTGAGATTTGGGGAACAGGCACTCCGCGTCGCGAATTCCTGCATGTCGATGACCTCGCCGATGGCTGCATCTTCCTGCTGAAGAATTACTCGGGCGAGAGCCATGTCAATCTGGGCTCGGGCGAGGACCTGCCGATTATCGAGCTAGCCAAACTGGTCTGCGAAGTGGTCGGCTTTACCGGCGAGATCACCCACGATCTCGGCAAGCCCGACGGCACGCCGCGCAAGCTGATGAGCGGGGCGAAGCTGGCCGCGATGGGCTGGTCGCCGAAAATATCCCTGCGCGAAGGGATCGCGGACGCTTATCGCGGCTTTCTGGAGAGCGAGGGCAAAGCCTAGTTGTCTGCCTCAATCCTGCTGAGACGGATCAGAACGCCCGATGGTGGAGCATGACGCTGAGTGTAGCGAAGAGGATTCGCACGTCGCGCAGGATGGTCCAGCCCTGCAGATATTCGAGGTCGGCCTGCAGCC
>CAYOSE010000029.1:0-26497 GCA_964406535.1 uncultured Sphingomonadaceae bacterium
GCGCAGAGCGACAGCCTACCTCTGACTGCCGCCAATCTTTGCAACAGAGCCCGCCAATGATCTCGATGTCCGCAGGCTCGAAGGTATAGAGCCGGGCCAAACGGTCGCGATCGGTCGGGATGGCGAGGATCTGATCGCGTTCGCTCTCGGTCAGGAGTTGATGCTTGCGCTTCGCCATGCCGATTCCCGTCCACAAAAGGTCATTTGTGCCTATGGACAGTGGGGAGTAAAGAGACATAGTATGTGGACGGATATGGATGGGGCGAAGCGGTCGCGCTTCATAGCGTCCACAGAACGACCGTTGGGGAGACGCACGGCATGGGCGATATTCTGGGCTATGCCCGCGTCAGCACCGGCGATCAGGATGTTTCGGGCCAAACCATGCGACTGGAGAAGGCGGGCGCCATCAAGGTGTTTACCGACGTCATGTCGGGCAAGAGCATGGAGCGGCCCGGTCTGGCCGAACTGATCGCCTATGCGCGTAAGGGTGATACCCTAGCGGTGGTCCGCCTCGATCGGCTCGGGCGCTCGTTGGCCGAATTGCTCGCCACGGTCGAGACGCTACGCGGCCAGGGCATCGCTCTTCTGAGTCTTGAGGAAAAGATCGACACATCGTCGGCCGCCGGCGAACTCATCTTCCATGTGTTCGGGGCCATTGCCCATTTCGAGCGACGGCTGATTTCCGAGCGGACCAGGGACGGCATCGCTGCCGCACGCGCCAAGGGCAAGCAGCCTGGCCGTCAGCCGCTCGACATGTCCAAGGTGGATGCCGCGATCAAACTGGTTGAAGCCCGTATCTCGCCGACCGAAGCGGCGCGGCAACTCGGCATCGGCCGATCGACTATCTATCGCGAAATGCGCCGCCTTGGCGTGGAAAGGCCTGCCTGAATGTCCAGACCGAAATCCGCTCACGATCTTTCCGGATTGATGAAGTACTTGGGCCGTGCGCCCTGGGACGAGATGATGGACGAGATGCTCGTCGCGCATCTTGGCCCGGCCTGCGATGCGATGGATCTTGAGCCTGATGATATATTCGACATCATCGGCGATCATTGGGAGGCGCAGCTGTGGGGCTGTGCTTTCGAAGACTTGCTCACACAGGAACTCGAGCCTGAAGGCCTCAATCTCGTCGATGAGTATCTCAAGCGCCGGGGCTGGAACGAGAAAGCGCCGAACAAGGCTTACATGCGCGCACTGCGCGATACGGTGATGTCGCTCTATGAGGTTAGCGAGGTCGTCCCCGGGCAGTCGATGACCTTGCGGGATCTTCTGCGCGATATTGCGCCGGTCACGGTGCGCGAACATAGCGCAACGCAGACCCTTGTTAACTGGGACAAGATCGCCGCACGGGTCATCGAGGTGAATGGCCGCCATGGGATTTCCGGCGCCTTATTACCGTTCAGCGCGGACGGCGCCGGGCGAGTGATCGAGGCCTTTTCCCAACTTGAAGACGATGGGCCAGGTACTGACCGACTGTCCCCTCCCGAAAGGGAGGGCCTCCTAAAAGCGTCAGGTCCGATTTTCACCAATATCTGGCTGCTTGATTGTCTGGGCAAGGCCATGTCCGGCAGCGTGCCGGAAATGGTCAATGCCGATGGCGATGATCTTGTGTTCCACCGTATCGTGTTCCCCCTGGCGAAGGGCGTGATCGGCAAGAGCGTGGTTCGCAGGCTGAACGCGGCGCAATGGCTGGAACCTGCGAGCGATACGTTCTGGAACTGGCTGGCGCCAGTGACGAAGAACAGGAAACCACGAACGACCAAAGGCGGGCAGGCTTTTGTGACAACCATGGAGGACGGCACACCTGTTTTTGCCAATGTCGAACTGGTGGGTCGCAAACTGATCGTTGAGGTCAATAGCGCCGCCCGCGCGGAGCAAGCGATCACGCAGATGCGCGAATGGCTCGGTGATTGCGTGAGCACACCTATGACCGAAATTCGGACTATGGCCCAGTTCATGGCCGATGACGCCGCCCGCGCTCCGCAGGAAGAGCCGCTCGATATCCCGTCGGACGAAAGGGAGCGCATCGTTCATGAGATGCTGACACGCGAATATACCAAAACGCTTGATGAAGCGGTGCCCGCCCTCGGCAACAAGACACCGCGGGCTTTGGCCCGTACAAAGGCAGGCCGGGCGAAAGTTGCCGACTGGCTAAAATATATAGAGAATGGTGCGGCAAAATCCGGGACTGGCGAGCCAATGGCCACCTATGATTTTACGTGGATGTGGCAAGAGCTGGGGCTGATCGACTTCCGCCGTTGACCGCCCTCACATCGCCGTTCTGGTATTGTTCGGGCTTAGCGTTGTCTGGCGTACCATCCACGCGATGCCCTCCGGTCGCGCGCATCCTCGGGCAGGTCGGCGTGAAAGCGGGCGCGGCGACGACCGGTGAGAAAGCAGTTCTTCATCACGGTCCGGGTCCAGGCGGCGAGGCTTGTTCCCGCCGCGAAGCTGGCGCGCGCGGTCCAGCACCGAAGCATGGTGTCCTGCAGAAGGTCGTCGGCATCGGCGCCCCCTCCAGTCAGTCGCCGCGCATAGGCGCTGAGCGACGCCGCCTGCTCGATCAGCGCTGCTCCGAACGCATTGTCGGGCATGGCGATCGGCAAGGGAACACGGGCAGGTATATCGGACGGCATCTCATTCTCCGGGCAGGGCTCTCCTGCCCCTCAAGCGATATAGGGTGCGGGCGCCGATGTTTCCGGCCAGACCGCTTCAAGGCCCGCTTCGTCCCGTCCCGGTCGATCGGGGCTGCGCCCGTGCTATAAGGCTCCCATATCGCGATCGGAGAGAGACGATGGAGCGCCTGTTCCCGCGCGCCTTGATAGCGTGCATTCGTGAGGCTCGGCCGCCGACGCCGCAGGAGCTTGCATCGATGGCCGAGAAGATCTGGCACGAGGCTTTTCCAGAGCGTCCATTTCGACGCGAGCGCGCCATGACCATCGCCGCCGTAGCGCTCACAGGCGAACGCCAGACGTGCAAGGGACCGCCGGCATCCTGTCCCGCTGAACCATTTCCGGCTAGAATGCGGAGCGCTACGGTCGGCCGATGGTCGCCAGGGCTGTCGTCCAGGAGAGGATGCGCCGCTTGAGCCGGCAACATGCTGGCCGTAGCACCGGCCGGTTTCTTCAAGCAGCCGATGTGGCGGTGGCGGCTCAAATCTCGGTGGGCACCGGCTTGTAAGGCACTCCGATCCGGGTTTCGGCCGTGCCGCGCCGCCGCAGGGTCGCGGCAATGTGGCGGTCGGCCGCCGCGCGATCGATGAAGGCGTGCCGCTGGGCCTGGCCGTGTGAGCCGATCCGGCCCCAGCGGGTTTCCACAACGATCATGCCGAAAAGATCGAGGCTCGCGGTGATGCTGTAGCGCCGGCGGATGTTGCGCGCCGGATCGAGCGCCACCAGCTCGATCGGCTCGGGCAAGGACAGGTTCGCGCCATTCATGGCGCGGAGCCTACGAATTATGCCTCTCCAAGTCCGGCGACTTTCTTGAATCAATGGCACGCCGGTGATTCAAGAAATCGATGGTTCCTCGAAGCGTTACCGGGGTGACTACACGAAAGTGACGTATCTGCACGGAAAGGGCGAACGGATAGCGAACGTCACGCGGCAAGTAGGGAGTTGACGGCGCGCAGCGGTCGCAAGGCGTCCGGATCGGGTTGATCTTCAACATTCCAGCTATAGTCACCGGTCAGCGAGATATGCTCCCAGCCCAATGGCGCGATGTGGCGTGCGATTTCGTCGGCTGTGCCGATGTCCGCCAGCGCCATTTCGAGATAGCGAGTGTTCCACAAGATGATGGCGGCGACGAGCAGGTTGAGGCCGGAGGCGCGATAGGTCTGGTTCTCGAACCGACGATCGCGCAGTTCGCCGAGCTGGTTGAAGAAGAGCGCGCGGGCGAGCGCGTTGCGGGCTTCGCCTTTGTTGAGGCCCGCCTGGGTGCGCCGGCGCAGGTCGATGTCGCGCAGCCAGTCGAGCATGAAAATGGAGCGTTCGAGGCGGCCCAGCTCGCGTAGTGCGAGGGCCAGTCCGTTCTGTCGCGGATAGGCGGACAAGCGGCGCAGCATTGCCGAAGCAGTGACGGTGCCGGTGCGGATCGACGTGGCGAACCGCAGCAGTTCGTCCCAATGCGCCGCGACATGACCCAATGCGATCGGTTCGGCCGTCATGCCGGCAAGCAAGGGGCCGGATTCTTGGCCGGGAAGGAGGTGTAAACGACGCTCCTTGATGTCGCGCAGGCGCGGCGCGAAGCGGTAGCCGAAGAAGGGCATGAGGCCGAACACATGGTCCGATGCCCCGCCCGTATCGGTGTAGTGCTCCTCGATCGTCAGGCCGGTCTGGTGATACAGCAAGCCATCCAGCACATAGGGCGCTTCGCCAGCGGTCGCCGCGATCACCCGACTTGCGAAGGGGTCATATCGATCCGAGACATGGGTGTAGAAGGCAACGCCTGGTTCGTTGCCGCTGCGCGCGTTGATGTCGCCGATCGCGGCCCCACGGCCCCCGGCATGAAATTGCTGTCCGTCGCTCGACGAAGTGGTGCCGTCTCCCCACAGCGCGGCGAGCGGCATGGCGCGATGGGCGTCGATCAGCCTTCCCAACGCTTCGCCATAGGCGGCTTCGCTGATGTGCCAGTCGTGAAGATGGGCGAGCTGACGCAGACTTGCGCCCCGGCAGGTTTCCGCCATGCGTGTGAGGCCGAGATTGATGCCATCGGCGAGGATGACCGTGAGCAGCGCATTGCGATCGTCGGCTTCCCGGCCCGAACGACGATGGATGAAGCATTCGCTGAACCCGGTCCAGGCATCGACCTCCAGCAGAAGATCGGTGATCTTCACGCGCGGCAGTCGATCATAGGCGGCGCGACGGGCAATCTCGGTGGCGGGCGGTGTTGCCGCCTTCAGCGGCGAGATGATGAGACCGTTTTCGTCAAGCTTAACCTGGGGCAGCTCCCCTTGCCGTGCAAGGACCGTTACCTGCTCGATCGCCGTGTCGAGCCTGGTGCGCCGTTCCTCGATATGGCGCTCGAAATCCGTTTCGATGGCGAGCGGCAACGGCCCCTTCTCGCGCAGCGCCGCAAAGGTCGCCGGCGGTATGAGATAGCTGTCGAAATCGCGAAACTGCCGGCTTCCCGCGACCCATATATCCCCGGCTCGCAACCGCTCGCGTAGTTGCGACAAGGCGCATAGTTCATAAGCGGCACGATCAACGATGCCATCCCGCAGGACGAACGGGCGCCATGCGGGCGGCACAAAGCGTAGCGGCACGCGATCAGGCAAGCGCCGTTTGCCGGTCCGATATAGCTCCGCGATGATGGCCAGCGCTGACAGGAGCCCCTGAACCGCGCCGGCGCCGCGAAACTCGAAGGCGTTGAGAAAAGCGCCGACAAAGAGCTTCACCGTCCGATGCCGCTCGATCAATTCGGCGGTGCGATCGACGGTTTCCGGTCGCCCGAGCACTTCGGCCTGCTCGACGGCCACGGCGAAGTGCTGCCAGTCCAGCGCCTCGATCTGCGCCAGAGAATCCACGCCCTTGCTGCGCGCGTCGATGAGGAGGCGGCAAGACCCCGTGAGCGTCCGGAGGTGGCCTTGCAACTCGCGCACCGTCTTGAGGGCTTTGTCGCGGGTCCGGTTCTCGGCGCGGCGCGCCATGCTGCCCAACAGCTTGTCGAACATCGTCAGGGTGGCGTCGGTCAGGCTTTCCTCAAGCCGGATGCCGGTTGCCGCCAGCGTCGCATGGCGGCGCAGGGCATTGAGTTCGCCAAGGTGCTGGGGTGTGATGCGGCTGCCTTCGTCCGCCAGCCTGTCAAAAGTCAAAGCCGGGATCATGTCGGCACGGGCGCGATCGAGGCCCAGCGCGCGGATATAGGCGAGCCGTTCGATCAGGCGCAGGATGTTGCGCGCTGCCGGCGATTGTGGCGCATTGCGCATCCAGGATAGCCATGTCGCGACCTGCCCCGGTCGTCGGGCCAGCAAATCGTCCAGGCCCTGAAGGGTGTCAGGCAGCAGGCCATTCGTGAGCACTTCATAGGTAAGCTGTTCGGCTTGCTGGCGCGCCCGCCGCAGCACCGCTTCGAGAATCGACGGAGAAGGCAGGAGGATCTGCAGGCGCCGGAGTTCATCGACGATGACGTCTGCCATCTGGCCGGGGTGTATGATGGTCTGCGCGATTGGGACCGAGAAGGCGACAACTTCACGGAAAGCGTTGCGGTCAAAAATCCTGAACCCGTGCGATCGTCGGATTTCGACGAGATGCTCGCGACGGGTCTGGTCCCGATGGGCATAATCCGCGAAGGCTGCCGGCGCGACGCCGAGTTGCTGCGCCACATAGGCGAGCACAGGAGCGGGCGGGACTTCGCCCGCTTCCAGCGCACGGCCAGGCCATCTCATATATAGCATGAGCATCGCATAGCCGAGCCGGGTGGCATCGCCGCGACGGCGGCCGACAATTTCCAGGTCGTCGCTGGTCAGCGTATAATGACGCGCGATCTCGCGCTCATCGAGCGGCGCGCCATAATGCCTCGCCCAGATTTCCAGGCTCACCAGTCGCCGTCTCGCCAAGCATCATCTCCTTCGCTTTGCGTGTCCGTCAGACGGTCCTCTGGCGGCCAACAGGAATATGTCCGTTAACTCTGGACCTGTAACGGCGATTCGGACAAGATCGCATAATGACGGGAAAACGGACAGGATCGGGCATCATGTGGCGCTGATCGGCTATGCGCGCGTCTCGACCGCAGACCAGAAGCTGTCGCTCCAGCTTGACGCGCTGAACACTGCCGGGTGCGACCGTATATTCGACGATCACGCATCCGGGGCAAAAGCCGATCGGCCTGGCCTAACCGAAGCGCTCGCCTATTTGCGCCCCGGCGACACGCTGGTGGTCTGGAAACTCGACCGCCTCGGCCGCTCGATGAGCCACCTGATCGAGAAGGTCGGCGAGCTTGCGGCGCGCGGCATCGGGTTCCGCTCACTCACCGAGAATATCGACACCACCACTTCGGGCGGCATGCTGGTGTTCAACATCTTCGGCTCGCTGGCCCAATTCGAGCGTGACCTGATCCGTGAACGCACTCATGCCGGCCTCAAGGCCGCACGCGAGCGGGGCAACAAGGGTGGTCGCCGGCCTGTCGTTACCCCCGACAAACTACGTAAAGCGCGGGCGCATATCGCAGCGGGCCTCACTGTTCGTGAGGCGGCGGCCCGGCTCAAGATCGGCAAAACCGCCCTATACAAGGCTCTGGAAAACGCGTGAAACCGCTGGCGATCAAGAACTCGTGGGTGCTGGTCACAGGGGCTTCGACCGGTTTGGGCAGAGCGTCCGCCCTCCGCTTGGCGGCATCGTACCAGGCCAAGCCCCTGATTGTTGGACGAAGGCTCGACAACTTGCGGGAGCTACAGACCGAAATTGACGAGCGGTTCAATGTGCCGTGCGAGATTATAGTGGCTGATCAACGTGAAATCGAGGGCAGGGAGAAAATCGCGGCTAAGGTTGCAGAATTGCAAGTAACAGCCGCTTTGTTGGTTGCCGGAATGACGAGCGTTGGTTCATTTGATGCAGGCCGTGCCGACACTTATGCCGAGGTAATTGAAACAAACATACTCGGTTTCACGGATTTGCTGGCTCGCCTGATTGCGATTTTCAGGGAGCAGCCGTTTGAATCCTCAGTAATCGCCGTGTCGAGCCTGGCGGGCGAAACATCCGTGCCCTTCCAAGCGGTCTACGGCGCGTCGAAAGCCTATGTGAGCACCCTCATGCGAGCGCTTTCCGTGGAGCTTGCCGGGACGGGAGTGAGTGTTGGGTCTTTTGCACCCGGTGGAATCGACACAGACATGGCTGCCCTCAGCGATTTGAAGTGGGGGAGGTTGGGTTTGATGGACGTTGACCGGTGCGCGGCCCATGCAGTCCACGCTCTGGTTTATCGGCAATCCTTCGCCATACCGGGGATGGGCAACCAGCTCACATATTTGGCGAGCAGGGTTCTACCTCGATCGTTGGTCAATCGGATTGCCGCCCTCCCATATCGGCGCCCGTAGGGCGGCACCACATAAAAGGGGCAGGAAAGCCTGCGAATAGCATCTGCTGGCATCGTACCGGATTTGTTCGCCCTTAGCGTGCAGATACGTCACTTTCGTGTAGTCACCCCTTACCGCGTCTGCGGGAGTGCGCGACGCTTCTGGCGCTGTTCGAGCCAGGTGGTGAACGCCGACTGGGTGCAAACGTCCAAGGGTTCATAGGTGCCCGGCGCAACACGCCGAAACAGCATGGGGCCGGTCCGAACGGTGCTTCGGCCGAGAGACACCTGGCAGCTATTCCCGGTCATTCCGCACCGGCCACCTATGTTCATCACCGGACTGGTGCGGATGCGAATTGGTCCCGAGACGCGGCCCTTCGTGATGCTGATAACGCGCGCGGGGCGGCTCTGCTCGATCTTATGCCCGGGCCTGAACCATGGTCGTGCTCGTCCGTCCGACCCGCACCAGAAACTGCGCGGTGCCGTCACCGGCGCCCGCCCTATCTCCAACTCACCAACAAGATCGGCTTTGGTGAACGCCGCGCGTCCCGCTGCCTCGATATTGTCGGGCAGGATGCAGGAGCACGCCATGGCGGGCGTGGACGCGCTCAACGCCGCACCGGCCAGAGCCGTGCCGATCGCTCGCGATAGCGACACCATCATCATACCGGGAGGCTACGCCCGCACGGCTGAACGGAGCATGGCCTGAGTGCGCCTATGGAATCGCTGTCGGATCGGCGATGCGCCCGAAAAACAGCACCGCGCCGCTCTTTCGGTCTCGCAGGGTGGCAAGGAAAGGACGATCGACCACCATCTCCGGCACCTGAGGCTCTATCCGCGCACTGGTCACGACGATCTTGACTGCGGTTGCCGCCGCCGCCTCGGTGCCCTCCTCATCGACGCGCAGGAAGGTCGCGTGCGCCACGTCATCGATCGCGAGGCGCGCACCGCTGGCGAGCCCCGACAGGTCCGCACGCTGCTGGTCGAAGGCGCTTGGCATGCCCGCTGCGATCAGCGCTGCCTTCACGCTCTCATCGAACCTCGCTTCGAAGCGGGGCAGAACGATCCGCATCTCGCGAGCCTGCTCCGCGGACAGGTCGAAACGATCATTGCCGCCCTGCTCGCCGGCGAAGAAATCGACACCCTTCAGCTCACGCTCCCAGCGGCGCAGGGTTGCCGCGTCACGTGGCAGGAAAATCTCCATCACGAAACGACCGTTGCGACCATAAGGCAGCGCGATCGCTTGCCCTTCCCGGGTCTCGCGGTAGTCGAACCGGCCAATCCGCTTCATCATCGTGATCGGGATGCGCGTGCCGTCGCCACGCGTGAAGGACCGCGTTTCCGTCTCCTCGAACGGCACCTGCCACTTCGCCTTGAAGTAAAGCGCGTTGGTCAGCACAGCGGCGGTGTCATCCCCGAAGCCGCTCGGAGAGACGATCTCCGAAATCCTGCCCTTCGTCTCGCGCGAAACCCAGCCATTGATCCGCTCGGCCGCTCCGGTGGGATCACCAGCATAATCGACGGTTTCCGGAGCCGCTCCGAAGCCGGCATGCGCCTCGGCGACATACTCGTCCCGGACCGGCAATCCCTTCGCCAGCCACAGCGCGTTCGCGATGCCGAGCGCGGTATCGGCATCGCCGGTGTCGTTAAGCTGGGCATTGTAGGATTTGATGAGCGCAGGGACGTTGCGGGACGAATCCCAACCAAGCACGCGGCCAATCTCCTCGCGCGTGGCGCCCCGCGCGCCAAGGTAGGCGAGCCCCAGGCCCTGCGACAAGCTGACCGGGGAGATGAACAGATTGGCGTTTGCATCGGCCTTCGCTGCCAGGTGCGGGTAGACCTTGACGGTCATTAACGCCGCGCCATAGGTCAGGTCATGCGGCAAAGCCTCGGCGTCGGGCCGGGACAGGCTTGTAGGAAGCGAGCCGGGACTCGGTGCCGGGTCGCGCGTCGCACAGCCACCAAGCGCGAGGATGGCAAGAAGCGGGTATGACAAGGCTGTTTTAGGCATGGCTCTCCCTAAAGGCTTGGCTGCTGATCGTAGAAATCGACCTGCATCCGCATGGCTCCGAGCGGTTCCACGAAATGCGGCTGTTCGGGCAAGATCAGCCCTGGCCGGTCAGGTGTAAGGACCACCTCCGAGGCCGGGTCGAGATAGGTGAGCTTCAATCTCCCTTCGATGACCCGGATCACGCCCCACACACCGGCCTTGGTGCGATGTTCGGAGCGCAGGGCAGCGGGCAATGTCGCCTCATCGAATATGGGCGTCGAGCGGTAGGGAATCACCATTATCTCTTCACTCCCACCTGGATCGTGCATCGCACCGGCTGATCCGCCTTCCTTGCCGCTTGCCGGCATCCTTCGATCTTTTCACGATTGTCGCGCAGCAACCTGTCGGCCGCGACGATCGCCTCCCAGCTCGCCGGTGACGCGCTCGCCATCAAATGCTGCCCGGCATCCCACGGTGTCGCCTCGGCAAGAGCCCGCGTCGCCATGCGTTCGGGCCATTGCCAGCTCGCCGGCGCGATCTCGCGCGCGACCATACCGGGAAGGAAGGACCAGAGGAGGATGCCGATAAGCAACCCGCTCAACCCGAACCATAGTTGACGGTCCTTCTGATCCCGCGCCGTCAGCGCCGATTGAACGACGGTGCGCAGCTCGCGCCCCTGCTGCTTCATCTCGTCGGTGGCGGTCGCGAGGGCGGCATGGTCGGCGCTGCGAAGGTCGGCCGCCGCTCGATTGATCTGCGCCGAAACCTGTGCAGGCGTCATCGCCAGCGCCGGCGACTTCACGATGGCCGTCGTAACCTGGTCCAGGCGTCCGTTGATGCCGTCCAGCCCCTGGACGACATACCCCAGCGTCTCGGAATAGTCGGGCACGTCGATGCTGGCGCGCTCGGCCGCCAGTCCCTCGATGGCGCGGCGCATCAATGCCAGCTCGCCGCGCTGCTGCTCGACCGCGGCGCGCACCTGCTCGAATGCTTCCGCCGCCGCGTCGCCGCCTTCCTCCCATTCCTCGTCCGCCATTGTCTCTCCTTATCGGCTCAACCCTCGATCGCGGCCGATTTCCAGCGAACGGGTCAATTCCTGGCTGATCGGACGATCCCGGCGCATCTCCAGCCCCAGTTCGGGCGCGCGCCGCCGCAGCACGGATTCGAGCTGCGGATCGCGATGCAGTCCTCCCGCCAAGCCATCCATCTTCTTGGCCGTGCGCTCCGCGCCGGCACGATCGCCGCTGCGCGCGAGCTCGGCCCGCTCGCGCGCCATACCTTGCCAGCGCTCCACGAAGCGGTCGGCACGCAGTTCGGGATTGGAACGGACCTGGGCTTCCTCGGCCATTGCCCGCGCCGCCCCGCCGGCTTTGCCTTCGGCCGCGTCGCGCACCAGTGCGGGGTTGCGTTCGAACGCGGAAGCCAAATCCCGAGCCGCCTGGGGGCGCAACCGATCGAGCGCGTCCCCGGCCTTCGCCAGCGCCTCTTTCTGGTGCGGGAGCACAGGCAAGCCCTTCTCGCGCATCCGGTCCATATCGGCCTGGACGCGCGCATAGCGTTCGATCGCCTTGGCCTGATTGGGCGCGGGCGATCCCCGCTCGGAGCCGGTGTTGATCGGCCCCCCTTTGCCGTCGCGCACCGGCTCGGGCGACGTCGGTTTCGGGCGGAAGCCGGCGAACATGCCCTTGGCCTTCGCCTGCACCTTGGCGACCATCTCCCGCGCGAGTTCCGGGAACCGGATCTCGCGCCGCTCGGCGAACGCACGCACCCGGTCCTGCTCGGCCGTAGCGCCCTCACGCCCATAGTCGCCGGCCATGTCCTTTGCGCGGTCACGCGACAGGACACGGGCGAGCTGACGCTGATCGGCAAAATCATCACGCCCATAGTGGAGCTGCGCCCCGTCACGGTGCCGCGACATGCCGACATAGGCCGAATGACGGTCCATCCCCGGCGTCGCCAGCACATGCGCCTGATCCACCGTCACGCCCTGCGACTTATGGATGGTCGCGGCATAGCCATGATCGACATGGGCATAGTCCTTGAGGTCGAACGCGATCCTCCGGCCATCGTCGAGCTGCACCGCCATGCTGTCGGGCGAAACGCGCTCGACCTTTCCCAGCGTGCCGTTCTTCACGCCAAGGCCGCGCTCGTTTTTCAGGAACATGATGCGGTCGCCGCTGGCGAAGTCGCGTGGCCCCCGCTCGGCCGACACGCGCACGTCCGCCCCCAGCTCGCTGGCGTCGCGCAGACGTTCGCGCGCGGCCTGGTTCAAATCGCGCACCTCAGCATTGGTGTGGGTGAGGATGATCCGCGTCTTGTCCGGATCGGCAAGCCGCTGCGCGTCCCAGCGGCCCACCAGCTCGCCCCGCGCAGCTTCGCGCGTGTCGGCCGCGTGGACCATGCCGTGCTGCTCATAGGCATGGATCGCCTCGCCGGTGCGGCCCGTCGCCAGCGCCTTCGTGGCGTCGCGCTGCCAGTCCTCATGCTGCCGGCGAACGTCGCTGATTTCGGCCGCGCCGTGGCGCTCGGCCAGCGCGCGGAACGCCGCGCCGGCCTCGATCGCCTGCAACTGCTCGGCGTCGCCGACAAGAACGACCTTAGCCCCTGCCCGCTCGGCCTCTGACAGCACGCGCTCCATCTGGCGCGTGCCGATCATGCCGGCCTCGTCGATCACCAGCACGTCACGCGGACCTAGCAGCTCGCGCCCCTGGCCCCACTGATATTCCATGCTGGCGATCGTGCGCGACTGGATGCCGGAGCCGCCTTCCAAGCCCTCGGCCGCGATCCCCGACAGGGCCGCGCCGCGCACCTGATAGCCGGCGCGCTCCCATTCGTCGCGCGCAACGCCCAACATGGTCGATTTGCCGGTGCCGGCGTAGCCGACCACAATTGAAAGATCGCCCTTGCCGGTGATATGTGCCAGCGCGGCCTGCTGTTCTGCCCCGAGTGTCAGGCCCCCACTTCCGGCGGCGGCGTCACGATTCCACGCTGCCGCCGGGAGACCATGCCCCTCCCGTCCAGCAAGCCGATCGCCGGCGCGTTCCAACCGCTGCTCGGTGTCGATCATATCGCGCGAGGTAAAGCGGTCCTCGCCGCGTCCGTCCTTGCCCAGCGCCACCAGCTCGGGGCTGGTCCGCACCGCGCTCATCACCTGGTCGAACTGGTCCTTGCCGTCGCTGTGCCGGAACGCGAACTGCGCCAGGTCGCGCCGCGTGAACGTCGCCTGTTGCCGCGTGATACCGTCGAGCGCGATTTCCGGATTGGCGATGATCTTCTCGCCATTCTCGCGCGCGATCCGCGCATGATCCTCGACCCGCTCCGCCTCAAGGCCCTGTTCGGGCATACGCGATGCCGCTGGCCCGATCTTGTGCTGCGGCTCCAGGTCGATCCCCTGTGCCTCCAAGGTGCGATGATCTATGCGGGCATCAATATCCAGCTCGGCAAGCCGCTCGTTGACATGGTTCGCCCATGCCTCGCGCCACCTCTCCAACAGCTCGGTTCGGTTCCACTCGCGGACCTTCTTCCCGAACCCTTCCCCGTCCACCTCGCGCATCGACAGCATGACATGCGCGTGGGGCTTGGGCATCCCATCCTTGCCCATGTCCCAATGGACATTGAGGTCCGCGACCATGCCGCGTTCGACAAACTGCTTTTCGACAAATTCGCGGGCGAGCGCGACGCCCTGCACCTGATTCATTTCGCGCGGAATCGAGAACTCTACCTCGCGGGCAAGCTGCGCGTCCTTCCTGACCTCCCCCGCCTCGACCTCGTTCCACAAGGTCGTGCGGTCGTTTAAACGCTCCGGCGCACCTTCGGGCAACAGGATTTCCGAATGAACGACGCCGGCCTTGTTCGAGAAATCATGGTCGCGCCCGAGCCGGTCGTCGTGCAGCCGTTCCGCCGCACGATAGGCAGCCGACGCAACGGCGCTCGATCCGTTGGCGCGACTGATGACCTTGGCCGAGAAATGGTAGATCGCCATGACAGCCGCTATACTGCCCTTCTTAGCGCACGTCGGCAACGACGTATAAGCGCGCACTCACCACTCTCTGCCGTTCGCGTGATTGACTTGGCCGCATTTCATGATGGAACCGCTGTCCTGCCAGCGCGATCGTGCTACTGTGCGGCTCCTGTTCGACGGGCGCGAGGGAGAGAGTGATGCGAAAAACGCGCGACTATGACGCCGAATTGCGGGCACTGAGCGACAAGGCCAAGTCTATCAAGGCCAAGAAGATCGAGCAACTTGGGTTACTGGTGACGGCAACCGGGGCCGATGCGCTCGATCTCGACACACTCGCCGGCGCGCTGCTCGCTGCCGTGGAATCGGCCGACGCTGGCGAAAAGGAGGCGTTGCGCTCGCGGGGCGCGGCCTTCTTTCAGGGACGCGGGCGCAAGGCTGGGCGACGCTCTGGCGGCAACGGCGAAAGCGGAAACCAGACTGGCGCAGGCGAGGCACAGGGTTGAAGCCGCCAAGCGCCGCACCGATACGAGAGGATGGGTCGTGCAGCGCCGCGAACGCACCCGCCATCTCATAGAGCTGGGCGGCCTCGTCCAGAAGGCCGGCCTCGTCGAATTGGCCGACGACGATCGCGCAACGCTCTACGGCGCGATGCTCGATCTTGCCGCCCGCGCGCGTGATGATGGCAACGCGCTCGCGCTCTGGAAGCGGCGCGGCAAACGTGCGTTCGACGCGGAAGCGGAAGGACAGGACAGCAAGGAACAGACCGCCCATGACTGACGACACCTCGCGCCTTTCCTGGCAGCTCCTGATGGTCGGCCCCGGCATCGACCACATCACCCCCGATATTCAGGACAAGCTCGCAACCCTGCTCGATCTGCTGCCCGCCACGGCGATCATCAACGTCCAGACCGACGCCGGCTATGTCACCGTCTCACGCGACTGGCCCAGCCATCGCATGGAAACCGTCGATAGCCTGGTGGACGCCATCGCCGCCGCTCAGGGCATCACCGCTATCGACCTGCCCGAAGCGCGCTGACCATGCGCGCCGGCCTCGATCATCTTCCCGCCGCCAAGCGCCGCGAGCTGGAACGGGTCGCCCGCGTCCTGTTCGATGAATTTGAGGATGCCGTCAAAACCAAGCTCTCCGACAAGCGCAAGGGCGGCCGCATCCTCAAGCTGATCCTGTTCGGCTCCTACGCGCGCGGCGATTGGGTCGAGGATCGCGCCAGCGGCTATATCTCCGACTATGATCTGCTCGTCATCGTCAACTCCGAGACCTTCACCGATCTGCAACATGGTGGGCTGTCGCCGACGATCATCTGGTGCGCGAGCTGACCGTCACCCGCCAGCTCGCCACGCCCGTCAATTTCATCGTCCATTCGCTGATGGACGTGAACGACCAGCTCGCGCGCGGCCGTCCCTTCTTCGCCGACATAGCCCGCGATGGGATCGCCCTCTACGAAGCGCCGGGACAGCGCCTCGCCGTGCCGCGCCAGCTCGACGCGCAGGAACGCCACGCCGAAGCCAGGGCGCATTATGACAAGTGGCTCCCCGATGCCGCATACTGCCTGACGCTCGCCGAATATGCGATCCGCGACGGCGAGACCAACCATGCCGCGTTCATGCTCCACCAGGCCGTCGAGCGCGCCTATCATGGCCTGCTGCTCGTCCTGACGCTCTACGCGCCCAAATCGCACCGCATCGGCATCCTGCGCTCGCTTGCCGAAAATCTCGATCCCCGGCTGATCGAAGCCTGGCCGCGCGATACCCGCGCCGCCCGCCGCCATTTTGCGCAGCTCCAGCGCGCCTATGTCGAGGCGCGCTATTCCCATGCCTATGAAATCACCCCCGACGAACTGGCCTGGCTCGTTGACCGCGTGAAGCATCTCCACACGATCGCCGCCGCGATCTGCGCCGAACATCTCGAAAACGACAGCGGGAGGGAATCCTGATGATGGAATGGTTCCGCCAGCTCGGCCGCGCGATCCGCAACCTCGCGCGGCTCGCGCGCGAACAGCCGATATGGGCGATCACGGCCCTCGTCACCAGCCCGGTCGCCCTCATCCGCCACCTGTTCGGCGTCCTGGTCCTGTTCCTCATCACCGGCCTGGTGCTGGGGCTTGGGGTGCCGCTCATTCTTGGCAGGCTGCTCGGCCTGGCCCACGATTCCCATATCTATCAGACCGTCATGATGCTGACGGCGATCGTCGTCATCCTCGTCGCGCTGCGCGCCCTCTTTCAACCGCTGATCCTGCGCTACGGCGGCCCTGCCGGCGATGCCACGCACGGCTCGGCCCGCTTCGCCACCGATCGGGAAACTCGCCCCCTCGCCCAAAATGGCGACGGCCTGCTGATCGGCCGCGACCGCAAGAACGGCAGGCTGCTGCGCTATGCCGGCCCCTCGCATCTGCTGACGATCGCGCCGACGCGCACCGGCAAGGGCGTGGGGACCATCATTCCCAACCTGCTCGACTATCCCGGCCCGGTCGTCTGCATCGACCCCAAGGGCGAGAATGCCCGCATCACCGCCCGCCATCGGGCAAAGTTCGGCCCGGTCCATGTCCTCGATCCGTTCGGGGTGACGGGCCTTCCCGGCGCTGCCTTCAATCCGCTCGATCGCATCGACCCTGCCGGCCTCGATCTCGCCGACGACTGCATGACGCTGGCCGACGCGCTGGTCTATGACGCTCCCGGCGAAGCCGGCGAGGCGCATTGGAACGAGGAAGCCAAGGCGCTGATCGCCGGCATCCTCCTGTGGGTGGCGTGCGACCCGGAATCGCGAGGCCAGGACCGCACGCTGGAAGCGGTGCGCGACTGCCTCACCTTCGCGCCCGATAATTTCCAAAGGATGCTGCGGGAAATGTCGCGCAGCACGCAGGCGCGCGGCCTGATCGCCCGCGCCGCGAACCGCCACCTGGGCAAGTCCGATCGCGAGGCCGCCGGCGTGCTGTCGGCCGCGCAGCGCCATACCCATTTCCTCGATTCGCCGCGCATGTCGGCCGTGCTGGGGCGCTCGGATTTCACCTTCGCCGATGTGAAGGCGCACGCCACCACCGTCTATCTGGTGTTGCCGCCCGATCGGCTCGCCACCTATGCCCGCTGGCTGCGCCTGATGCTCGCGCAAGGGCTGACCGATCTGGCGCGCGCGCCGTCCTCCCCTGCCCGCTCCGTCCTGTTCCTGCTCGATGAGTTCGCCGCCCTCGGCCGCCTCGAACCCGTCGAGCGCGCGATGGGCCTGATGGCCGGCTATGGCATCCAGCTCTGGCCGATCCTGCAAGATGTTCACCAGCTCCGCGCGCTCTACGAGCGCCGCGCCGGCACCTTCCTGTCCAACGCCGGCGTGCTGCAAGTGTTCGGCGTCAACGATCACGACAGCGCCAGGCTCGTCTCCGATCTGCTCGGCCAGGAGACAGTCGTGTTCGAGACGATGAGCCGCGCGATCGACGCGGAGGAAACCGGCATATCGTTCGGATCGCAGCATGTAGCGCGGCCGTTGCTGACGCCGGATGAAGTCCGCACGCTGCGCGAGGATTTGCAGCTCCTGTTCCTTGCGGGGCAACGGCCGATCGTCGCCGCCAAGCTGCGCTACTACGCCGATCGCGAGTTCGCCGGGAAGTTCGACAAGGCGTGAACGGACACTATCGACGAAGTGAAAAAGGCCGTTTGCTGTATAGTGTCAGAACTGCCGCCAAGGGCGGAAGGATAGAATATGGACCAACGCGTCATTGATCTTTGGGACCGGCTCATGGCCTATGGAGAGAGCGGTTCCGCACCTCTTCCGGCGATCCGCGACGAAGTGTTGGAGCTGCACGAAGCGATCACCGATGAGGAAAGCCGGCTCGGCCTCATGCGGATATTCAATCTCGTCTGCGATCTTGTGGCGGTGCATCTCCAAGAGACGAACGGCGATCTTGAAGCCTTCGCCCAGCACCGGCAGGGCCAGATATGGATGTTCCTGCGCGCGGAATGTCTTGTCGATGGCGCGTTGGACCGGAGCCGGCTGCGATATGTGACATGGCGCGAAGTCCAGGCCGGCCGCATGACCGAGGATGATCCGCTGCGCCGCTACGCATTGGGCGATGACTCCGCCTTTGATGAGCTGATGGCCGCGCCGACGCCACCGAAGCGGACGCGCCACTAGGCGCGAATGTATAGGCGTATACAAATATACATGTTCGCCGTCTGTTCGCCCTTGGCGTTGTTTAGCGGACTTTCCGCGCCCTGCCCTGCCGGCTCTTGGCGTAGGATTCCGCCCTCTCCCGCAGCAATGTTCGGGGCCAAATCCGTGAAATCGTTGCCTGGCGCACAAACCTTGAGGCTCGCCGTTTCGATCCCCGACCTCGCGAGGATCTAGCTTTCCAGAAATCGGCCGCATGGGAAGCCCGTAGAGCGCCATTGCCGCTTGGACCCTCCCCGGCCTGCCAAACGTCCAGAATGAAGCCCAGCGGCCCGGAAATCGCCCCTGCTGCGACGTTTCCGCCTCCCCTGCCCTCTCGGCTCGATCACCGCCCTATCCGCCTGGCTTTCCTGGAAAGCCAATTGCGACGGTGCCGCTGGCGCTGTGGTGTCGATAGAAGCGGGGCGTTTAAACGATCCTCAATCTAGCAAAAAGCGTGCCGGCGAAGCCGGCTCATCATGGGGATGCCGGGTGGGAGGATCGCAAAGCGATCCGGGGCGGCCGAAGGCCGCGAGCCGGCGGGGGCGAAGCCCCCAAGAGGCGGCGCTTTTCTTCCCTCTGACCGGTGCCGGTAGCGCGGCGCGAGTGGATCATGCTGCCTCTGTCCCGAAAATCAGGACAAGTTGTTCGATCTGGCGGGACGCTGGTGGGTGAAACCACGATGATCCGGCGTCGAGTGGGCGCTGCGGTTAAAGTTATCCACAGGTCGGCCTAGTGTTAATATATGGGTTAAAGAGTCGTGTTACGGGATTTTGGCGGTTTCATAAGCAACTGAAAATATTAGAATAATCGGGCGTTTTTTTGCCCTCGGCGTCAACGGAACCCCGAATCTGGTGACTCCAGAACCCCGAATCTGCGTCAACGAAACCCCGAATCGCGATCACCCGTCAACGAAACCCCGAACTCCCGCTTGCCGTCAATGAAACCCCGAACGGCGCGGAGGGACGCCCTCCCCTGCTGCCTGTTCGCTACCCCGATCCCGATCTGTTCATTTGCGATGTTCTCGACGCCATCCCCAAGGATGACATGGCCTCGATGGAGCATCCGATTTTCTCGCTCGCGACCAAGCCCGATCGGCGCGTGTTCCGCTATGAGCATAACGGCAACAAGCTCGAAATCGTCCCCAGCGTCAAAGGGCTGGCGACGATCCACGACAAGGATATTCTGATCTACTGCATCTCCCAGCTCATCGGGAAGATGAACCAGGGGGAGCGACCGAGCCGCACCTTGCACCTCACTGCTCGCGATCTACTGGTGTGGACCAACCGGCAAACCGATGGCGACGGCTATGACCGGCTGCGGAGCGCGTTCGAGCGGCTGTCGGGGACGCGGATCACCACGAATATCAAGGCCGATGGCGAGGAAATCACCGAAGGTTTCGGCCTCATCAATGAATGGCGGATCGTGCGGCAAACCCGCTCCGGCCAAATGTCGGAAATCAAGGTCACGCTATCCGACTGGCTGTTCAAGATGGTTGAGGGGCGCAGCGTCCTGACGCTCCATCGCGACTATTTCCGCCTCCGCAAGCCGCTCGAACGGCGTATCTACGAGCTGGCGCGCAAGCATTGCGGCGCGCAGGAAAAATGGTCGATCTCGGTCGAAACGCTACAGAAAAAGACCGGCGCGAGTAGCCATTTGCGCGTGTTCCGCTCGATGCTGCGCGATCTCGTCGCGCACGATCATCTGCCCGACTATGCCGTGGAAATGAACGGCGATACGGTCACGTTCCGCAATCGCGAGGCTCTGGATACGGTCGAGGCGATCGAGGCGGAACCCGAGCGGCCCTATATCGACCCCGAAGGCTTCCACGACGCCAAGAGCGTTGCGCCTGGCTATGACGTTTACGCGCTCTATGACCAATGGGTGTCATGGTGGATCGACAGCGGGCGGCCGGAACTGAAAAGCCCCCGCGCCGCCTTCATCGGCTTCTGTCGCAACAAGCACAAGACTGCCCCCTTGCGCTAGTATAGGTGTATAGATGTATAGGTGTATAATTGTATACATCTATACTAGCCGGCGATGCGCCCCCTTCCCTTCTTCACAAACAGGTCGTCCAGCGCCTCGCCCAGCAGGCTTTGAACGGTCGTCCCTTCCTCGGCCGCGATAATGCGAAGCTGCGTGCTGACCTCGGGAGGGAAATGCCCGCCAATCAGCTTGGTCCCCTGTCGGCCGCTCGGCGGGGCCTTGCGGGTCACGTCTACCGGCTCGATCGCCGACGCTGGGGCCGGGGCCGCGTCTCCGTCCGCCTTGGCGCGGTTCAGCACCGCTTGCAGACTGTTTCCGCCCTTCGCCATCACGCCACCTCCGCCTGATTGTATAGGCGTATATTTGTATACTCGTATAGTCGGCGGATTTCGTCGGCCGCTGGCCCATGCGGCTCGAACTCCTGCACGGCCCGGCCTGCGGCTTGGGCGCGGAAAAAGGCTTTGCGGTTGCCGATCGTCACCGGGCAAACCGTCGCGCCTAGCTCCGCCACGGCCTGAATCGCATCGCCAGTTTCCTGACCTTGCGGGGGCACGAAGGTAAGGACCACGGCAAAGGCGCGGTCGAGCTGGCGCACCACGTCGAGGGTGTGCGTCATGCTCATCGTGTCGAACACGGCCGTCTTAGTCGGGATCAGGATGAAATCAGCGTGACGCGCTGCCTCATAGGCCACGTCGCGCGCGACCGCCGCCCCGTCGATCACGACAAGATCGGTGCCGGCGTCCTCGCAGGCTTTGAGCATAGCGGGCAGGCGCACCGGCTGAATCGACGCCACGGCGGGCGTGTCGAGCTGGCGCACGTCCTTCCAGAACGAGGCCGTCGCCTGCGGGTCCAGGTCGATGATCGCGGCGACCTTGCCCGCCTGCTCGGCCGCGACTGCCAGACAGGTCGCGAGCGTCGTTTTCCCAACGCCGCCTTTCTGTGAGAGAATGGCGAGAACCTTCATGCTACACTCCTACACGTATAATCCTATACTTGTATACACAATAGACCGGGAGGGGAAGCCCTGTCGTTCCCGAAATGACGATAGGGAGGCGCTGAATCTGAAATGACGAAAGCGCGCCGCATCATTCCTCCGGTTCGGCGTCGTCATCGTCCAGCGGCTCATGCTCCATCTGGCCGTGATCCTCGATCGGGCAAAGCGGCGCTCCGGCCTGCTCAAGCCATTTGCGCGCGGTCCTCACGGTATAGCCGCACGTCGCGCACTCGCATTTGAGCATCCGGGTTTTCTGCTTCTTGGGCGCGGTCGACTCCCCGTCCGTGTCGAGACGGGCATGGGGGAGGGGGCCAACGCACTCCAGGATCGGCGCGATGGCCGCAAGGAACGCCTCGCCGGGGGTGGTGGCGCGCATCGGCCCGACCAGCCCCAGCCCAAGGGCGACCCGTTAAACGTCTTCCCATGCCCTGCCGGGATGCCGACAGCGGCATGGACCAGCTCATGCGCGAGGATGGCTGCGATCTGCGCCGGCATCGCGTCGGGCGCGTGCGCCAGGTCCGGGCGGATGAAGATTTCAAAATGCCCGTCCGCGCTCAACCGATTATCCCAGCACTCGCCAATCGCCTTGGCCTTCGCGCCTCTGCTGGTGAAGCCGATCGCCACGCGCACGCGGTCGGGCAGGGGGGCGTCCAGCACCTCGAACAGCGGGGCCATGCCCGCCGCCACCGCATTGAGCCAGCTTTCGCGGGTTTCGTGGGTCATCGTCCTTACTCCCTTCAAATCGCCTGTTCGGCGATGGCCATGCCATCGGCCGGAACACGGACGCCCAAGAACGCCGGCGAGAGAGGGGGGCAGCGGGATTCGATGGGGGTGGTGCGGCCGCAGCGCAGCGAGGCACGGCCCCGTCTAATCCCGTTGCGGGGGAGAGGCGGCCGGGACCGCCTTTCCCCCTTCAAACAGGATCGACGCCGGCGCACGCCGGCACCATGAAGCGAGACCCGCTTGCGATCTCGCCCCCGCCATGTGGGTCGTCACCTTGGGCCAAGACCGCTTGCGGGCTTGGGGAACGAAGCGAGTAGGGCCACGGTGCCGCGCCAGCGGCAGGCGCCGCCCCCTAGCCTGGATTGAAATTGTTGCTCAACTGAGCTACATTATCGGCTTGACTAAGGAGGTTCCAATGGCCGCTACCGCTTTCGTGCGCGCGCGCATCGACGAAACATTGAAGGATGAAGCCGCCGCCGTGCTGGCCGAGCTGGGGCTGACCGTCTCGGATGTGGTCCGCATGACCCTCACGCGGGTCGCCAAGGATCATGCGTTGCCGTTCGAGCTGAAGGTGCCGAACGCCGAGACGCGCGCCGCGATCGAGGCGTCCCGCGCGACGATGAAGGCTCGCCGCGCCCGTTTCACCGATGCCCAGGAAATGTTCGATGCCCTCGACCAAGAAGCCCGCCAGCAGTAAGCGGGCGGCGTTCCCAAGAGAGGCGTCCTACGAAAAAAGGTTCGTCAAGGATTGGGAGCGGCTGTCGCGCAGCGGGCGCTACAACATGAAACAGCTCAAGGAGGCGATGATGATGCTCATCGCCAACGACGCGCCGTTAGGCCCGGAATGGCTGGATCATCCGCTGAAAGGCGATTGGAGCGATCATCGCGAGTGCCATATCGGCGGCGATTTCCTGCTGATCTATACGATTGAGGGGAATCTGGTGAACTTCGTGCGCGCCGGCACTCATGCGGAACTGTTTGAATAGCCATGCGCGTAATCTTCATTCGCCACGGCGAATCTACCGGCAACGCCGGCGTGCCCTGCCACGATCTCGGCGCGATCGAGCTGACGGAGCTGGGCCAGGAACAGGCACGCGAAGTCGCGGCGAGCTGGATAGAAGCGCCCGCGCTCATCGTCACGTCGCCCTATACCCGCACGCAGCAGACGGCTGCGCCAACGATCGCGCGCTTTCCCGGCGTGCCGGTGGAAGTGTGGCCGATAGAGGAGTTCACCTATCTGCAACCGGCGCGCTGGAACGGCACGCGCAGCGCGGAGCGGATGCCGCACCTCGAACGCTATTGGAGCGCGGCCGATCCTGATTATTGCGACGGGGAAGGGGCGGAGAGCTTCGCCACCCTGCTCCGGCGCTGCGAGGCCGCGCTGGCGCGGCTCGCCGCCATGCCGCCCGCCTCGCTGGTCTATGTGTTCGGGCATGGGCAGTTCATCCAGGCCGCGCGCGCGATCGTGGCCGACGCTCATCTTGACGATCAGGCAAAGATGCGCGCCTTCTGGCGCAAGGGCGAGCCGCCAGCGATCAGCAACGCGCAGCGGGTAGGATTCCGCTGGCATGGCAGGCGCTGGGAATGTGCGCCGGCGATCGCCGCCTAAATCAACGCCAGAGAGGGCGGGGGGCGTCGCTCATCACCCCTGTAGCCGCGAAATCGTCGCTTGGCTGACGTTGAACAGCGCCGCGACCGATCGCTGGGTGTCGCCTGCGTCGAGCTTGCGCCGCGCCTCGGCCTGCTGGTGCGGGGTGAGGGCGCTCTTGCGGCCGAACTTGACCCCGCGCGCCTTGGCCTGGGCGCGGCCAGCGCTGGTGCGCTCGGCGATCCGCTGGCGCTCGTAGCTGGCCGCGACGCCTAGAACGGCAATCACAACTTCGGCGAGCTGCGAGGTCGTGTCCACCATCGGTTCGGCGATCGAGCGGAAGCCGGCCCCGGCCTCCTTTACCGCATGGAGGATGTTCAAGAGGTCGCGCGTGTTGCGGGCGAGGCGATCGGTCGCCGTCACCATCAGCACGTCGCCGGGAT
Source organism: uncultured Sphingomonadaceae bacterium (assembly GCA_964406535.1). Taxonomy (GTDB): domain Bacteria; phylum Pseudomonadota; class Alphaproteobacteria; order Sphingomonadales; family Sphingomonadaceae; genus Alteraurantiacibacter. The sequence continues at coordinate 23,846 of CAYOSE010000029.1, forward strand.
CGAGCGCGCCGATCGCGCGCTTGAGCTGGGGCCGCTCGGCCGACGCGCCGCTGATCTTCTCGCGGTAGATCTTCGCGCAGCCCGCCGCCTCAAGCTGGGCGAGCTGCTGGGCCAAATCTTGGCCGTTGGTGGAGACGCGCGCATAGCCGTAAATCATGGCGCGATTCTGCATCAGATTTTTGCATCAGGGAAGGGCACGGAAAAGCGCGGCTTTTGGTTTGATGCGAAACTTTTGACTTCGCACCAGAGCTTTTCCTGTGTGCCCTTTGGCGGGATAACCGAACACACCAGCATTGCTGTCGCTCGCTTAGTTCACGCAGACAGGCACCCTAATCGTATTCATTGGGCCTCCACCTGCGCTCGCTATATGACGAGTTTGCCAGACGGTACGGGTACACTTGCCCTTTTTACGGTTTTTGCTCGTCGGTTGTTCTCGAGGCGGGGGCGCTGAATTGGCTTGGCTATTCGCCGGTTCGCGTGGGGGACAGATACCTTGCCTTTCCATGATTTCGCGATGGCGCCTTCCCTGCTCACCGGCCCAGGCATCGGCCTTGGTTTTCCCTTCAGCCAGAAACCGCCGCTTGTATTCCGCCGTGAGGCGCGCCTTGTCTGCTGCGGGAATAGACGAGGAGGAGCAGCGAGGGATTTCTTCAGCGGATACAGGCAGCGACCAAAGCAAGACTGCCATAGTAGTGGCAGCAATAAAAATACGTAACATGGCAATCTCCCGATCATCTCATGAATTCTCAAACAGACTCTTACGCCGTTGGCCTTCCGATGATGCATAAATCACTTTTGCATCAGGGTAAGGGGACGTCCAACGCCGGGCCCGCTACCTTACGATAGATTCTGCCCGGTTCCGGATTAGCGGACGATAGCGACCCCAAGCCGCAGTCGTGTCGCCTTGCGGTCATAATCGAGCAGATTTTCGCCATAGCCAGCAAAGGCTTGGCCGAAGACATAGACGTTGAGGTTGGTGTCAACGATCTTGTCCAGCGGATAGGAAAGCTCAGCGTCTATTGCGCCCTTGCCCGACGAGAAATTAATGCGGCTGTTGGTAGTCAGTCGCAGCCCGTCGTCACGGCCAAACTCCGCGAACAAGGACGTGTGGCCGCGATAGCGTTTCACATCCGGATTGTCTTCAAGGTCACCGACATAGAAGGAGTAGCGCGGGCCCAGCGACAGCTTGTAGTCTCCGATCGGTATCGTCGCCACAGGCTGGACATAGAGGGTGTTGAGGCTGCGCGACGCCAACCCATCGCGGCCGTTGGACTCATGGCGCAGCCCCGCCTGTCCGCCGAACGCCAATGTGCCCTTCGATACGGCCGGTAGCAGGTAGAAAAGTTCGGGCATGAAATCGATGTTACGGAAGGGCGAAGAATCCCCGCCCAGATCCCAGAACAGGCGCTGGGTATAGGGCCCAGTCGGCCCGAAGCTGCGATTTTGGCCATGTTGAAGAACAAAGATTGAACATGGCGATCTACCAGGCTCGCTCTTGTCCTCCAATCTCGTAAACATCGGTCTCGATCGAGCACCTGTAGCTCTCTGCGATGTTGAACATCTCTGTCTGGAGAGATGCGATCTCATCATCGAGGCTGACGCCATCGGCACCCTGATCATAGGCGACGGTCAGCGTGTAATCGCAGTTCCCGGTCTTTTGCATCTGGTAATCCCGCTCCAGCATCGCCTCAATGCGCTCGCGAGCGGGCTTTCTGCCACGACCATGCTTGTTGAAGTTCTCGATGGTCAGATGCAGGGCGATGGTGACAGAAGGCGGCTTTTCCGGCAGCCCGATCCTTGAAGGAATGACGTCAAGCGCCCGATAGACGGTCATTCTTGAGATCTTGAGGTCGCGCGCGACGCTGGCCTTGCTCGCGCCGGCGGTGATCCGGCGTCGGATTTCATCGTCATCGATGTTTTTCTTCCGGCCTTTGTAGACGCCTTCGGCGCGCGCCGCCTCGATCCCGGCGCGCTGCCGGTCCTTGATGAACGTCAGTTCCATGTCCGCGACCATGCCCAGAATGGTGATCACCATCCGCCCCATGCTTCCGGCCGTCGTCACCTCCGGCTCAAGCACCCGCAATGAGGCTCCCTTCTGGTCGAGTTCATGAACCAGATTGAGAACATCGCGTGTGGAGCGACCGAGCCGATCGAGACGCAGGACGACGAGTTCGTCATCGGCGCGCAGGAACTGCATGATCGTCTCAAGCTCCGTGCGTCCAGTGCGCGATGCGCCCGAGCCTGTTTCGGAGCGGAGGATTTCACAGCCCGCTGCCTTCAACCGGGCAACCTGGATGTCGAGATCCTGGTCGATGGTGCTGACGCGGGCGTAGCCGACGCGGGTCATGGGCAAATCCGTCACATTAGGGTGGCTTTGCCCTCGTACAGTAACATTGGTGACGGAACCACCCTTTTGTGACATGTCGTATATGTCACTTCCGATCGTCACGTTCGGGTGCACCCAAATGGTGCGAGCGGAAAGGCCCCGGTCAGGCAGCAAGCCGCCCAAAATCGATCCGGCTATTCAGATCGAGGTCGAAGCGGCCATAAGGATTGACGTGGCTGTAAATCAGCGGTGTGAGGCCGCGATAATCATCCGGCGGGCTCTGTTGCAAAGATTGGCGGCAGTCAGAGGTAGGCTGTCGCTCTGCG
>CAYOSE010000030.1:0-26228 GCA_964406535.1 uncultured Sphingomonadaceae bacterium
CCCCGAGTTCGTCGGCCGCCTGCCGGTGATCGCCACGCTGCACGACCTCGACGAGGATGCGCTGGTGACGATCCTGCGCGAGCCGAAGAACGCGCTGGTCAAGCAATATGCCAAGCTGTTCGAGCTGGAGGAGGTCGAGCTGACCTTCACCGACGACGCGCTCAAGGCGATCGCGCAGAAGGCCATCGCCCGCAAGACCGGCGCCCGCGGCCTGCGCTCGATCGTCGAGGGTATCCTGCTCGACACGATGTTCGACCTGCCCGGCATGGAAGGTATTTCCGAAGTCGTGGTCGACGGCGAAGTCGTGGAAGGCCGCAAGGAACCGGTCCGCGTACTCGGCAACGACAACGACAAGAAGAAAGAAGAAGCGGCCTGAGTTCGCCGCAGTTACGGGCCTGACCTCAGCCAATCAGGTCAGGCCACGCAGCCTTCAGTCAATCCGCTGCCTGGATCTTGGTCGCGGCGTTGCCGCCATCGGCCCAGAGCTGCCCGCCGGTAACAAAGCTTGACGCATCGCTGAGCAGGAACAGCGCGGCCCGCGCGATCTCCTCGGGCTGGGCGATCCGGCGCATGGGGTGCAGTGTGGCGGCCCAGGCCTTGTTCTCCTCACTGCCGCCCATCGGCGTATCGACCCCGCCGGGGACGAGCGCATTGGCGCGAATGCCGCGATGCGAATAATCGGCGGCAATCGCCTTCACCAGCCCCGACAACCCCGCCTTTGCTGTGCCATAGACGCCCATGCCCGGCAGGCCGACGCTATTGCCGACGAAGCTGGAGGTGAAGACCAGCGATCCGCCGCCGCTCTCCATCATGGCCGGTATCTGCGCCCGCGCGGCAAGGAAAGCGGCGGTCAGGTTGGTCGCCAGCACCGCGTTCCAGTTGGCGATGCTCTGATCGGCAAAGGGAGCAATATCGCCAACAGTGCCTGCATTGTTGAAGGCCGCGTCGAGATGCCCGAATCGCTCCTGCGCGAGGGTGACGGCGCGGGCATGCGTTACTTCTTCGCTGACATCTCCGGGACAGGCCACGGCCTGTCCACCCTCGGCGACGATCCCTCTCGCGACGTCCTCTACCACCACCGCGTTGCGCGCAACCAGCACGACCCGCGCGCCCTCGCGGGCGAACAGCCTGGCCGCCGCGAGGCCGATGCCCGAACTGGCGCCGGTGACGATGATGGCTTTCTGATCAAGCAATTTCATTTGGGCCTCCTTGGTTTGGAGGCCCGCGCTAGATCGCGAAGAGCGGGAATGCGTCCCGCTTCCTGCGCTCAAAGGAAAAGGGCGCTAGCCCTCGCCCGCCTTGCACCGCGCCGCCAGCGCGAAGAGCCGCTCCTGCCGATCCTCGGGCAACACCTCGCGGAAGTCGTAATATTGCGGGAAATGCGGAATGCCCTCGGGTAGCGCGACCCAAGGCATCTTGCTTTCGGTGAAGATGACCGCGTCGGGCGTCACGCCGTCCGGATCGTCGAGCGTACCGGCCCGAAGGCCGAGCCCCAGCCGCCCCAGCCGCGGATAATGGCTCCACAACGCACTGCCGCATCTGGCGCAGCGACAGATGATGTGCCGCCCGCCGCTACCTGCGGGAACGTCGTGCTCGGTCAGTTCGCCGGCAAGCAGGTCCAGCCGCTCACTCTCGTAGAAGGCGTTGACCACACTCGTTGAACCGGTCTGCTGCTGGCATTTCCGGCAATGGCAATTGTTGACGAAGATCGGTTCGCCCCGCACCCGGTAGCGAACATTGCCGCAAGCACAGCCACCCTCGCGGATCGTTTCCTCGCTCATCGGCAGTCCTCCTCCTTGGTCACGCCCAGTTCGACCTCGATCTGCAGGGTTACGTGGCCGATCGCGTGATCGTGTTCGAGCCGGTGCGCGGTTTCTTGCAGGAACGCGTCGCCCGGATGCCCCTCGGGCATGATCAGGTGCGCGGTCAGTGCGGTCTCGGTAGTCGACATCGGCCAGATATGCAGGTGATGGACCGCCGCCACGCCCGGCAGTGCACCAAGCGCGGCGCGCACCGCCGCCTCGTCAACGCCATCGGGCACAGCGGCGAGGCTCATCTTCACGCTGTCCCTGAGCAGCCCCCACGTGCCCCAGGCGATCACCGCCACGATCAGCAGGCTGACGATCGGGTCGATCAGCACCGCGCCCGTCAGCAGGATCGCCGCGCCCGCCACCACGACGCCCACGCTGACCAGCGCATCGGCGGCCATGTGCAGGAACGCGCCGCGGATATTGAGGTCCGACTTGCGCCCGCGCATGAACAGCAGCGCGGTAACGGTGTTGATGACGATGCCGATCCCGGCGACCCAGATCATCGTCCAGCCCTCGGTCTCGACCGGGTAGAGCAGGCGGCGGATGCTCTCGATCAGGATCGCGCCGATGGCGATCAGCAGCAGCATCGCATTGGCAAAGGCGGCCAGGATGGTGGAACTTTTCAGGCCATAGGTGAACCGCGCCGACGGGGGCCACTTGGAGGCGATATTCGCGCCCCAGGCGATCAGCAGGCCGAGCACGTCTGACAGGTTGTGCCCGGCATCGGCGACCAGCGCCATCGAGCCCGAGAGGAAGCCGTAAATCGCCTCTACCAGCACAAAGCCGGTATTGAGCACCACGCCGATGGCAAAGGCGCGCCCGAAATCGGCCGGGGCATGGACGTGGCCGTGACCATGCTGATGACCGTGGGCGTAGTCATGCGGGTGGTCGTGCCCCGTTTCGTGCGTGTGCGAGTGTCCGAGCCCCATGCACCATACCTAGCCCGCCTGCAGCCCGCTGCAATCCCTTCACAGGCGCGCACCAAAATTCGCCGCAGCAATGCTGCCGTCGCATTCGTCTTCTAGGGCAGGCGCATGGCACAGGAGAATTCGATGGCAGGGCCTAAATCCTCTGGCAGCTACATTGGCCTGGCGCTGGCGGGCGCGATGCTCGCTGTGCCGCATGCGGCCAGCGCGCAGACCGATCAAGCCGATATCGAAGCCCTGCCTGTCGCCCCGCCGGGCGTCGCGCTCGACGACAGCCAGACGCTCGTCCGGCTGGCCTTCGGCAGTTGTATCGGGGAGGAGGACAGCCAGGCCTTCTGGGGCCCGATTGCCGCGCTGCACCCGCAGCTGTTCATTGCCATGGGCGACAATGTCTATGGCGATGCGAAGTGGGATGGCGGCGCGGACCTGGCCAGTTTCCGCAATTCCTACGCCACGCTCGCCGCACATGACGAGTTCGCCCGCTTCCGGCAGGCCGTGCCGATGCTGGCGGTGTGGGACGACCACGATTTCGGCCCCAATGATGGCGGCGGCGACTTCATCTACAAGCAATCGACCGAGACGCTGTTCGAAACCTTCTGGGACAGCTCGCCGCGCGTACGTGCCCATCCCGGCACCTATGACAGCGTGATGATCGGCCCGGATGGTCGGCAGGTGCAGCTCATCATGCTCGATACGCGCTTCTTCCGCTCCGCCCTCACCCGCCTGCCGGAGGGCGATCCGCGCCCCGGTCGCTACATGGCCAGTGCCGACCCTGCCGCGCAGATGCTGGGCGAGGCGCAATGGGCGTGGTTGCAGGCCGAGCTGGCCAGGCCTGCGGACTTGCGGATCCTCGTCTCGTCCATCCAGGTGCTGTCACAGGCGCATGGCTGGGAGAAATGGGGCAATATGCCGCAGGAACGCGCGCGGCTGCTCGACATGCTGGCCAATCGTGCGGGCGGCGAGACGGTGATCCTTTCGGGCGACCGGCATCGCGCGGCATTCTATCGCGATACGCTGCCCGGCAGCGGCGAAACGATCTGGGAGTTCACCTCCTCCTCGCTCAACAAGCCGTCCGGCCCGGCCTCGTCGCCAGCCGATGAAGAACCCGATGCGCTGCGCGCCTTCCCGATGGTGCGGGAAGCGAATTCAGGCCTGATCGACATCGACTGGGAAGCGCGCAAGCTGACCATGCGCCTGCTCAATGCGGAGGGGCAGCAATTGCATGCCCAGCCGATCAGCTTCTGACCCGCGCGAAGCCTATTCGTAGACGCAGGCGTCAAGCCCGTCCCGCCGGACGACGCCGATGCGGGCCTCGATCGTATTGCCATAGCGGCGGGTGAAGCCGCCGGGATTGACCGCCTCGCGCGTTTTCGGGCTCGGCAGCACGGCGGCGATGCGGCTCGCCTCGTCGCGCGTCAGCCGCGCGGCGGAGTGGTTGAAATAACGCTGCGCCCCGGCCTCCGCGCCATAGGTGCCCAGTCCCGTCTCCGCGACATTGAGATAGACCTCCATGATCCGGCGCTTGGGCCAGGCGGTCTCGATCAGAAAGGTGAAATACGCCTCCAGCCCTTTGCGGAACCAGCCGCCGTCCTGCCACAGGAAGACGTTCTTGGCCGTCTGCTGGCTGATCGTGCTGGCGCCGCGCTGCCGCTCGCCCCGCGCGCGCTCCTCCAGCGCCTGCTCGATCGCCTCGGTATCGAAGCCATCATGCGCGCAGAACTTGCTGTCCTCTGCCGCGATCACGGCGGAGACCATGTTGCGGTCGATCCGCGACAGCGGGGTCCAGTCCTTGGTAATCGGGCGCTCGTCCATCGCCATGGTCAGCGTGAAGGGCACCGGCACAAAGCGATAAATCGCCACCAGCAGGACGCTGATGACGACGAAGGCAAGGATCCCCTTGGCAATCCAGCGGGCGATGCGGGCGATCATTTCTCTTCTTTAGCCTCAAGCGCCGGCGTTCGCATCCGCTCACTTGGCTTTCCTCGCCGCTTTTCCTCCGCTTGCGCTGCGGAGCGGCTGCGGGCGGCCGTTCGGCCTTGCGATCCCTGCGGGACCGAACAGCAAAATGCCGGACAGGCGTGGAAGCTCTGCCCGGCATCGGTGATCATTCGAGTTTACGCCGCTGTCGGCATCAGCCTCTCGCCCGCGATCCGCTGCATTGCCTTTTGCAGCTTCTCGAAGGCGCGCACCTCGATCTGGCGGATACGTTCGCGGCTGACGTCGTAGACCTGGCTGAGCTCTTCCAGCGTCTGCGGGTTCTCGGTCAGGCGCCGCTCGGTCAGGATGTGCTTTTCGCGGTCATTGAGCGAATCCATCGCTTCGACCAGCATTTCGCGGCGCACCTCGGCCTCTTCGGCATCGGCCACCACCACGTCCTGCAACGGGCGGTCATCGGTCAGCCAGTCCTGCCACTCACCCGAGCCCTCTTCACCCCCGCGCATCGGCACGTTCAGCGAGCCATCGCCGCCCATCATCATGCGGCGGTTCATGTTGATGACTTCCTGCTCGGGCACGCCCAGATCCTTGGCGATCTTCGCCACGTCATCGGGGTGGAGGTCGGAATCCTCGTAGGCCTCGAGCTGCTTCTTCATCCGGCGCAGGTTGAAGAACAGCTTCTTCTGCGCGGCGGTGGTGCCCATTTTCACGAGGCTCCACGAGCGCAGGATGAACTCCTGGATGCTCGCCTTGATCCACCACATCGCATAGGTCGCAAGGCGGAAGCCGCGATCGGGCTCGAACTTCTTCACGCCCTGCATCAGGCCGACATTGCCTTCGGAAATGAGGTCGGACACCGGCAGGCCGTAGCCGCGATAACCCATCGCGATCTTGGCCACCAAGCGCAGATGGCTGGTCACCAGCTGCGCGGCGGCATCGGGATCCTCATGCTCGCGATAACGCTTGGCGAGCATATATTCCTGCTCGGGCGTCAACACGGGGAATTTCTTGATTTCGGCGAGATAGCGGTTGAGGCTCTGCTCTCCGCTGAGCGCCGGGACACTGGGTCGGTTGCTGCTCACTATTTCCCTAACCTTTCTTCGCGTCGACCGCGTTTCACGGGCCCCTGCTGGGCACCCGGCCTTGGCGGCCACAAACCCTCTTTAGCAGAACAATTCGATGTCGAGGGTGCATTTCATCGATTGGAATGACCGGCTTCGTCGATCAGTTCCTGCATATCCGCAGGAACAGGGCTCTCGAAGCGAACTTTTTCACCGGTTACGGGATGGACGAAGCCCAGCACCGCAGCATGCAGTGCCTGGCGGGCGAAGCCGAGCCGCTGGAGCAGCGGCCGGAGGTGGGGCTTGGCGCGTCCATAAACCGGGTCTCCCAATAGCGCATGACCGATTGACGCAAGGTGAACACGTACCTGATGTGTTCTACCGGTTTCGAGGCGACATTCGACCAGTGCACAGGAATCCATGACTTGCACCGTGTTATAATGTGTCACGGCGTGTTTGCCACGCGAGGATTCCTTGGGCAGCACCGCCATTTTCTTTCTGTCGGCGTCCGAGCGCCCGATCCGCCCCTCGATCCGCCCCCTGGCGGGCTTGGGAACGCCGTTGACGAGCGCGTAATATAGCCGCTCGATCGAATGGTCGGCGAACTGGCGCGCCAGCCCCTCATGCGCGGCATCGGTCTTGGCGACCACCAGCAGGCCCGAGGTGTCCTTGTCGATCCGGTGGACGATGCCCGGCCGCGCCACCCCGCCAATGCCCGAAAGCTGACCCGCACAATGGTGCAGTAGCGCATTGACCAGCGTGCCATCCGGATTGCCTGCCGCGGGGTGGACGACCATCCCGGCGGGCTTGTCGACCACCACCAGGTGCTCGTCCTCGAACACGATATTGAGCGGGATATCCTGTGGAGAAGCCTGTGGATTATCCGGGGGTGGCAAGTGGATGAGATAGGGACAATTTTCCTCAACCTTGCTTGAGGGTGTACTCGCCACCGCGCCTGCCACCTCGACCTTGCCCGCCGCGATCAGCGCCTTGACCCGCTCGCGCGACAAACCGCTGGCTTCGGCCAGCACCTTGTCGAGGCGACCTGATGCCCCAAGCGTTCCGGTGAGGGTTTGGTTATTCATCTGGAATTCCGTCCGCCCTGAGCTTGGTCATTCTTGCACATGACACCCTCTACCCCGTTCGTCCTGAGCTTGTCGAAGGACGAATTGGCGCTAGACTCACGTAATGGCATTCTGGGCGTACATCCTGCACTGCGCCGATGGGTCCTATTACACCGGCCATACCGATCATCTGGAAAATCGCATCGCGGATCATCAGCATGGTCGACTGCGTGGCTACACGATCAATCGCAGGCCCATTCGCCTCGTCTGGTCGCAAGACTTCCCGTCACGACATGAGGCATTGCAGGCCGAACGACAGATAAAGGGATGGAGCAGGGCCAAGAAGAAAGCCCTGATTGAGGGGCGCTGGGACGAGATTTCCCGCTTGGCGAAAGGTCGGTCTGGTTTCGTCCTTCGACAGGCTCAGGACGAACGGGAGATTTGCGAAGCTTTCGAGGAGACATTCGTTCGCGGTGAGCTTGTCGAACCACGAATTGCCATCACGCCCGACCTTATGGACGCGCTTCAGGGCGAAGCCACCCGCGCCGCACCGCATGAATGCTGCGGCATCCTGCTGGGCGAGGCCGGCCAGATCACCGCCATCCTGCCCACCCGCAACGCTCACCCCACCCCCACAACCCATTTCGAGATCGATCCGCAGGCGCTAATCGACGCGCATCGCGCCGCGCGCGACGGCGGCCCTGAAGTCCTTGGCTATTACCATTCGCACCCGGCAGGCCCCGCTGAACCCTCCAACACCGACCGCGCCATGGCCGCAGGCGACGGGCGCATCTGGGCGATCATCGGCAGCGACGGCGAGACAAGGTTCTGGCACGACCTGCCCGAAGGATTTCGCGCCGTTTCCTACACTTGTCCGCCAGCCTAGGCCGCAACCATGCCCTTCGATACGTCGCACACTGTCCTGCACCCAACCGATAAGCGGTGGCGCAAGCACGGTTTTTCTGTTCTAGGACCGTGTTCCATGTGTTCCATTCTGTTGGATTTGCGCCCTTACCGATGACTGCCCCTACCTCCCTCGATCTTGCCGCCCTGCTCTGCTCGCGCCTGTGCCACGACATGCTGAGCCCCGTGGGCGCGCTCAATAACGGGCTCGAACTGCTCGCCAGCGAGGACGACCCGCAAATGCGCGAACGCTGTGTCGAGCTGCTCGAACAGAGCGCCAGGATCAGCGCCGACAAGCTCAAGTTCTTCCGCCTCGCCTTCGGGGCTGCTGGCGGCTTCGGCGAGGATGTGCCGGTGGAGGAGCCGCGCGGCGTTCTGGCTGCGCTGGTTTCGGGCAATGAACGGGTCAAGCTCGAATGGGCGACCGCCGAAACCACCCTGCCCAAGCCCGCCGTGAAGGTGCTGCTCAATCTCGGTGCAATCGGCCTCGACGCGCTGATCCGCGGCGGCACGCTGGCCGTCGGGACCGAAACCAGCGGCGAAAATGTCGAGATCGCCATCAGCGCCTCGGGCCCCAAGATCGCCTTCGACGCCAATGTCGGCAAGGCGCTCGATGGCTCGCTCGAAGCTGGCGAGCTGTCCGGCCGCACCGCGCCCGCCTACATGATCCGCCAGCTGGTGGAACAGCATGGTGGCGGCCTGCAATATGCGGCTACGCCCGAAACGCTGGTGCTGGGCGCGGTCATCCCCATGGCAGTCCTCGCCGGATGAAGAACGAGCTGATCCATCGCGACGTGCCCTCGCCCAATTGGGACGACCGAATGCTGCCGATCGAGATGGTTGTGCTCCATTATACCGAGATGAAGCCGGCCGAGGCCGCGCTGGAACGGATGTGCGATCCGGAAGCCAAGGTCTCGGCGCATTACATGATCACCGAGGAAGGCGAGGTCATCCGCCTCGTCAAGGAGAGCAAGCGCGCCTGGCATGCGGGCCTTTCCTACTGGCGCGGGCACAAGGATGTGAACTCGGCCAGTATCGGCATCGAGCTCGATCATCCGGGCCATGCGCTGGGCTATCGCGAATTTTCGAACGCCCAGTTCGAGGCGCTGGTGCCGCTGCTCAATTCGATCGTCAAACGCCACAACATCCCGCGCGCCAATGTCGTGGGCCATTCGGACGTTGCGCCTGCACGCAAGATCGATCCGGGCGAGCTGTTTCCGTGGGACCGGCTGGCCGAATATCGCCTGTGCCTGCCGCGCCCGGAAAAGCTGGAGCTGGGCGATCCGTTCGACAATGACGGCGCGTTCTACCTCGCGCTCGAACGCTTCGGCTATGACATCACTGACGGGCACAAGGCGGTCGAGGCGTTCCAGCGCCGCTGGCGGCCCGAGCGCATCGATGGCGAGATCGACGGCGAGATTCGCGCGATCCTGTTCCAGCTGCTGCTCGACCGCGACCGCGGGCTGGCGCGCTGACAGGTGCCGACTCCGCTTCCGCAATCGCCGAAGCTGGGGTAATCTTCCGGGCAAGCAGGTGGGAGAAGCAATATGATGCGTAAATTGGCGGCCGAATTTGTCGGCACATTCTGGCTGGTTTTCGGCGGTTGCGGCTCCGCCGTACTCGCCGCAGCATTTCCTGAACTGGGGATCGGCTTTGCTGGCGTTTCGCTCGCCTTCGGCCTCACGGTGCTGACCATGGCCTATGCGGTCGGCGGCATTTCGGGCGGCCACTTCAATCCGGCGGTTTCGCTGGGCCTGGCCATCGGCGGGCGGTTTTCGTGGGGCGAAATGGTGCCTTATTGGGTCGCCCAGGTCATCGGTGCATTCTGCGCGGCGGGGATGCTGTTCGTCATCGCCTCGGGTGTGCCGGACTGGACGCCCGGCGGCTTCGCCTCAAACGGCTATGGCGAATTGTCGCCCGGCGGGTTCTCGATGATGTCCGCGCTGCTGATCGAAGTGGTGCTGACCGCCGGGTTCCTGATCGTGATCCTCGGCTCGACCTCGCCCAAGGTGCCGGGCGGGTTCGCGCCGATTGCCATCGGGCTGGCGCTGACGCTGATCCACCTGATCTCGATCCCGGTCACCAACACCTCGGTCAATCCGGCGCGCTCGACCGGCGTTGCCTTCTATGCCGAGACGGCGGCGGTCGGGCAGCTGTGGCTGTTCTGGGTTGCCCCCCTGGTCGGCGCGGCGATTGGCGCCGTCCTCTATCGCTTTGTGATCGCGCCGGAGGAATCGCTCAAGGGCATTGGCGGCGAAGGCGACTAGGCAGCATGGACTAGGCAAGCGCAACGACGCGCACTAGATGGGCGGTGCCAGGGGGCCGGGCAGCCGCGTGCTTTTCGAAGCGCGAGGAAAGTCCGGGCTCCACGAAGCAAGGGCGGCGGGTAACGCCCGCCGGGTGTCGGCCCTCGGGTCGGCGCTCAGGGAAAGTGCCACAGAGAGTATACCGCCAATGGCCCGCGCTGCTCGTCAGTTGGGGGCACAGGCAAGGGTGAAAGGGTGCGGCAAGAGCGCACCGGGTGACCGGCAACGGAAACCGCACGGCAAACCCCGCCCGGAGCAAGGCCAAATAGGGGCCTCGCGCCGGTTCACCGGCAGGGGCGCTTCGCCCCGAGAGGCCCGGGTTGGCTGCTAGAGCCGCGCGGCAACGCCCGGCCCAGATGAATGGCTGCCCCTGCGGCGCTGGTCTTTATTGATACCGGTTGCAGGACAGAACCCGGCTTATGAGGCCCCCTGGCATAGCTTTTCGAATTTCGTTGAAACTGATCTGGCACCGGCCCACTCCCCCACCCGACCACCCAAACAGGATAATGCCTTGGGAGGTCGGGTGGGGGAGTGGGCTGGTGCCGCTTCCACGTCAGTGGAAAAAGGTCAGGCCGACACTTCGCGAGAGCCAGCACTGATGGTCCGATCCTCGTGCTCAACCGCCTCGATATAGCGGCGCTGGCTGCCCTCCAGCACCAGCGCGGTCAACCGCCCGCTGGCATAGGCGCCGGTATCGACCCCGATCCGGATGCCGGTGTCCTCAACCTCTTCGCAGATCGTATGTCCATGCACCACGACCCCTTCGAGAGCCCCGGCATACGACAGGAACGGTTCGCGAATCCAGCGCAGGTCCCTGGGCGACTGCGCGTCGAGCGGCTTGTCCGGGTCAATCCCGGCATGGACAAACAAATAGTCGCCAATGCGGATCATGTCCTCGAAGCTCTTGATATAGGCAAGGTCCGTCTCGGGAATGGTGTCGCGCAGGATCCGCTGCGCCTCTTCCGTCGTGACATCGGCAAAGGCATTGCGCGATGCACCATAACTGATCGCAGTCTGCCGCCCGCCATGGCGCAGAAAATGCCGCAGGATGTCGGTGCTATCGAGGCTTTTCAGCAACATCTCCTCGTGGTTGCCGAACAGGATGCGGACATTGCGCTGTTCCTGCCAGCGGCGCGCCAGCCGCAAGACACCGGCACTGTCCGGGCCACGATCCACCAGATCGCCGAGCAGGATCACCGTGGTCTTCGCCTCGCGCGCCGAGCGGTCGTCGGCCTCGATCGCGTCGATCAGCGCGGCAAACAGGTCGGCGCGCCCATGGATATCGCCCACGGCATAGACACGCTGCCCCACCGGGACACAGGCGCGATTCACCTCGATTTCATCGGCGAAGAATTTGCGAATAAACTGCAGCATAGGAGCGTATGACCTTCTCTATCCCAATCCAGCAGGCATTGGAATCGGCAAAAAACACGCTGCGAAAATTGCCGGATCATCGGCCACGGCGCCCGCCTCCCCGGGGGATGTGGTGCAGAAAATCCACACATTAGGTCGTTTTGGTCACATTTGCTGCAATAAACCTTGTGCACTGCACCAAGCATGTGCAGATTCTTGCATGCATTGCGGCAAACTGGCCCGAAGAACAGAGGCTGGACCCGCAAACGCGCAGGTTGGGATGAGGCACCTAAAGAGTTTCAAAGCAATAAGGAAATAGCCCATGCTTACGTCCGTTCGCAGCCTGATGGCTGCCACTGTTCTCGCCGGTTCCGCGTTCGTTGCCGCTCCCGCCATGGCGCAGGACGTCGAACTGTCCGGCAACGCTGCCATCGTCAGCGAATATCGTTTCCGCGGCGTCGACCTGTCGGGCGGCGACATTGCCATCCAGGGTGGCGTTGACGCAGCCCTGCCCGCCGGCTTCTACATCGGCACCTGGGGCTCCTCGCTCGACGAAGACACCGTCGGCTACGGCCATACCGAGCTGGACGTCTACGGCGGCTGGGCCGGTGAATTCGGCGCCATCAGCGTCGATGTCGGCCTGCTCGCCTATCTGTACCCGAATGCGGGTGCGGGCGACTTCGACTACCTCGAAGTTTACGGCTCGGTCGGTTTCGGCATGGGTCCGGCTGACCTGACCGTTGGCGTTGCCTATGCGCCGGAGCAGGATTCGCTCGGCAGCACCGACAACCTCTACATCTACGGTGACGTTGGCGTCGGCATCCCCGGCACCCCGCTGAGCCTGTCGGGCCACCTCGGCTACACCGATGGCTTCCTGACCTTCACCGACGACGGCAATGCCTTCGACTGGTCGGTCGGTGCGGACCTGGCCCTGGGTGAAGTCGTTTCGGTTGGCGTTGCCTATATCGGTGCCGAAGGCGACTATGCCCCGGGTGACTACAACTTCACCGACGATGCCGTGGTCCTGACGCTGGGCGCCAGCTTCTAAGGCCCCGCATCAGCGAAACAAACAGGGGGCCCGCGCCGGAAACGGCGTGGGCCTCTTGCTTTTGCGGCCTTCGGGTTGAACGCTCCGTCAGCGCACATATCTCGGGCACATTCCGACCCGGAGAGCCTTCCCATGATCAGCTATCTTCACTCCATGATCCGCGTCGCCGACCCGGACGCGACGATCGCCTTCTTCCGCCTGCTGGGCCTTGAGGAAGTGCGCCGCATGGAGAGCGAGCAGGGCCGCTTCACGCTGATTTTCATGGCCGCACCGGGCCAGGAAGGCGTGGCCGAGGTCGAGCTGACCTATAATTGGCCGCCCGAGGACGGCAGCGCGCCGGAAAGCTATGATGGCGGGCGCAATTTCGGCCATCTCGCTTACCGCGTCGACGATATCTACGCCGCTTGCCAGCGACTAGCCGACGGCGGCGTCACCATCAACCGCCCGCCGCGCGACGGCTACATGGCCTTCGTCAAAAGCCCCGACGGGATCAGCGTGGAATTGCTCCAGGCGGGCGACGCCCTGCCCCCGCGCGAACCCTGGGCGAGCATGGAAAACACCGGCAGCTGGTAGCTTCCGCTTGCCTTCAGCGGCACACAAGGCCACCCGAGCAGTAGGGTTGAAACCCGGTGGTCGCGTGGACGTGGCTTGAGGTGGAATGGCCAAGGACACGAAGCGAGCGAAGGGGAATAGTGGTGCTCTTGACCAAGCGAGTGACAAAGTCCCTGGCCATTCCAGCCAAGCCGTTCCGGTGCCGGTTTGCGGGCCAACTGCACCGTCGAACCGCTTACCCGGGGAGCGAGCCCCGCGTTGCGCGGTTCTCCTCGCATTTCATCCCGCAAACACGCCATCACGGCTCTCGCGACCAATGAGTTTCAACCCTTATCCATGAATATCCCCAAGCGCCCTCAGGTGGTCATTATCGGCCGCCCCAATGTCGGCAAGTCGACGCTGTTCAACCGGCTCGTCGGCAAACGCATCGCGCTGGTCGATGACCAGCCAGGCGTCACGCGCGACCGCCGCTTTGGCGAGGCCGGCGTGCTTGGCCTCACCTTCGAGGCGGTCGACACTGCCGGGTGGGAGGATGACGATCCGTCCAGCCTGCCGGGCCGGATGCGCGCCCAGACCGAGGTTTCGCTGAAAGGTGCTGACGCGGCGATGTTCGTGATCGACGGGCGCGCCGGGCTGACCCCGCTCGACGAGGAAATCGCCCGTTGGCTGCGCGAGCAGGACGTGCCGGTCGTGCTGGTGGTCAACAAGGCGGAAGGCAATGGCGCCGAGAGCGGCATCCTCGAAAGCTACACGCTTGGCCTGGGCGATCCGATCCCGGTCAGCGCCGAACATGGCGAGGGCGTGGCCGACCTTTATGGCGCACTGCTACCGCTGATCGGCGAGAAGGCCGACAACTACGAGCTCGACGTCGAGGCTCAGGCCGCGATCGCTGCTGATGCCGCCGCCGCTGCCGCAACCGGCGAGGAGGATGAGGGCGGCCTCGACCAGCAATACGATCCCGATGCGCCGCTGCAACTGGCCATTGTCGGACGGCCCAATGCGGGCAAGTCCACGCTGGTCAACCGCCTGCTGGGCGAGGACCGGATGCTGACCGGCCCCGAGGCCGGGATCACCCGCGATGCCATCGCGGTCGACTGGGAATGGACCGACCCGGACACCGGCAAGGCGCGCCCGGTCCGCCTGATCGACACGGCGGGCATGCGGAAACGCGCCAAGGTCACCGAGAAACTGGAGCGCCTTTCGGTCTTCGATGCCCGCCGCGCGGTCGATTATGCCGAGGTCGTGGTGCTGCTGCTCGACGCGACGCGCGGGCTGGAGCTGCAGGACCTCAAGATCGCCAATATCGCGATCGAGGAAGGCCGCGCGCTGCTGATCGCGGTCAACAAATGGGACGTGGCCGAGGACCGCCGCGACCTGATGGACGGCATCCGCAAGGCGCTCGACGAAGGACTGGCGCAATTGAAGGGCGTCCCGCTGGTCCCCGTCTCCGCGCTGACCGGCAGGGGGCTCGACCAGCTGCTCGCCGAAGCCTTCGCCCTGCGCGAGGCGTGGAGTACCCGCGTGCCCACATCGCTGCTCAACCGCTGGTTCGACCAGGCGCTGGCCGCCAATCCGCCCCCGGCCCCCGGCGGCAGGCGGATCAAGCTGCGCTACATCACCCAGTCCAGTTCCCGCCCGCCGCGCTTCGTGGTGTTCGGCACCCGGCTGAGCGACCTGCCTTCCAGTTACGAGCGATATCTGCTAAACGGAATCAGGCGCGATCTGGGCTTCGGCTCGGTTCCGGTGCGGCTCACGTTAAAGAGCCCCAAAAACCCGTTCGGCTGAAGATAAAATCGCGCCACATTACAAAAGCGTGCAGCAATAGCGCGTTATCGAAAGGTCGCTTGTTCGTCCGATCCGCGGACTTGCGAGGGGAGAAGACCGATGCACCCGTATCGACTCGAATATGCGTCGCTGGACCCGGCTGCCGAACAGCCGCAATGTTTCGAGGTGCCCAGCATCTCGACCGCACTGCTCGTCGCCGAAATGAATGCCAATGGCCGCACGGCCGAGGTCTGGGAGGGCTCGAAGCGCCTCGCCCGGCTGGAACGGCAGGATGGCGCGCGTGGCAGCTACTGGCGGGTCAGCGCGCCCGCCTGATCTTCCTCCGCTGATCGCAACCAGCCGAAGGATTGCTCAGTCGTCGCCACCCTCGCCCACGGCGCTGCTGTTGAGCTGGATGTAGTTCGCGAGGCCCACCCGTTCGATCAGTTCGAACTGGGTTTCCAGGAAATCGACATGCTCTTCCTCGCTTTCGAGGATGCGCTCGAACAGTTCGCGGCTGACATAGTCGCGGACCTTCTCGCAATGCTCGATGGCATCCTTCAGCAGCGGGATCGCCTCCATCTCCAGCGCGAGGTCGGCCTTGAGGATTTCCTCGACGCTCTCGCCCACCTTCAGCTTGTGGATCGCCTGGAAGTTGGGCAGCCCGTCCAGATACAGCACCCGGTCGGCCAGCATGTCGGCATGCTTCATCTCGTCGATCGATTCGTGCCGTTCGTAATCCGCGAGCTTGGAAACGCCCCAATTGGCGAGCACGCGATAATGCAGCCAGTACTGGTTGATCGCGGTCAGTTCGTTGGTGAGTGCCTTGTTGAGGAACTCAATGACCTTCTTGTCGCCCTTCATATGCCGCCTCCAGTGCCAGACCTGGGGCCATAGTGGGCGCGGGTCAGCGTGCTTGGCAAGGGCCAGAGTCGCTCAAACCGGCAATCAGGGCGAAAAACTCGCGCTCTTGCAAATGCGAAGCAGGAGGCTGCGGGCGCTTGCCGTCAGGCGGCGACGCTGGCGCTGCTGAGTTCGCGTTCCTCGAAGATCAGCATTTCGGCCTCGTCGAGGCACTGGCGGCAATCGGGCCGCTTGCCGAGCGTGGCATAGATCTGCTCGGCATCGCCGCCACAGCGGCGCGCAGCCTGCCGCAACTCGCTTTCGCGGATAGCATTGCAGATGCAGACATACATGGTGGCGTGGCGATTCCCTCTCGATGGACTCACAAGCTAATGCGAATGGGTTGCATTAGCAAGCAAAAATGTGAAGGGCTCTCAGTGTTTCAGGCGCATCATCCGGCTATTTCCTGAGCGGCAGCAACCGCCAATAGGTCAGGCAGCGCCACGCCCATTCCAGTGGACCGTGCCGCCAGCGCGCCAGCACCAGCCGCGAGGCGGTGAACATCAGTGCCCAGACCAGCGCGATCACCGGCACCATCCCTACCCGGTCGAGCGTCCCGTAAAGCCCGCCTGCCCAGCCCTGGAAGACCAGCATCAGCACCAGCGACGTGCCGATATAATTGCTGAATGCCATGCGGCCCATCGTCGCCAGCCGCGCGGCCAGCCACCCGTCCGGCACACGCTGGGCCCAATGCGCCAGCAGCACCATGGCCCCGGCGACGAAGGACAGGTTGAACAGCATCGAGAACCCGAAAAAGGCCAGCTGGGTGGCGAAAGGCGGGAAGCCGCCCCGCATCACGTACCACCCCGCCGCAAAATTCAGCGCCAGCCCGAGCGCCACACCTGCCCAGGCGACCAGCATGACCCGGCGCCCGCCCAGCCCGCCTGAGAACAGGCCCAGCCGGTAGAACCCCATCCCGATCAGCATCAGCGGTATGGTCTCGTAGAAATTGACCAGCACCGCCCAATAAAGCCGGCTGCTCTCCTCCACCACGCGCCAGCGCAGCACGTCGCCATAGCTGCCGCTGGCATAGACCTGCGCCTGCCGCGCCGCGTCGGCCAGCTGTGTCTCCCACCAGATTCGCAAAGGTTCGATATCGCCGCCCGGCATCATCGCACCGCCGCTTTCGACCAACGCCG
The DNA here is from genome assembly GCA_964406535.1 of uncultured Sphingomonadaceae bacterium. GTDB lineage: Bacteria > Pseudomonadota > Alphaproteobacteria > Sphingomonadales > Sphingomonadaceae > Alteraurantiacibacter. The sequence continues at coordinate 16,766 of CAYOSE010000030.1, forward strand.
CCGGGGCATAGTCGGCCATCCGCAGCAGGGCCCCGGCCACGCCCCATAGCAGGCCCAGTGTTACCAGCGACGACCCCGGCATACCGAGCGCTACCAGCGCGCACAGGCCGGCGGTGGCATAGGCAAACAGGATGTCGCCCTCGAACAGCAGGTAGAAGTGCGCGAGGCCGAACAGCGCCAGCCAGAACAGGCGGCGCAGCTGCCTGAATATCGCGGCGCTGTCCGATCCCTCGTTTTCGGCAGCGCGCTCGGCAAACAACACCAGCCCCGCCCCGAACAACATGGCGAACAGGGCCCGCGCCTTGCCGTCGATCAGCGTCAGCTGCGCCAGCCAGAACCACGCATCCTCGCTCGTGACGCCGCCGCTCAGCGCCGGGGGCCAGTAATAGGCCACGCTGGGCTGCGCGAAGCCGTTCACATTGGCGATGACGATGCCGAGCAAGGCAATCCCCCGAACAATATCGAGCGCGGCGATCCGCTCGCCGCGTGCAACCGGGGCCGGGTTATTCTCTCGGAGGGCGCTGCTCACCCCGCCGGATTACCCGCTGGAACAGGCCACGCAAGCAGCTGTGCAAATTAACCCGATATAAACGGTAGTCTGCGAAGCCGAGGTCCGAAGACTTTGAGAACAGAAATTTTTACAGGTCCAGCTGGATAAGGGGTATCAGCGTTGCGCGTCTTGGCTTTGGCATCGCAGAAGGGTGGTTCTGGTAAGACCACGATGGCCGGTCACCTGGCCGTGCAGGCTCAGCGCGCAGGCGCCGGGCCGGTCGTGCTTATCGATATCGACCCGCAGGGTTCACTCGCCGATTGGTGGAACGAGCGCGAGGAGGAATATCCCGCTTTCGCCCAGACCACGGTCGCGCGGCTCGCGAACGATCTGGCGATCCTGCGCCAGCAGGGCTTCAAGCTCGCGGTAATCGACACGCCGCCCGCAATCACCATGGCCATCCAGTCGGTGATCTCGGTCGCCGAGCTGATCGTCGTTCCAACCCGCCCCAGCCCGCACGATCTGCGCGCCGTGGGCGCCACGGTCGACCTGTGCGAACGCGCCGGCAAGCCGCTCATCTTCGTGGTCAACGCTGCCACCCCCAAGGCGAAGATCACCTCGGAGGCCGCCGTCGCGCTGTCGCAGCATGGCACCGTCGCCCCGATCACCGTTCACCACCGCACCGATTTCGCCGCCTCGATGATCGATGGCCGCACGGTCATGGAAGTCGAGCCCGAAGGGCGCAGCGCACAGGAAGTGATCGCGCTGTGGCATTACATTGCCGATCGGCTGGAAAAGAACTTCCGCCGCACCGTCTTTGCCGCGCCGGGCTCGCATGTCGCGAGCAACCGCGTCGGCCACGCGCAGGCAGGCGGCTTCGGCCGCCGCGTCGCACAGTAAACGGTGGAGGGCACAATGGCCGACCCCAAGCCTGTCGCCTCGCTCGGACCGCTGCTGCTCGCCCGCAAGGGCGGCGCCAAGCCCGCCATGCGCGCTGCCATCGGTCCCGACGCGCGCTGCAATGGCGTGACCGACGATTTCGAGGACCTGAGCAACAGCCAGTCGCTGCTCGGCTGGAACGACCACGGCGAAGAAGCCGAGGAAGCCGTCGTCGTCCCTGGCCCCGGCCATCGCGACCATGCGCCGACACAGCGCCATATCGCCAAGGACAGCGCCAGCGTTCAGCGCCGCCGCGCCGTGGAGCAGGGCCGCCGTGCCGCCTTCACGCTGCGCCTCGACGCCGAGCGCCACCTGCGCCTGAAACTTGCCGGCACGATCCGTGGGCAGAGCGCCCAGCAGATCGTCACCGAGGCGCTCGATCGCCTGCTGGCCGACATTCCGGAACTCGACGCCCTTGCCAAGCAGATTGGCAAGAACGGCTCCAACAAGGCCTGAGGGGAAAGCCATGTACTCGATCGAACGTCACTCGCGCCTGCTGCGTCTCGCCGCCGGCACCGCCATGGCCGGTGCGCTGCTGTCCGGCTGCGCCCTCACCGGCTCCGGCTCCGGCTCGGCCAGTGTCGCTGCCGCCTCCGCCGAAACGGCCATCGCCAAGGGCCAGACCTCGCGCGCAATCACCTTCGCCGAGAGCGCCATCGAGGCCGAGCCGCGCAACGCCAGCTATCGCGCCACGGCGGGCAACGCCTATCTCGACGCGGGGCGCTTCGCCTCCGCCGCGACCGCCTATAACGAAGCCATCGAACTGGGCGACAACAGCGCGCGCACCGCGCTGTCGCTGGCGCTGGCCTATACCGGCGGCGCCCGCTTCGCCGAGGCCGCTGCCGTGCTCGACCGCAATCAGGGCACGATCGCGACCGCCGACCTCGGCCTCGCCTATGCGCTGGCTGGCCAGCCCGACCGTGCCGTGCACGTGCTCGGCAACGAGATTCGTGGCGGCGGCAACACCGCCAAGGTGCGCCAGAACCTCGCCTATTCCTATGCGCTGGCCGGTCGCTGGCGTGAAGCGCGGCTGATGGCCGAGCAGGACGTCCCCGCCGGCGAAGTCGATGCGCGGATGGAGGAATGGGCCCAGCTCACCCACCCGCTCGCCTACCAGCACCGCGTCGCCGCGCTGCTCGACATTCCGGCCGGGCAGCAGGACGCTGGCATGCCGACCTATCTGGCGCTGGCCAACTATCCGGAAACGCCGCTGTTCGCCTCTGCCGAGGAACGCCCGGCGGTCACCGACAAGCCGGTGGTCCGCGTTGCCCTGCCCGCTGCCACCAGCGAAGCACCGGCCAAGATCGATGCGCCGGTCAGCACACCGGTCGTGACCGCTGCCGAAACGCCCGCTCCGGCCCCGACCGGCGCGCCGGTGCGTCAGGACAGTGTCCAGTTCGTCAGCAAGCCGGTGGTGCAGGAACTGCCCACCCGTTCTACCCCGGTTCGCACGGCGCGCGCCGACAAGCCGACGCCGAAGCCTGCGCCGCAGCGTGCTGCCGCAACCGACCTTGCGGTGACCGATCCCACGCACCTCGTGCAGCTGGGCAGCTTCACCACCGAGGCCGGGGCCAAGCGCGCCTGGGGCATCTATGTCAGCCGCTATCCCGAGCTGGCCCGCCATGAAATGGTCATCACCGAGGCGGTGGTGCGCGGCAAGCGCTACTGGCGCGTGTCGGCTGGCGGCTACAACGCCGCGACCGCCGCTTCGATGTGCGGGCGCGTCAAGTCGAGCGGCAATGGCGGCTGCATCACCTGGGCCGCAGCGAGCCCGCTGCCGGGTGCGGTCGAGCGCAACGTGCATCTCGCGCGCCGCTAAACCGCAAGACATTTCCCCCAAGGCGGCTGCTTCCCACGCGGAGGCGGTCGCCTTTTTATTTCCACGAAGGAGAGACCCTTCGTGGGCTCGGTGCCAGCCCACTCCCCCTCCCAACCTCCCGATAGGATAAACTTTGGGAGGTCGGGAGGGGGAGGGGGAGCGGGCCGGTGCCGCACCTGTTTCAGTGATACTGAAACAGGATCTAGAGCTCTACAGCTACGCCGCCTTTCCAGAGGGCAGTAACCCGTCCCTCGACTGGCTGCTTGTCGAACGGCGTATTGCCTGCCGCCGCCGCCATCATCTCGCGATCGACCACCCATGGCCGCTGCGGATCGACCAGCGCCACATCCGCCTCGTAACCGGCCTCCAAGGACCCCGCCTTGACCCCCAGCAGCCGCGCCGGGGCCGCAGCCACAAGTTCGAACCCGCGGGCCATGTCGATCACGCCATCGCGCACGAGCGTCAGCACCATCGGCAGCAGCGTCTCGGCCCCGGCCATGCCCGGCGCTGCATCGCCAAAGGGCAGGTTCTTGTCCTCCGGCCCGCGCGGATCGTGACCCGAGGCGATAACGTCGATCGTGCCGTCGCCAATCGCTTCGATCACCGCCAGCCGGTCGTCCTCGCTCCGCAAGGGTGGTGAGAGCCGGGCAAAGGTGCGGTACCCACCCATTGCGAGATCGGAGAGCATGAAATGGGCAGGCGTGACGCCTGTCGTGACCTTGATCCCGCGCGCCTTGGCCGCGCGCACCAGGTCGAGCCCGGCGCGGGTCGTGACCTGGCGGAAATGCAGGCGCGCGCCGGTCAGCTCGGCCAGCGTCAGGTCGCGGGCAATCGCCAGTGTTTCAGCTTCGGCAGGCGCTGAGGACAGGCCGAGCCGCGTCGCCATCTCCCCGGCACTGGCGGCCGCACGCCCGGCCAGCCCGCCATCCTCGGCATGGGCCACCACCGTCAGGCCCAGCATCGCCGCATATTGCAGCAGCCGCAGCATCACCCCGCTATCGGCGATCCAGCCGCGCCCGGTCGCCACCGCTTTGGCCCCGGCTTCACGCATCAGCGCCAGTTCAGCGAGTTGTTTGCCCTCAAGCCCCACCGTGGCAGCAGCAAAGGGATGGACCCAGAAATCAGGCTTGCCGCTCTGCGCGACGAACCGCACGCGCGAAGGCAGATCGAGCGGCGGCGAGCGGTCGGGCATCAGCCCGGCGCGGGTGATCCCGCCGAAATGGAACGCGGGCTTGTCGACGTCGAACACGCCCAGGTCGACGAGGCCGGGCACGACCAGCGCCCCGCGCGCATCGACGATTTCGTCCCCCTCCTGCGGGGTGACGCCGAGAGCGGCGATCTCCCCCTCGGCGAAGCGCAAATTGCCCTCGGCGACGCCATTCGCGGTAACCAGCTTCCCGCCGGTGATGGTGATGGGCTGCTGCTGCTTCACACCCATTCTCCATCCGCCCAGCCGGGGACACCGCGCGTCCGGCGCGTCAGCACGTCGAGGCAGGCCATGCGGATCGCCACGCCCATTTCCACCTGCGCGGTGATAATCGCGCGGCCCGCGAGGTCGGCGACATTGGAATCGATCTCCACCCCCCGGTTCATGGGACCCGGATGCATGACGATGGCCTCGGGCGCGGCCAGCGCCAGCCGCTCGCTCGTGAGGCCGTAGAGATGGCGATATTCGCGCGGACTTGGGATGAACTGGCCGTCCATCCGCTCGTTCTGCAGGCGCAGCATCATCACCGCATCGGCCCCCGCCAGCGCGGCATCGAAATCGACGAAAGGTTCCGCCCCCAGCGCCTCTATCCCGGCGGGCATCAGCGCGGGCGGCGCGCAGACCCTGACGCTGGCCCCCAGCGCCGTCAGCGACAAGATGTTCGATCGCGCCACCCGGCTGTGCAGGATATCGCCGCAGATCGTGATCGTCAGGCCGGTGAAGTCATCCGCCGCCTGCCCCCGCTCGCGCAGCTTGTGGCGCAGCGCCAGCGCGTCGAGCAGCGCCTGCGTCGGGTGTTCGTGGCTGCCATCCCCGGCATTGAGCACCGGGCAATCGACCTTGCTTGCGATCAGCCCGACCGCCCCGCTGCTGGCATGGCGGATAACGATGGCGTCGGCGCGCATCGCATTCAGCGTCACCGCCGTGTCGATCAGCGTCTCGCCCTTCTTCACGCTGGAGGTGGCGGAATGCATGTTGACCACGTCCGCGCCCAGCCGTTTGCCCGCGATCTCGAACGACAGCAGCGTGCGGGTCGAGTTTTCGAAGAAGGCGTTGATGATCGTCAGCCCCGAGAGGAGGTCGACATGCTTCTTGGCTTGCCGGTTCAGCGCCACCCATTGCTCGGCCTCGTCGAGCAGATAGAGAATTTCGTGCCGCTCAAGCGCTCCGATCGCGATCAGGTCGCGATGCGCGAAGGCGCGGGCACCCACGGGGTAACGGCCTGTCGGCATGGCCCCGGATGATTGGTCTGGCGTTGCTGTCATTAAAGCTGGTCGCATAGTGGCAGGGACGCGTCCGCTCAAGCGCTTTCCTTGGCCCTCCCCCGTCACATCTTGCGACAAAACGGCGCTGGCGCGCTCGACCGCCTTTGCCTAGAGACGGGGCCAGTAAAGAGCCGGGGCAGCAAACGGGAATTCACGAATGGGTTTTGCAGGCAAGGTCTGGCGGCTGCTGGTCGGCATCAAGGACGCGCTGGCGCTGCTGTTCCTGCTGCTGTTCTTCAGCGCCCTGTTCGCACTGCTGAGCGCGCGGCCCAGCCCCGGCCTGGTCCACCAGGGGGCGCTGCTGCTGGAACTGGACGGCGTGGTCGTGGAAGAGCCCAGCCATGTCGACCCGTTCAGCCTGCTGCTCTCTGGCAGCTTGCCCACCCGCGAATATGCCGCGCGCGACATCGTCCACGCCATTGACGAGGCAGCGACGGACGACCGGATCGAGGCCATCGCCCTCGACCTTGCCACCTTCGTCGGCGGCGGGCAGGTCCACATGGCCGCGATCGGCGATGCGCTCGACCGCTTCCGCGCGGCGGACAAGCCGGTCTATGCCTATGCCATCGCCTATACTGACGACACGCTGATGCTGGCCGCCCATGCCGACGAGGCCTGGGTCGACCCGATGGGCGGCGCGCTGATCCGCGGCCCCGGCGGGCACACGCTCTATTATGGCGAGGCGCTGCAACGCTTCGGGATCAAGGCCAAGGTCTATCGCGCGGGCGAGTTCAAGAGCTTTGCCGAGCCCTATACGCGCGGCTCCATGTCGGACGAGGCGCGCGCCAACCTCACCCCGCTCTACCAGTCGCTGTGGGAGGAATGGCAGGCGCATGTGAAAAAGGCCCGCCCAGAGGCCGATATCGAGCTGATCGCCGGCTCGCTGGCCGAATGGATCGCAGCGAGCGACGGTAACATGGCGCAGGCGACCGTCGCAGCCGGGATCGCCGACACCATCGGCACCCGCGAGGAATTTGGCACCCGCGTGGCCGAGGAGGTGGGCGAGGACCGGTTCGACGAGAAGCCGGGCACCTTCGCCCATACCGCGCTCGATCCGTGGCTGGCCGAAATCGACCCTGCAGGCCCCATGAGCGGGGCCTTTGGCAGCGGTGACAAGCGCATCGGGGTGATCACGGTCGCCGGGGCCATTCAGGACGGCCAGCAGGGGCCCGGAGAGGCCGGCGCGGCGCGCATCTCCGCCCTGCTCGACGACGCGCTGGACGACGACCTCGCCGCGCTGGTAGTCCGCGTCGATTCCCCGGGCGGCACGGTCAGTGGCTCCGAAGCGATCCGCCGCGCGCTGGCCCGGCACAAGGACAAGGGCACCCCCATCGCCATCTCGATGGGCAATATCGCCGCCAGTGGTGGCTACTGGATCGCCACCACTGGCGACCGCATCTTTGCCGAGCCCGAGACGGTCACCGGCTCGATCGGGGTCATCGCCATTGTCCCGACCTTCGAGGACTTGCTGGCCGAGTATGACGTCCATGCGGACGGCATCCGCACCACGCCGCTGTCCGGCCAGCCCGACATTCTCGGCGGCTTCAATGCCGAGACTGAGACGCTGCTGCAGGCCAGCGTCGACGCGCAATATACCCGCTTCCTCGACATTGTCGCGACGGCGCGCGGGCTGACCCGCGAACGCGCCGACGAACTGGCGCAGGGGCAAGTCTGGGACGGCGGTACCGCCCGCCAGATGGGCCTGGTCGACCAGTTCGGCGATCTCGACGCGGCGCTGGAATGGGCGGCAGCTCAGGCGGGCTTGGGAGAGGGCGAGTGGCAGCCGGTCTTTCTCGGCGAGAATGCGCCGGAAAGCTTTGTCGACATGCTCGCCACCTCGATCACCGGCGCGCCTGAAAGCGATGCCCGCGCCTCCGGCCAGCGCGATCTGATCGCCTTTGCGACCGCGCGCGATGCCGCACTGGTCGAGCGCCTGCTGGCCGATGTGGAGGCGCTGTTTGCAGTTCGCGGCGGACAGGCGCGCTGCCTCGAATGCGCGAGCCTGGAGCCCTCGGTACCCCGGACGCACGGGCGCGGGATCATGGCCACGCTGCGCGGGCTGCTCGGGCGCTAACCCGGCAACACGCGCCCTGCACGAACAAGGTCACCGAAACACTTGCCAGCCGGGGCCGCGCGTGGCAAAGGCGCGCCCCTGCCGCGAGGGCCCGCTGGGCCCCGGACAACCGGCGGGCGCGTAGCTCAGTGGTAGAGCACACCCTTCACACGGGTGGGGTCGCAAGTTCAATCCTTGCCGCGCCCACCATCTTTCTAAAGCAAAATCAGAATCTTAGATATATGGCCTTACTCTTGGGGCGAAAGACCTGCCCCAAAACAAGGACCGGCAAAGGACGGGAAACGGGAAAGGCCCAATCGCCATCCGCCGCTCCAGCCCAAACCGCTCGACATCAATGCAATCGCATACGAAGATTTGGAATTGAAAGAGGAACTGGGAACACACGGCGGTGAACCCTCTGGCCCGATATTCATGATCAGAGTTTCATCCGCCCTCAGAAAACAGACTGCGAACCAAGCGATTATCTACGTCAAGCTCGGCAAGTTTGTTGGACGCTAAGAATGACCTCATCGCAATCTGCATTTGAACGATGTTACCGAGATTTTGGCGTCTGATTAGCCATTCGGCCCATTCAATATCTTCATCTGGATACTTCACACTTGCGTGTGCATCGAGATAGACCGCCTGCCCATTGTGAAATGCGAACCTGAGCCAGCTCGTGCCATCAAATATATCCGCGCCTGCCAAGAAGTAGTAGTAGGTGCGAAGTGGATCGAGGCCGCCGAACACATGAATTGGCATTTGCGATAGCTCGCATTCGTCGAGCACCTGTCGAAGCAACTTTATCTGTGCAACTCGTTGCACGAATGACGCTCCTGCCTCCTTCTCGGTCAATCCGATTGCTGACAGCTCTTTCAGAGATGAAACATGATGGGGGATTTGTGCGATTATCGGAGACAGATCGACGGATGGAGCGTCAGGATTTGAACTACTTTCTGGTTTCAGTAGCAGTAGCTTTCCACTCGTCTGAGCTACTGGGAGCGAGAGTGCAGACTGAACTTGCTTCCCCAGGTCAGCATCTTCGCAGTCGCTGTTGACTGCAATAATTGGAAGGCGCTCAGGCCACCTCTTCAGAACTTCAAAGTAGTGCTCTTCCGTTACCTCATCTTTCCCGTCTGCGAGTGTTAAATTCTCATACCCCCCGCTATCCAAGAACGTCGGAGCAGCTCCAAACGTAGGCGCTTCAGGTTCAGGCATGGGAATATTCCCGTGGTGCAGATCGAATGCGCTGATGAGTGCGGGGCCAACAACATCCTCTCCCATCTGAGCCAAGTAGGTGTTGATGTCGTCCTGAGCGAGCGGTGCCCCGACCTTCTTCAGTGGAGCACGACTGGAAAACGAGGGCACCAATAGAGGGGTTCTTAACCGTCTTTCACCAAACTTCAGTGTCCTTGCATCACTTGCAAAGTGCATAAGCCCTCCCGGCAAGTCTTTGCGAGAGGCTACACAATCGTGCGCTGCAATCACGAAAAAATATTCTGGCGATTGTCGCAGCGACGCTGCGAGGAAGCTCCACCGCAGGAATTATTGCATAGATTTATGCACAAATTTCTTGAGGGCATGAAGCAACTCAGCAAGCTCCGGATCGACTTTTGCGGTTGCCGCTAAAGCACTCTGACCTGCCCCCCAGAAAGTGGTCCGTTTTGGTAGTTAGGATTCCGGCTATTTG
>CAYOSE010000031.1:0-26085 GCA_964406535.1 uncultured Sphingomonadaceae bacterium
AGCGAACGTGCCCGGCTCCAGTGGCGCGGGCGACTTCGCCGCGCGCATCGGCGGTGTCGGCGGTGGCCCCGCCCTCGCCCGGGTGGACATCAACCCGGCGACCACGGTCGCGCAGGGCACGATGATCCCGGCAGTGCTGGAAACCGCGATCAACACCGACGTGCCGGGCTATGTCCGCGCGGTGGTGAGCCAGGACGTGAAGAGCTTCGACGGCAAGACCGTGCTGGTCCCGCGCTCCAGCCGCCTGGTCGGCCAGTACCAGTCGGGCCTGCAGGCCGGGCAGCGCCGTGCCTATGTCATCTGGACGCGGCTGATCCGCCCCGATGGCGTTTCTGTCGCGCTGGCCTCGCCCGCGACCAGCTTCGACGGCACGACCGGCCTCGAAGGCAAGGTCGATTCGCATTTCTTCAGCCGCTTCGGCTCGGCCATGCTGCTCTCGGTGATCGGCGGGCTGACCACAATCGCCAGCGGCGGCACCTCGGTGGTGCTGGGCGGCGGGCAGAGCGCGGCCACCACCGCGCTGCAGCAGGACGGCCAGCGCCCGCCCACAGTGCGGGTCCGCATGGGCGCGCCGATCCGCGTCTACACCGCGCGCGACCTCGATTTCAGCCAGGCCCCGAGCCTCTGACCACGATTTGACGATGAGCGCCGCCATCCACCAGCTCGAAGCGAACCAACCCGCACCGGGAAGCGCCGCCGATGCGCCCCCGGCGGTGAGCGGCAGCGTCTATCTCGACGCCTATCTCGCGCCCTTCCGCCAGTGGCTGGAACGCGACACGGTGACCGAGATCCTCGTCAATCGCCCCGGCGAAGTGTGGGTCGAGGATGCCGCGCAGCCCGGCATGCAATGCATCGAGGCGCCCGAGATCGACGACAGACTGATCCAGCGCCTCGCCGAACAGGTCGCGCGCATCAGCCACCAGGGCATCAATCGCGAACATCCGCTGCTCGGCGCGACGCTGCCCGCCGAGGGCTTCGGCGGCGCGCGGGTCCAGTTCTGCGGGCCGCCCGCCACGCGCAAGCACTGGGCGCTGGCGATCCGCCGCCACCGCCAGCTCGACCTGCCGCTCGACGCCTATGATGCGGGGCCGCTGTATCCGCGCGAAGAAGCCGCCATGCCCGACCCGGTCGAACAGCCGATCGCGTACCTCAGGGCCGCGATCAAGGCGCGCAAGACGATCCTGATCTCGGGCGGCACGAGCACCGGCAAGACCACTTTCCTCAACGCCATGCTGGGCGAAATTCCGCGCGAGGAACGCGTGGTGCTGGTCGAGGATACGCCCGAACTGAAGCTGCCGGGCGCCAATGGCGTCGGGCTCGTCGCGGTCAAGGGCGAGCTGGGCGAGGCCAAGGTCGGTGCCAACGAGCTGCTGCAATCGGCGCTGCGCCTGCGCCCCGACCGGATCGTGCTGGGCGAGCTGCGCGGGCAGGAAAGCGTCTCGTTCCTGCGCGCGATCAACACCGGCCATCCGGGCAGCTTCTCGACCATCCATGCCAATTCCTTGCGCGGCGCGCTGGAACAGCTGGCGCTGATGGTGATGCAGACCGGCATCGGCCTCACCCGCGAGGACACCATCGCCTATGCCGCCAATGTCATCGATGTGATCGTCCAGCTCGATCGCAGCAATGGCAAACGCGGGATCAGCGCCATTGCAAAAGCAGCGGATATTGCCTGATTGGGTTGCGCGCCTCGCGCGATTGTGACCACATGGACAAGGCGCTTGCACCCGTCTGCTGATCGCCTAACAGGGGCGCGCGCGACAAGACGTAACCGACCGGGATCCGCCAGAAATGGACGTCACGACCAGCACCGAATTCGACCCGGAAGGCCTGTCGCCGGAAGAGCTCTATTTCAATCGTGAGCTGAGCTGGCTGTCGTTCAACGAGCGCGTCCTGGCCGAGGCCCGCAACACCGCCTATCCGCTGCTCGAAAGGCTGCGCTTCCTGTCGATTTCAGGCAGCAATCTCGACGAATTCATGATGATCCGCGTCGCGGGGCTGATCGGGCAGGTGCGGACCAAGGTCGCGACTCTCTCGCTCGACGGCAAGACGCCCGCGCAGCAGGTCGCGGCGATCAACGCCAAGCTGCGCGAGCTGGAAATCCTCCAGCAGGAGGCGCTGGCCGAACTGCGCCCGCTGCTGGCCGCGCAGGGCATCCACATCAAGGGCGAGGACCGGCTTGATGAGGCCGCCGACGCCTGGCTGCGGCAGTATTTCATCGACCATATCGTCCCCGTCATCACCCCGCAGGCGATCGATCCGGGCCACCCCTTCCCCTTCGTCGCCAATCAGGGGATCGGGGCGCTGTTCAACCTCGTGCGAGACGACGACAGCAGCCAGCTGGTGGAGATGGTGCTGGTCCCGGCCATGCTGCCGCGCTTCATCCGCGTACCGCGCGAAGTGGCCGGGGACGAGGCGATCTATGTCGCGGTCGAACGGCTGATCTGCCGCTTTGCCGAGCTGCTGTTTCCCGGCTTCACGATCAAGGGCGACGGCGTGTTCCGGGTGCTGCGCGACAGCGATATCGAGGTCGAGGAAGAGGCCGAGGATCTGGTGCGCTTCTTCCGCTCGGCGATCCAGCGGCGGCGGCGCGGACAGGTCATCGGGCTGGAGATCGACGACAGTTTCGATCCCGAGGCCGAGGAATTGCTGCGCGACAAGCTCGACCTGCAGCAGGCCTTCGTCACCAAGACCACCGGCATGCTGGGCGTGGTCGGGCTCGACTGCGTGGTCAAGGAAGACCGTCCCGACCTGAAGTTCACGCCCTATTCGCCGCGTTATCCCGAGCGGATCATGGAGCATGATGGCGACTGTTTCGCGGCGATCCGCGAAAAGGACATCGTCATCCACCACCCCTATGAAAGTTTCGAGGTGGTGGTCGACTTCCTGCGCCAGGCGGCCAATGACCCCGCCGTCGTCTCGATCAAGCAGGCGCTCTATCGCGCAGGCCAGCAATCGCCGGTCATCAACGCGCTGTGTGCCGCAGCCGAGGCGGGCAAGTCGGTAACCGCCGTGGTCGAACTGAAAGCCCGCTTCGACGAGGAACAGAACCTCAAATGGGCGAGCGAGCTGGAACGCGCGGGCGTGCAGGTGATCTATGGCTTCGTCGACTGGAAGACCCACGCCAAGATCAGCATGGTGGTGCGCGAGGAGGATGGCGGCTACCGCACCTACTGCCATTTCGGCACCGGCAATTACCACCCGGTGACGACCAAGATCTATACCGACCTCAGCTTCTTCACCGCCGACCCGTCGCTGGGGCGCGATGCGGGCAAGCTGTTCAACTTCATCACCGGCTATGTCGAGCCCAAGCAGATGGAGAAGCTGGCGATCAGCCCGCTCAACCTGCGCGAAAAGCTGTACGAGGCGATCGACGCGGAAATCGAACATGCCCGCGCCGGGCGGCCCGCAACGATCTGGGCGAAGATGAACCAGATCAGCGAAAAGGGCATGATCGACCGGTTCTACCAGGCTAGTCAGGCAGGGGTCCGCATCGTACTGGTGGTACGCGGCATCTGCTGCCTCAGGCCCGGCGTTCCCGGCCTGTCGGAGAACATCTCGGTCAAATCGATCGTCGGGCGGTTCCTCGAACATAGCCGCATCTTCGCCTTCGGCAATGGCGAGCCGCTGCCCAGCGACAAGGCGCTGGTCTATATTTCCAGCGCCGACATCATGGACCGCAACCTCAACCGCCGGGTCGAAACGCTGGTGCCGATCGGCAATGTCACGGTGCATGACCAGGTACTGGACCAGGTGCTGCTGGCCAATCTGCTCGATACCGAGCAGAGCTGGCTGCTCGATGGCGAGACCGGCGAATACGAACGGGTCGAGGACGATGGCGAGCCGTTCAACTGCCACGACTACTTCATGACCAACCCCTCGCTCTCGGGCCGGGGTGGCGCGCTCAAGGACAGCCGCGTGCCCAAGCTCACGCTCCGCAAGGGCGCCGCATGAGCGCTGCGAAGTTCGTGCGACGGGACAGTGAAGGTGCCGACCGTCCGGACCGGGCCGTCGTCGATATCGGGTCGAACACGGTCCGCATGGTCGTCTATGCCGGACGTCGCCGCGCACCTATTGTCTGGCTGAACGACAAGGTGACCGCACGGCTGGGCCGCGACCTCGCGACCACCGGGCTGCTGCCGGAGGAGGCGATGACGATGGCCCTGGCCGGCCTCGCGCGCTTCGCCTCGATCCTGAAGGACCTCGAAATTACCGAGGTCCAGACCGTGGCCACCGCCGCGGCGCGCGAGGCCAGGAACGGCGCGGCCTTCCTCGATCAGGTCCGCGCACTGGGGCTCGACCCGCTGCTGCTGTCTGGCGAAGAGGAGGCGGTGATTGCCGCCTCTGGTGTGCTCGGTGCCTTTCCGGGGGCCGAAGGCGTGGTCGCCGACCTTGGCGGCGGTAGCCTGGAACTGGTCGAGATCGGTCAGGGACGCTGCGGCCACGGGATCAGCCTGCCGCTCGGCACTCTGCGTCTGCCGGCCCTGCGGGCAGATGGCGATGCGGCGCTGCGAAAGGCGGTTAATCAAGAGCTGAGAAGCGCCGACTGGTCTGCGCCGCACACCGGGACGATGTACATGGTCGGCGGCACCTGGCGCTCAATGGCCAATTTCGCCATGCACAAGGCGAAATATCCGCTGACCGATCCGCATGCCTTTTCGCTCTCGCTGGAGGAGGCGGACAAGGTCGCGCGCAAGCTCTCGCGGATGGCGCCCGACCAGCTGTCACCGATCAGCGGGATTTCATCCTCGCGCGCGGCGGGGCTGCCCGATGCGGCGGCAATGCTGCGGACCGTGCTGGCCAGTCTCAAGCCCGAGCGGATCGTGTTTTCGTCCTGGGGCCTGCGCGAAGGCCTGCTCTACCGCCAGCTGCAGGAGGCCGCGCGGCAGCTCGACCCGTTCCTGGTCGCGGTCGACCACTTTACCGGTCCGCGCGGCGCCTCGGCCAATCTGGCGGCGATGATCGCCGGGTGGATTTCGCCGGTCGCCCATGGCGGCGGGCGTGCCGGCGAACAATTGCGGCTGGCGGCGATCATGCTGGCCCTGGCACAGGCGCGGCTGGAGCCGAACATGCGCCTCAAGCACTCGTTCGACTGGGCGATGGACAAGCGCTGGGTCGGCCTCGACCATCGCGGACGGGCACTGCTCGGCGCGGCCCTGCGCGGGGCATGCAACAAGCCCGAGCCGACCGCCGACCTGCTACGGCTGGCGAGCGAGGAAGAGCTGGCCGATGCGGCAGCCTGGGGGCTGGCGATCCGCCTCTGCCGCAGGCTGGGTGCAGGCTCGCAGGTGTCGCTGATGACCAGCAGGCTGGAACGCGATGGGGATGTGCTGACGCTGTGGCTCGATGAGAGCCGGCAGCAATTGGCGTCGGACAGCGTCGAATCGGACCTCAAGAACCTCGCCAAATGGCTCGGCTGCACCCATGCCATCCGGATCGGTGCCCCGGTTGCGGCCTGACCCGCGCGTTATTGACACTTTTGTGACAGTTGCACCGGTACGCTTGCATTGCAGCGGGCTTTCGGCTGATGTTACTGTTTAAAGACAGTGGCATTGTGGCGCAGGCGAATTTCCGCTGCGCCGAACAGGTTCGAGGATTGTATGACGACTGGACGCAAGAGCAGCGACAATGCGGCGACCAAGCCCGTGGCCGACGGGATGACCGGACAGCCCTCACCCACCCCGGCGGCGACGCCCGCTAACGATACCGGCGCGTCGGTTGTCGACCAGGACGCGCTGCCGCTGGCCGAGCTGGCACGCGCCGTGCTGGCCCGCGAGGTCCGCCCGCGCGTCAGCTCTGTTCGCCGATTGGCCGAGGCCGTGCTGGAAGCGGAAAGCGCACCGGCAGCCAAGAGCGGTGGCAAGGGGAAGGCCAAGGCCGGGGCAGACAAGCCCGGCAAGAAGAAGAAAAAGAAGAAGAAACTCGCCAAGATTCCCGGCCAGAAAAAGAAATAGGCCAAGGGGAGCGCCGCCCTTCGGGTCGTGTCGTGGGGCAGGCAAACTGGCAGGGGCGCGGGGGCAGAGGCTCTCGCGCCCCTTTGTTTTGGCGCAAACTCGTGGCCGTGTTCAGGATGTATGACGGGCGTGGGCCGCAAACGATGCGTCGGCCCCGAGAGAGGAAAACGAAATGGCCGATACCGAACAAGCCCGAACCGTCCTTGAGGCGCAGCTCAAGGACATTGAAGAGCGCCTGGCCCGCATCGAGAGCGATCTGGGCGAGCCACTGCTGGCCGACAGCAACGACCGGGCGATCCAGATGGAAGACGACGAGTCCCTCGAAGGACAGGCTGCGGTGCTGTCGCGCGATCTCGCCTCAACCCAGCGCGCGCTGCTGCGGCTGGAGCAGGGCACTTACGGCGAATGCGTGCAATGCGGCGCGGACATTTCCGAAGGACGGCTGGAGGCACGGCCAGAGGCCGCATTGTGCATCGCCTGCGCGCGGAAGGGCTAGCAAACGGCGCTTTGCCAACGGCCATCGGCTGGGCGTTACGCACCGCCTTTTCCCCGCAGGCCTTGCACAAAGCGAATCATTGCCGCACCCTGCCACCTGCGCCCAGACAAGATCACATATCCATATCAGAACAGGGCGCGGCAGGACCCGCGCCTTGCTGATGCATATCCTGGCTGCGGGTCGTGATACGATCTGGAGGGGATTGCATGAAGAAGGTTATGTTTTGCCTGGCCGCCACGGCCATGATCGCCGCCTGTGGCGATTCTGCTGACGAAGCGGCGAGCGAAGTCGCCGTCGAAGCTCCGGCACCGACCAGCGTTCGCGAAGACTATCTCGGTTCCTGGACCGTCTCCTATCCCGACGGTTCGCGGGGCGTCACCACCAACAATGACGACGGCACCTATCTCGTCGAAATGGAAGACGGGACCAGCATCACCGGCACCTGGACCTTTGGCGAGGACGAGACTTGCTGGAACCCCGACGAAGGCGAAACCGGCGGCTGCTATTCGGTCAGCGCGCCCGAATTCGATGGCTCGCGCGTGCTGACCGCCGAGGACGGCACGATGATGATCGTGTCCCCCGTTACCGAGGCGGCAGCGACCGAAGAGGCCAGCGACGAAGAGGCGGCGGACGAAGAGGCCTAGGGCCACCTCGGCTGATAGCGGGCGGAGCAACCGCGCGGGTCTCAGATCCCGTCGAGGAAGTCCGCTCCAACCCGCCGTTTGACCGGCTCGGGGGCGGGCTCAGGCACTGGTTCGGACGATCGCGCGGACCGGCGCGCGGACTGGGAGGCAGTTTCGCTCTTCTCCGGCACTGGCGCGGGCGGTGCCGGGGCAACGCTGCCGGCCACCACAACCGGCGTCCCCGGCAGGCGATAGGAAGAGACCGCCGGTGACGCGGGCAGGGTCACGGCCGGTGACGACGGCGGGGCCGGTTCGGGGGTGCTGACGGGCCTTGCCCCCTCTGATGCGGCCTCCGGCACGGGACCATCCTCGGGGCCGGGGCCAGCGTCTGGGCGCGGCCTGGAATAGATCGCGCGCGCGTTCCAGCCCCCCATCGGCTCGCCTGGTGCCGACCGCACCATGTAGAACGGTGTCAGGTTGGTGCCGACATAGGTCATCAGCACCCTCGACGCATCGAGCTGTTCGAAGCGGAAGATGTCGGGAATAGCATCGGGCCGCGGGTCGTCGAAGCTCAGCTCGACCTTGCCGTCAAAGGATATGCCGGTCATCGACTGGATGGTCTCGACCCCGCCGCTCAGCCGCCCGAACGCATAGCCATCGGTGGCGAAGCTGTCGGGGCGCGACCAGCTGCCGCGCCATTCCTCAGCGCCGATGCGTTCGATCTCGAAGCGGAAGATGGTCACCCCGTCGATCCGGAAATCCCAGTGCCCTTCGATCGTGTCACTCTGCGCCTGCGCGCCCTGCGGCGTCAGAAGGGCGAAAACGGCAAGGCTCAGGACAAGGAACAGGCGTGCAATCATGCCGACCGTGACACCATAGTGTGGGGGCAATGGCAAGCGGACGGTGCCGAACCGGCGCACCAAAATACCGGGCAACAGGGCGGTGGGCAGACGCACCATTCCCTTTGTCAGGCGCGGCAACAGGCTCTAGGGCGTGGCAGGCAAGCGCATCGGCGCGAACAGCAGAAACAGCACGACAGGAAGCCCCCAATGGCCGACATCATCGACGGCAAAGCTATCGCCCGCCAAGTGGACGAACGGACCAAGGCGGAGGTCGACGCGATGGTTGCGGCGGGGATGGAACGTCCCGGCCTCGCGGTCATCCTGGTCGGCGAAGACCCGGCCAGCCAGGTCTATGTCGGGCACAAGATCAAGGCCTGCGCGCGCGTCGGCATCCGCAGCAGCGAATATCGCCTGCCCGCCGAAACGAGCGAGGCGGACCTGCTGGCGCTGATCGGCCAGCTGAACGCCGACCCGTCCGTGCACGGCATATTGTGTCAGGTGCCGCTGCCCAGGCAGATCGACACGCAAAAGGTGCTGCTGGCGATCGATCCGGCCAAGGACGTCGACGGTTTCCACCCGGTCAATGCCGGGCTGCTGTTCACCGGCTCGCGCGGGCTCGTCGCCTGCACGCCTTCGGGCGTGATCGAGCTGATCAAGTCGGTCGCCCCCGACCTGACCGGCATGGACGCGCTGGTCATTGGCCGCTCCAACATTGTCGGCAAGCCGGTCGCGATCCTGCTGCTGAACGAGGGTTGCACGGTCACCATCTCGCACAGCAAGACGCAGGACCTGCCCGCAATCGCGCGCCGTTCCGACATCATCGTGGCCGCCAGCGGCATTCCCGGAATGGTCAAGGGCGACTGGGTGAAACCCGGCGCGATCCTGATCGATGTCGGCATTACCCGGATCGAGGGCGCGGCAGGCAAAAGCAAGCTCGTTGGCGACATTGCCTTCGACAAGGTCCAGCATGCCCGCGCGGTAACGCCCGTGCCCGGCGGTGTCGGACCAATGACCATCGCCTGCCTGCTCGCCAACACGGTGCAGGCCGCGAAGGCGCTGGCCGGCGATGCGGCCACGGCTAACTGACAGGACAGTGACAGGACAGGGCGGCATGAGCGACAAGATCTGGAAAGCAGGCCTGATCGTCATCGGTGACGAGATTCTCTCGGGTCGCACGCACGACAAGAACATCGCCCAGATCGCCAGCTGGCTGCAGGTGCAGGGCATCCGCCTGACCGAGGTGCGGGTCGTGGCCGACGACATGGACGCCATTATTGAGGCGGTGAACATTCTGCGAGCGCGCTACGACTACCTGTTCACCACCGGCGGCATCGGCCCCACCCATGACGATATCACGGTGGACGCGGTGGCGGCCGCGCTCGGCCTGCCGGTCGTGATCCATGAGGAGGCGCGGGCGATCCTCGCCGATTATTACAAGGACCGCCCCGGCGGGCTGAACGAGGCGCGGCTGCGGATGGCGCGCACGCCGGAAGGCGCCGACCTCATCCCCAACCGCATGTCCGGCGCGCCGGGCATCCGCCACGGCAATATCTTCATCATGGCGGGCGTTCCGGCCATCACCGCGCAGATGCTCGACGGGCTGACCGGTTCGCTGGAGGGCGGCGCCCCGCTGATCTGCGAGACCGTTGGCGCCTGGGTCGGTGAAAGCGAGGTCGCCGACCTGCTGCGCGAGACCGAAAAGGCCCACGAAAACTGCCAGATCGGATCTTACCCGTTCTTCCGCGAGGGCAAGGTGGGGGCCAATTTCGTGATCCGCTCAACCGATGCGGACGATCTGAAAAGCTGCATCGACACCTTGTGCGAGGCGCTGGGCGAGGCCGGTTACGACTTCACGCCGGGCGGTATCTGACGGTTTTCTAACCTCTCAAAGCGGCAAAAGGAAAGCCGGAGCCCGCTGTTCGCGAACCCCGGCTCCCGGAATCGACTATGGTCAGGTCTTGAGGGAGCGATTGCCCCCTCGATAACCCTTAGAAGTTGCCCGCAACCGTCTCGTCGGTGTCGACAGCCTTGCTGACGAGCACGTTCACCGAAACGCGGCGGTTCTGCGCCTTGCCCGCAGCGGTCGTGTTGTCCGCCGCCGGATCGGCTTCGGCCATGCCGGTCGGGGTCAGCATGCGCCAGGGCTTCCAGCCGCAATACTGCTGCAGGTAGTTCACCACGCGGGCGGCACGACGCTCGCTCAGCACCTGGTTGTAGTCTTCGTCACCAACCGAGTCGGTGTAGCCGACGACCAGCAGCAGGGCGTTGTCCATGGCGTCGGCCTGCTCGGCGGCGGCGCACAGCTCGGCCTCGCCAGCCGGGGTCAGGTTCCACTTGCCGGTGTCGAAATAGACGTTGGTGGTGCCCTTGATGTTGTACTGGTCGATGTCGGCAACGCGGCCACGCAGCGCCTCGGTGGCGGCAGCGTTGTCGGCGATCTGGTTGCCGTGCTCGTCGAGCTGCATGTCATGCTCGGCAAACCGCTGGGCGGTGCCGCCATGGATCATCGCGGCGGTTTCAAGGTCGTTGTTCTTGAAACGGACGCGGGTGGCGACCAAGCCACCGCCCCACTGGACGGTGTCAACCTTGACCGGCAGACCGGTGTAGAGGTTGGCGCGGCTGATCTCGGTCTTGTTGAGGCCGAGGAAGCCGCCGCTGCCGCGCAACTCGGTCGACTGGCTGAGGCCGATCACGGTGTTCATGCCGTTCTCGGAGGTCACCTGCATGCCGTTCGGGCTGCGGGCGGAAATGATGCCTTCAAGCTCGGGGCCTTCGGGCATGCCCGACAGGTCGGTCGGGATCTGGCCGAGGACGGTGATCTGGTTCTGGTATTCGGTCGGATTGACATCCTGCGCCTGAACACCGGCGGCGACGGTGGCGGCCAGCATGACCGGCAGGGCCATAAGGGCGGACTTCCTGGAAACGATATTCATCTCGATACTCTCCTTCACTCGCTGACAGCCTGCCGTATCGTGTTCGCGACTTTTTGTCGCGGCACCTGCAATCAGGCGTGGCTGGCTGTCGGAAACATTACAACTCGGTGGCTTCGCTCGGCAGCGCTATAGCTACGACCGAATGCGCGGGGGAGTTCCCGCCTGTTGTTACCCACCTTTCTGGCAGATGAACAGATTCGGCGATTTCGTTAATTTCGCGGATAGCATGAGGGCTGTGTGCGACGAACCGTTGGCATGTCTACGGCACTTTATGACGGTGAATGTTAGAAATTGGGAGGGGATTCGGCAGACAGATCTGCCCGTGCAGGGGACGGCGCCCACCGATCGTCGCCCAGGCTGCGCCGATGGAACGCGCGAAGGCCGGTTCATGCATGTGACCTTGCGCGCCGACGCAGCGCCCGGCGCTCCTCGTGCACGGCGCGGTCGAGCTGGGCGAGCCAGCCCAGAAGCGCGGAATTGTCCGCCTCGCGCACGCTGCCGCAATAGCGCCCGCGACGGACGACAACGCGCCAGCGACCGTCGACAATGGCGCGCCATGGCTCGCTTTGTGTGACCTTTCGTGA
Organism: uncultured Sphingomonadaceae bacterium; assembly: GCA_964406535.1. Taxonomy (GTDB): domain Bacteria; phylum Pseudomonadota; class Alphaproteobacteria; order Sphingomonadales; family Sphingomonadaceae; genus Alteraurantiacibacter. The sequence continues at coordinate 11,433 of CAYOSE010000031.1, forward strand.
ACCTTGTGTTCCGGGCGGGTTTGCGGGAAGCGGCGCGCGTTTCACGCCTGCCATGGCGAGCGCCGCGTCCCACGCCGCCGCGAATTCCTCCGCGCCCGGTTTGCGGCGCAGGCGATAGGCGGTCTCGCGCGCCATGCCGACGAACTGCGCCGCCGCCGCGACCGAGCCGGTCTGGGCCAGCATGCCGATGAACTCGGCCTGCTTGAGCGGGGTCCACCCGTCACGCCGCCTGCGCGCGGGGACCGGGGTGAAGGGCGGGATGCGGGCGGGCGGAGGATTGGGGGTACGTTGCCGGACATGGCGCCGCGCTAGGGTTGTGCCGGGCGTGTAGGAAATGTCCGCAATTGGGTGGAAAGCGGACAATCGAGAATGCTTTGATTCAATCCCTAAGCCGAACGAAAATGGGATCATTGGAAGCCTCGGCACCATACACAATCTCGCGGTTGGCAATAAGCTTCCTTTGCGACACCAGCTCGCGCAATCGCCACAGCCAAACAACGTCTCCAACGTAGTGATGCATATCCCACTGCGCGATCATAGCGTCGACCATAACGCGGTGCAGTTTTCTCCACTCCGTCGAGCATTGGGCAAGAAGCACCTCATCGAAATAGTCATCGGGTACGCTTGTGGCGACGCCCTGATCCACTATCCGAAGGTTCGTCGCTTCATCGCGGAGTTGCGCCCAGCGACGACGCGGGAAGCGCTGTTCATCCCACATCTCACGTTCAGCGTGCTGTAGCAGGAAATGGAATTGCTCAGGCCCAAGCTCGCCGATGCCGTGCGGTGCTTGCCTCTGATACGTGCCGGGGAAGCCATGGTCGACTATGATGAACGATGCTCCGTCCCCGCCAAAGCTGTCGAGATACCAGTGGAGACCGCACAGTTCCCGGGCGTCTTGAGGTGCTACCCAGACAAGATGTTCGTCGCTGCTGTCGAGCTTCTTTTGAAAATCCTTAGCACCAGCTGAAATCCAGTCCCAGCCATCTCCATCGAACGGCGGATTGGTGTCCCACGGAAGGTTCAAATTCAGCCAATTCTCTCGCTCAACAAAGTCTCCGCCTCGTATCAGCCCCCAAGATAGATCGTCAGAAAGGTCGACGACCTTTTTCCGTTCGTCCCGAATTCCAAGTGCTTGGCGTAGGCTCCCTGCACCGGAAGAACAAAATGTCACGTGAAGCACGAATACCTCCAGGAAACCCGCCCGTGGTTAAGCATCTTGCGACTGGTCAGATTATGGAAGTCCTAATGTCTGCTCCTGGGTCGTTAGCGGACATCTCCATCTCCCAGTCATCCCCGCGCAAGCGGGGACCCGGCGCGGAGCGACGACCGTAACTGTCTGGGGTCCCGCGTTCGCGCGAATGACGAAGGGGGCAAAAGAAAAGAGGCCGGAAGCTTTCGCCCCCGGCCCCTTATTGTTTTTGCCTCACGCGCCGGCGAGTAAGAGAAACGAGGCTCCCGAAGGAGCCTCGCAAGCCTGTCCTGAGCGGCTGACTTGCCAACTAGCGGAGGGGGCCGACCGGCCAGTTCGCGGCAGCCAAAGCGCGACTGCGCGTCGGCCGGTAGGCCGCACCCGCGTAGGCATGATCCCGGAAACTCCGGGATCATTGCCGCGAGCGCGAGTTACGCGCCTTCCACTTCCGCGAGGTCGACCTTCAGGCCCGGGCCCATGGTCGAGGTCAGCGAGACCTTCTTGACGTACTTGCCCTTGGCGCCCGACGGCTTGGCCTTCACCACCGCCTGGGTCAGCGCCTCGAAGTTGGCCTTCAGCGCCGCATCGTCGAAGCTCAGCTTGCCGATGCCGGAGTGGATGATGCCCAGCTTCTCGACGCGGAATTCGACCTGGCCGCCCTTGGCGTCCTTCACGGCCTGTTCCACGTTCGGGGTGACGGTGCCGAGCTTCGGGTTCGGCATCAGGCCCTTGGGGCCAAGCACCTTGCCCAGCCGACCGACGACGCCCATCATGTCCGGCGTGGCAATCACGCGGTCATAGTCGAGATTGCCGGCCTGCATGTCTTCCATCAGGTCCTCGGCCCCGACCTTGTCGGCCCCGGCGGCCAGCGCCTTGTCGGCATTGTCGCCGCGCGCGAAGACCGCGACCTTGACCTCTTTACCCGTGCCCGAGGGCAGCGAGACCATGCCACGGACCATCTGGTCGGCATGGCGCGGATCGACGCCCAGGTTCATCGCGACCTCGACGGTCTCGTCGAACTTGGCCTTGTGCTCGCGCAGCAGGGCGATCGCCTCATCCACGCTGTACAGCTTCTCGCCGTCGAGCTGGGCCAGCACCTTCTGCTTCTTGGTCAGCTTTGCCATTGGTTCAGCCCTCCACCACGTCGAGGCCCATCGAGCGCGCGGAGCCCTCGATGATCTTCATCGCCTGATCGATATCGTTGGCGTTGAGATCGGCCATCTTGGTCTCGGCGATCTCCTTGACCTGGCTCTTCGTCACCTTGCCGGCGACGACCTTGCCCGGTTCCTTCGACGCCGATTTGAGCTTGGCAGCCTTCTTCAAGAGGAAGCTGGCAGGCGGCGTCTTGGTGACGAAGGTGAAGCTCCGGTCGGCATAAACGGTGATCTTCGTCGGGATCGGCATGCCCTTTTCAAGGCTGTCGGTCGCAGCGTTGAACGCCTTGCAGAATTCCATGATGTTGACGCCGCGCTGGCCCAGCGCAGGGCCGATGGGCGGCGACGGATTGGCGGCGCCCGCAGGCACCTGAAGGCTGATATAGCCGTCAATTTTCTTGGCCATGATGGCCTCCTGTTCTCACTGTCGGATGCAGCGCCGGGCCACACCCTCATGGTAAGCGGTCAAACAGCAGGACAGGCCTGCCTCCCGCACGGAATCTCCCCGGCTCACACCAGAGAAGGCGCGCACATAGCTTCTTCGTGTATTATTGCAAGCTTTCCGGTTGGCGGCTCCGGCCCGCTCCCCCACCCAACCTCCCGATAGGGTAATATTTGGGAGGTCGGGTGGGGGAGCGGGCTGGTGCGGTAACCGATCAACCGCCAGTGCGGCTCGCCTCGACTGCGTCAATCACGGCGGTGGGCCAGGTAACCGGATATTGCGTCTGCGGGTTGAACACCCCGCCCTCCTCTGCGGCCTCGGCGGCGGCGATCTCCGCCTCGGTCAGGAATGCGCCCGGCTCGAGCGCGAAGACGTCGATCCCGCGCGCGATCTCGGTCGCGTAGATGCGCCCGTCGTACCAATAGGCCGACCAGTAGCCGCCCATGGCCATCTGCTCGTCATCGATCGGGCCGCGATCGAAATAAGCAATCTCGAACGGGTTGGCCGCATCGGTGAAATCGATCACCGAGATGCCACCCTGATACCAGGCCTGGACGAAGATATCGCGCCCCGGCACCGGGATGATCGAGCCGTTATGCGCGACGCAGTTCTCCTTGTCGCTTTGCGGGGCGGGCAGCTTGTAGGTGCCGCGATAGACGAGTTTGCCGTCGACGATCTCGTAAAAGGCATTGGCGCCCCAGGTGCGCGGGTCGCTCGCCTGACAGCGAGGGCGGCCGCCGCCGCCCCATTCGTCGGTGAACAGCACCTTGGTGCCGTCATTGTTGAAGGTGGCCGAGTGCCAATAGGCAAAGCCGTCATCGGTCACCTCGTCGATCCGCTGGGGATCGAGCGGGTCGGTGATGTCGAAGATGATGCCATTGCCCGAGCAGGCGCCCGCCGCGATGTTCAGCGTCGGGAAGACGGTGATGTCGTGGCACTCGTCGGTGCGCCCGGTGCTCTGCGTCTGGTCGCCATGGTCACCGCCGCGCCACAGGCCCGCCAGCGCGCCCGTTTCCGGATCGGCGAAGACGGCGGGGCTGGAGATGATCCGCGACTTCGACGGATCGGCCTTGGGAATTTCGACCACATCGATGCGGAACATGGCGGTGCGCTCGTCCCCGGCGATATCGCCGATGCAACCCGCCAGCTCTTTCTCGTCGCGCACGCTGCCGGTGCCCGAATTGTAGACGATCAGGCTATCGGCCGTTTCGGACACGACCGAATGGGTGTGCGAGCCACGGCAGGTTTGCACCTGGCCGACCTGACGCGGGCGGGTGATATCGGAAATGTCGAAGATCCTGAGGCCGCGGAAGCGATCGGGACTGATCTTCTCCTCGACGCCCTGCAGCCCGCAATCGACGCGACCGCGCGTCTGCTCGACGCTCATGATGAGGATGTCGCCGACGATCGAGACGTCGCCCTGCCCGCCCGGGCAGACGACCGAGCTGATCAGCACCGGCACGCCGTCCTCGCCCAGCCTGTAGGCGTTGAAGCCGTGATAACTGCCCGCCACCATCAGGTCGCCGGAAAAGGCGATATCGGTATTGGCGAAGCTGAGCAGCCCGGCGCGCTCGGCAAACTGCTTCTCCGGCTCCTCCTCATCCTCGGCAGGCGGCTCGATCACCTCGCCATCGGCATCCTCCACCGGCTTTTCAGGGCGCAGCCCGGCCGGGTTGGCGGGGTCGAAGAAGCCGGCAGGCTTGGGCAGGAAGGCCACGTGGCGCAGGCCCGCAATCGCCTCCTCCGCATCGAGGAAGCCCGCCGCCAGCGTCGCGCGCGGATCTTCGGACAGGCCCGCGAGGATCGCGTTCATCCGGGTGATCTCGGAGGACTGGCCGTTCACGACCTCGTTGGCGAATTCATACAGCACCGGGTCGGCGGCGGAGCCGGGCTGGTCATACAGCTCCTCCACCATGGTCAGCGCACCCTTGTGGTGTTCGATCATCAGCGTGAGGAACAGGCGGTCGAAATCGGTCCCGCTGAGCGTCGCGAGCCGGGCCATGTCCTCCGGCGAGGCCATGCCGTCCATGTCGGAATGGTCCATCATCGCATGGTTCATGCTCGCATGATCCATCGACGCGTGGTCCATATTGGCATGGTCCATTTCTGGCATGGCCATCATCGAGACGCTCTGTCCGCGATCGGTCAGCCATTCGCCCATGAAGGCAATCTCGTCCGCCTGCGAGGCCTCGATCAGTTCGGCCACCTTGACCACTTCGGGCAGGTTGGTCCGGTCCTTCACCAGCACCGCCATGTCGACCGCCTGCTGGTGGTGGACGATCATGCCCTGCATGAAGGTGACGTCGGCGGGCGAGAAATCGTTGCGCGCCAGCGCCGTTGCCTCGTCCTGCGACAGCTCGCGCAGATCGCCGCCTGGCGCACCCGGCTGGACGATCGTCACCTCCTGCGCGAGCACGGGGGCAGCGCTGCACAGCAGGGCCGCAGCAAGAGGAAGGCTGCGTCCGACAGAAGATGCGATCATGTGGCGAGTTCCCTTAAGCGATATCTACGAAGTCTTGTGACCCGGCCCGCGGGCAGGTGGCAATGTCCCCTATTCGGCGCCCGGATAATCGACGCCCAGCTGCTCCAGATAGGAATCGAACTTGCTGGGATCGTAATAATAGGGCTCCATCAACGGGCGCATACGCTGCATGACCTCTTCATTCATCTCGATGGTCGGCATGTCCGTCGGCGCGAGCAGGGGGTCATAGGCCTGATCGGCGTTCTGGACCTCGTCGAAATAGGTCTTCGCATCGGCGACCAGCTGCGGCGTCGTGACGAGGTCGAGCACGGTCATCGCCACCGCCTTGGCCCCGGCCACCGCGCCCTTGTGCGCGATCGGCGTGGCCATCGCCATGGCGGCGGTCTGGTGGTGGAAGATGACATTGGGCATGTTCGACGGGAAGCCGATGGTGATCGTCGGCACAGTCCACATCACGTCGCCGATATCGTCCGATGCGCCGAAGTTGGACCCGCCACGCAGTTCGGGCGTGGAGAGCGGCGCGACCTCGGTCGCCAGCCCCTGCAGCCTGAACCCGTTGGTCTCCTGCACCCGCTTCACGAAGACCGCGTCAGCCTCCGTCCATTCGGGCATGCCGACCTCGACGATATTGGCATAGGCCGCCTCCGCTATCGGCTTGTTGCCGTAATTGGGCGCCGCATAGCCGCGGACCCGGCGCGTCACCGTGGTGCCGGTGGCCATGGCCGATGCCTCGGCAATCGTGTTGGCGGTCTCGTAGAGGTTGCGAACGCCCTCGAACGTGCTGTCGCGGAAGAAGTACCAGGTGGAGGCCTTGGCCGGCACGATATTCGGCTGGTTGCCGCCATTGGTGACGATCGAGTGCGAGCGCTGGGTGACCGGCAGGTGCTCGCGGCGCATGTTCCACAGCACGTCCATCGCGGTGACCGCGTCGAGCGCGCTGCGCCCGTCCCACGGCATGCCGGCGGAGTGCGCGGGGATGCCGGTGAATTCATACTCGACCGAGATCATGCCGTTCATGCCCATGTCGCCATAGCCGGTGCCGAACTGGTTGGAGACATGGGTGAAGATCGAGGCGTCGACCCCGTCGAACATGCCGGCGCGCACGTAATAGGCCTTGGTCGCGAGCAGTTCCTCGGCGACGCCCGGCCACAGCATCAGCTGGCCTTCGATCCCGTGCTTTTCCATCACCTGCTTGGCGGCGAGCGCGGCGGCGACCATCACCGGCATGCCCGAATTGTGGCCCTCGCCGTGCCCCGGTGCGCCCTCGACCATCGGGGTAATCTCGGCCACGCCCGGCATCTGTGACAGGCCGAGCAGGTTGTCGATGTCGCTGCCGAGCGCGATCTTCGGGCCGCCAGTGCCCCAGGTGGCGGTGAAGGCGGTGGGAATCCCGGCAACGCCACGCTCAACGGTAAAGCCGTTCTCCTCCAGAATGCCGGTCAAATACTCGCTCGTCCGCACCTCCTGAAAGCCGGGCTCGGCATAGCTGAAGATCTGGTCGACCATCACCTGGATGTCCTTGCGCTGCGCCTCGACGGCAGCGACCACCTCGGCCTTCAGCTCGGGGCTGGCCTGGGCATGCGCGGCCAGCGGCGTGGCCGACAGGGCCAGCGCGGTGGAGCAGGCGAGCAGTCTGGAGAGCGGGCGCAGGTGGCGGTGAAGCATTCGGGAAATCCTCTTCAGGAAGGCAGCATTACGTGCGGTAATGCGCCGGACCATAGAGGCTCGGGGGAATGCAATCACAGCAAAGATGGCAGCCACACGACGATTTCGCGCAGGCTTTCAATACCGCACGGCACTACCATGCAGGATTCAAAAATTTTGACGATATGAACGGGGCGGCCGCGCCTTACTTGACCACTATGGTGCTGGTATGGTGCTGGATCCCGGATCGGTCGCGGGCGGTTGGCTAACACCAACACCCGCTGTCCGGGATGGAACTGGTGACTATTTCACCAATTCTACCTGTTCGAAGTCGAGCTCGACCGGGGTCGCGCGACCGAAGATCGAGACCGAAACCTTAACCTTCTGCTTGTCGAAATCGAGTTCCTCGACGACGCCGTTGAAGCTGGCGAAGGGCCCTTCGAGCACCTTCACCTGATCGCCGATCTCGTATTCGACGCTGACCTGCTTCTTCGGCGCAGCCTTGGCCTCTTCCACGCCGCCGAAATAGCGCGCTGCCTCACGTTCGGAGATCGGCTGCGGCTTGCCGCCGGCGCCCAGGAAGCCGGTGACCTTGGGCGTGTTCTTGACGAGGTGGTAGACATCGTCGGTCAGCTTGAGCTTGGCCAGGACATAGCCCGGCATGAACTTGCGCTCGGTCTGCACCTTCTTGCCGCGCTTGACCTCGGTCACGGTCTCGGTCGGAACCTCGACCTCCTCGACCGCCTCGGACAGGCCCAGACGCTCGGCCTCGGCGATGATCGAATCGCGAACCTTGTTCTCGAAGCCGGAATAGGCGTGGATGATGTACCAGCGGGCCATCTGTCTGGAATTCCCTTGTTTACGTTATCAGTCGCGCGTCGCGGCTCAGACCAGCGACAGCAATTGCTGCACAACCCAGCCGAACAGCGAATCCACGCCGAGGAAGAACAGCGACAGGATCAGCACCAGGATGCCGACGAAAATCGCCGTCCGCACGGTCTCGGGCCAGGTCGGCCACACCACCTTCGATGTTTCCGAACGCACCTGGCGGATGAATTCGCCCGGTGAGGTCTTCTTCTTGCTGTCTTCGGCCATGGCGGCTCGCAATGCTCGCTGGTTAAACTCTTGTCATGCCTTCCGGCTTGAAGCCTCTTTCGGGTAGACCCCATCGCCGCCCCGGACAGGTTCCGGGAGGGGCAAGGCAAGGCTCCGATGTCGGAAGACGGCTGGGTATCTAGGCGCAGCCCGACCGCTTGGCAAGGCCCGGTCGATGCGTACCGGGCGGCCCGGCACCTGCCGGAGGGCGGCCAGGCTGGATATCGTGCGCGGTTTTTCAATTTCGCGCCCGATTTCGCGACTATTTTCGCAAGTGCAATATTTTCTCTAGCCAGCTTGCAAATGTCGCACTAGCTTCCGCGCCTTACTCGCCGGGACAAGAACAGGGGTATCGCGCAAGTGGCAGCACCGGAACAACAGGTCGGCCTGATCGACCACGTCACCAACGTCTCGGACTTCATCTGGGGCGGCACCTGGAATGGCGAGGTCCTCGGCTGGCTGTCGATCGGTGGACAACCAATCCCGCCAATGACCCTGATCCTGCTGGGCGTCGGCCTGTTCATCATGGCGGGCCTGCGCTTCTACCCGATCGTGAAGCTGGGCAGTGCCTTTGCCGGGCTGTTCAAGAGCCGCAAGAGCTCCGGCTCTGGCGAAATCAGCCCGTTCGCCGCGCTCTCCACCGCGCTCTCCGGGCAGGTTGGCACGGGTAACCTCGCCGGCGTCGCCACGGCCATCGCGCTGGGCGGACCGGGCGCGATCTTCTGGATGTGGATCACCGCGCTGGTCGGCATGGCACTGGCCTTTGCCGAGGGCGCCCTGGCGATCCGCTATCGCGAGCAGACCAGTGCGGGCACCTATCGCGGCGGCCCGATGAGCTACATCATGATCGGCCTCGGCCCGAAATGGACCTGGCTGGCGGTCGTTTTCTGTATCGGTACGCTGTTCTCCGCCCTCGTCACCGGCAATACGGTGCAGGCCAATGCCGTGGCCGACGGCCTCAACGAGCTGTTCGGGATCGAGGAATGGCTGGGCGGCCTGATCGTCGCCGTGCTGGTCTTCATCGTCATCATCGGCGGCATCAAGTCGATCGGCAATGTCGCGGAGAAGGTCGTGCCGTTCATGGCCGCGACCTATATCGTCATGGCGATCATCGCGATCCTGCTGAACCTGCAGGATATCCCCGAAACCTTCAGCCTGATCTTCAATGGTGCCTTCAACCCGCAGGCAGCGACCGGCGGGTTCCTCGGCGCGGCGATCATGCTGGCGATCCGTGCCGGTGTCGCGCGCGGCCTGTTCTCGAACGAGGCCGGACAGGGCTCGACCCCGATCGCGCACGCGGTCGCCCAGACCGACGATCCGGAACAGCAGGGCCGCATGGCCATGCTCGGCACGTTCATCGACACGATCGTGATCTGCACGATGACCGCGCTGGTGATCCTGACGGTCGAGGGCTCGTTCACGGGCGGTGGCGAGCCGGTGCTGCATGCCTGGAATTCGGATCTTGAAGGCTTCGCCATGACCAGCGGCGCCTTCGCCGCGGCCTTCCCGTTCGAAGTCGGCTCGATCCCGATCGGCACGCTGATCGCCAGCCTCGCGCTGATCCTGTTCGTGTTCACCACGCTGCTGACGTGGTCCTACTACGGCGAGCGGGCGATCACCTTCCTCTACGACCGGGTGCCCGGTTCGACGCTGAAGGGTGAAAAGGTGCTGCACATGGTCTGGCGCGTGCTGTGGTGCGTGGTGATCTATGTCGGTTCGTCGCAGGATCTGGCGCTGGTCTGGCGGCTGGGCGATATCTCCAACGCCTCGATGGCGCTGCCCAACCTGCTGGCGCTGGCGCTGCTGTCGGGCGTGGTGTTCAAGCTCGCCAAGGGCGACCGCAAGGCGGGCCCCGATCACATTCGCCAGACGCCCGAAGAACCCGAAGAGTACTGAGGCCGCTAGCTCGCTGCCGCCCGGCAGGGCGCGGCGGCATCAGCCGTCTCAACGACGACCGAACAGACGCTCCAGGAAAGTCGGCTGGTACATCGACTGGATCGGGCCGTGCGCCATGTAGCGCAAAGTGGCATCCGTATAAGGGCGCGGCTGCACCCAGCTATCGGGTCGGCTCGAGCGGTATGAATTGCCCATTGGTCGTGTCCTTCTCTCGTCCCGTCGCATCAAGTAACGGTTTATTAGGACTACGGGTTCCCTCGTGGAACACGTTTCACAGGGCATTCCGAAAATGGGACGGAGCTCTGGACCATCTGTTAACTGGTTAATTTGCCGGGTTGATCCGAATTCTGTCCCGATCCGGCCCCTGTCGCTGACTTGGGTGAAACACCGGGCTGAAGAGATCTGCCACCGTCACGCACTATCGGGCTGCCGCGAACCGCGCGGCGCTGGCTGACGAGGCAATGGGCAAGATCGAAGAGCGCTTCGAGAAACCCGAATCTGGCGAACCTTCATGCAAAAGTTAGCCAAATCACCGAGTATAGATGGCAGGGGTGACAGGATTCGAACCCGTGGCCCTCGGTTTTGGAGACCGATGCTCTACCAGCTGAGCTACACCCCTGCAGGGAGACGCGCCTCTATCTCGGCACGCGGGACATGGCAAGCGGTATGGGCAAGCGGTGATGGGCCATCGATTTCAGCCCGCCATAACCATGCGACGCCGTCGCCCCGTTCTGCTATCATGCATGGCAGGATGCATTCGCCCTTCGTCCCGATCATTCCGGCAGAGATGTTGCTGCTCGCCTATCGCGGCGGGGTCTTCCCGATGGCCGACGGGCGCGACGAAAGCGAAGTGTTCTGGGTCGAACCACGCGAACGGGCGGTGTTCCCGCTCGACCGCTTCGCCCCTTCGCGCTCGCTGGCCAAGGCCGTGCGGCAGGATCGCTACAGGGTGACGTGCGATGCCGCCTTCGCCCAGGTGGTAGAGGCCTGCGCCGCGCCGCGCCCAGAGCATCCCGAAACCTGGATCAGCCACCGGATCGAACAGAGCTATATCGCGCTCAACAAGGCCGGACACGCCCATTCGATCGAATGCTGGCGGGACGACGAACACGGCTGCGAGCTGGTCGGCGGGCTCTATGGCGTCAGCTTCGACCGGACCTTTTGCGGCGAGAGCATGTTCAGCCGCGCGGACAATGCCAGCAAGGTCGCGCTGGTCTGGCTGGTGGCGCTGATGCGGCGCGCAGGCTTCGCGCTGCTCGACTGCCAATTCATGACCGATCACCTCGCCTCGCTGGGCGCGGTCAGCATGAGTCGCGAAGCCTATCGCGCGCAGCTGTCACTCTCTGCCAAGGGGCTGCCGGCTCGCCCGCTGGATGCCGTCTGGCGCGAACTGGAGGCAGAGGCAGCAGCCTCGCCCGATCAATCCTCAGCCGGTCATTCCTCGCCGGGGAAGCTCATATTGCAGTCCTTGACCCAGACGTCATAGACCGGGTGCTCGACCACGTTGAGGCCGGGCGAGTTCCTGAACAGCCAGCCGGAAAAGACACGCCGCCATTCGGCATCCGAATCGGCATCCGGGCGGTCGTTGACCAGCACCTGGACGAAGGCCCCGGTCTCGGGCGGGTCCTCCCACGGCGCGGTCCGCTCGCAGGTGGCCAGCCGCACGATCACATTGCCCACGCGCTTCGATTCGCCGGGCCGGATCTCGATGTCCTGCGAGATATTGTTGCGCTTGTTGATGAGACCGAGCGTCGCCACCCGCTCTTCCAGCGGGGTCCCCAGCGACTGGTCGACTACGACGTCCGGCAGTCCGGCCTGCCCGGCCAGTTCCTCGGGAATGTCAGTCGATTCGGCTTCGGGCGGCGGGGCCTCGTCGCTGCAGGCGGCCAGCACGAGTACAGCCGCCAGCGCCGTCAGCGCGGCCGGACAGCGCATCAGGCGTCGGGCGCCCACGCTTCGTAATCGCCGGTGGCGCGGGCGCGCACCCCGCCCCGCTCCAGCGCGCCAGCCGGGCGATAGGCCGCGCCCGTACCGGTGGCGTTGGGGGTGTAGTCCGCCTGCCAGATGCGCGGCGGCGCGAGGTGGCTTTCGGGCAGCTCGTCATAGGAATGGTGCAACCAGCCATGCCATTCGCTGGGTACGCGGCTGGCATCGTTGGCCCCTTCGTAAATGACCCAGCGCCGTTCGCGCTGGCCATCCTTCACGTTCTTGGTCCGGTAATAGGCATTGCCCTGCGCGTCGGTGCCGACATGTTCGCCGTTGCGCGCCGACCAGAGCGAGGTGCCGATGGTGGCACCGTCCCACCAGGTGAAGATTTTGCCGAGGATTCCCATTGCGAGAGCCGGTTAGCCTATTCCGCGCGCAGGGCCAATATCAGAATTGCAGGAAGCCCCCTGGCCGCGGCAGCCAGAAGGCGAATGCCTGACGGCCGTTCAGGCCGCCCCCTCGGAGGCGTTCGCGCAGCGAACATGCCGCGAGAGCAACAAGGTCACCAATCGAGTTGCGTACCGGGGCCAATCCCCAGCTCTGCCGCGCGCCCGCCATTAAGTTCGAGCACGGCAATCCCGATCCCGTCGGCCACCACCGGCACTTCGGAATAGGGCACGGCATTCGCACCGACATTGATAACCCGCCGCTCGGCATCGATGAAGATGATGTCGAGCGGGATGACAGTATTCTTCATCCAGAAGCTCAGCACATGCGGGTTGTCCGAATAATCGAACAGCATGCCCTCATCCGCGCCCATTTCGGTGCGAAACATCAGGCCGCGCGCCTTTTCCAGGTCGGTGCTCGCCAGTTCGGCGTCAATGACATGCGCCCCGCCCGTCAGCGTCAGCGTCACCGGAATGACCGGCAGTCCGGAGACCGGATGGGTGGCGGGCGCACTTGCTTCGGCGGCGGCGGAGGAGCCCGGCGATGGCTCGCTGGCGGCCTGCGGCGAACAGGCGGCCAGCAGCAGGGCAAGTGCTGCGCCCAGGGCAAATCGCAGTTCAGTCATCATGCGTCATCATCCAGTTCATGGGCCCAATCTTCCGCCGCCTCTGGCGTATCGAAGTCGGCCAGCCTGCGCGCGTCGTCAAGGGAATGGCCTGCTCGCAACATCGCCGCAAGCTGCTTCTCGCGGCGCGCCTGATCGGGGGGCTCGCTGGCGAAGGGGCCAAAGCGCCGCCGGCGCACGAAGGCCAGCAGGGCATGGCGGCGCTCCGCCTCGGCAGGCGCGATTTCCTCGCGCAACCCGTCGTCAATGCCGGCCTGGCCGAGCGCCTGATCGACCCGGCGTTTACCATATCCTCTCCGCAGAAGACCGTCCTGCCGCATTCGTGCAAAAGCTGCATCATCGATATAGCCAAGTTCGACATAGCGTTCCGCCAGCGCCCGTGGGTCTGCGGGCGGCTCGTCCTCCTGCCAGCCACGTTCGCGAATTTTCCTTTTAAGATAAGCGATTAGCTTCGCCGAGCTGGTCGCATAGCGCGCCACATAGGCCAGCGCCAACTGCTCCAGCGCCTGCTGATCGAGCGGCTTTTTGCCCGTTTTCCGCCGTTGACATGCTTGTAAAGGTGGCATGGTTGGCCTTATTCGTGCCACACTTCCTATCAAATGGGAAAGATCGTGGCGGTGTCGATCCAGAAGTTTCGGCGCCGCTCTCGTTATTTGAGGAGGCGCCAAGAGAGCGCGCTATAAAGGGTACTCCTTGACGATATGAGCGAACCGACCCGCCTTCCCGGCACCCCCACCCCCAACGATTGCCCGTTGCCGCGCATCCGTTCGGACTTCGCGACCTTCAACGAGGCGATCGACTATGCGGCCAAGAGCCGCAAGGGGCTGAACTTCCACGATGCGCGCGGCAACCTTGAACGCGCCTATCCCTATGCCGAGCTGCGCGAGGACGCGCTGGCGATGGCCTACCGGCTGGCCGACTTCGGCATCGCCAAGGAAGACCGCGTGGCGCTGGTGGCCGAGACCGGCCCGGAATTCGCCGCCCTGTTCTGCGCCTGCGTCTATGTCGGCGCGTGGCCGGTGCCGCTGCCGCTGCCGACCAGCTTCGGCGGCAAGGAAGGCTATATCGAACAACTGAGCGTCCAGCTTTCCAGCTGCGACCCCAAGATCCTGCTCTACCCCGCCGAGATCGCCGAGATGGCGGGCGCTGCCGCCGCACGGCAGGGCTGCACCGGGCTGGACTGGGAGAGCTTTGCCGAGCGCCCGGCCCCCGAGGTCGACCTGCCCGAGGCCAGCCCGGAGGATATCTGCTACCTGCAATATTCGTCAGGCTCGACGCGTTTTCCGACCGGCGTCGCGGTCACGCACAAGGCGCTGCTGCACAACCTCTACGGTCACGCCACGACGATGAACGTCGGCGAAGGCGACCGGGTGGTGAGCTGGCTGCCGTGGTACCACGACATGGGGCTGGTCGGGTGCTTCCTGTCGCTGATCGCCAACCAGATGAGCGTCGACTATCTCAAGACCGAGCATTTCGCGCGCCGTCCGCTGGCCTGGCTCGACCTCATCAGCCGCAACAGGGGCGCGACGCTCAGCTATTCGCCGACCTTCGGCTATGACATCTGCGCGCGGCGCATCTCCAGCCAGACCAATATTGGCGAACGGCTCGACCTGTCGCGCTGGCGGCTGGCGGGCAATGGCGCGGACATGATCCGGCCCGACGTCATGCAGAATTTCGTCAATGCCTTTGCGCCTGCCGGATTCAAGGCCGCCGCCTTCACGCCGAGCTATGGCCTGGCCGAGGCGACGCTGGC
>CAYOSE010000032.1:0-25702 GCA_964406535.1 uncultured Sphingomonadaceae bacterium
CTCATGAAGATGCCCATGTTCGTGTGGACCTGGCTGATCACGGCCTACCTGCTCATCGCCGTCATGCCGGTGCTCGCGGGCGCGGTCACGATGATGCTCTTCGACATCCACTTCGGGACGAGCTTCTTCGACGCCGCCGGCGGTGGTGACCCGGTGCTGTTCCAGCACCTGTTCTGGTTCTTCGGTCACCCCGAGGTCTACATCATGATCCTGCCGGGCTTCGGCATGATCTCGCAGATCGTCGCGACCTTCAGCCGCAAGCCGGTGTTCGGCTATCTCGGCATGGCCTATGCCATGGTCGCGATCGGCCTGATCGGGTTCATCGTTTGGGCACACCACATGTTCACGGTCGGTATGGGGGTCGACGTCAAGGCGTACTTCGTCGCCGCCACGATGGTGATCGCGGTGCCGACCGGCATCAAGATCTTCAGCTGGATCGCGACGATGTGGGGCGGTTCGATCGAGTTCAAGAGCCCGATGGTCTGGGCGCTGGGCTTCATCTTCCTGTTCACCGTTGGCGGGGTGACGGGCGTGGTGCTGGCCAATGGCGGCATCGACGACAATTTGCACGACACCTATTACGTGGTCGCGCATTTCCACTACGTCCTGTCGCTGGGTGCCGTGACGGCGATGTTCGCGGGCTGGTATTACTGGTTCCCCAAGATGTTCGGCCGGATGCATTCCGAATTCCTGGCGCACCTGCAGTTCTGGATCTTCTTCGTCGGCGTGAACATGATCTTCTTCCCGATGCACTTCCTCGGGCTGCAGGGCATGGCGCGCCGCTATCCGGACTACACCGCCGCTTTCGAGCAGTGGAACTATGTTGCCAGCATCGGCTACATGATCACGATCATCTCGGTCGCGGTGTTCTTCCTCAACATCATCTACGCCTTTGTCGCGGGCAAGAAGGCCGCAGACAATTACTGGGGCGAAGGCGCGACGACGCTTGAATGGTCGCTGTCGAGCCCGCCGCCGTTCCACCAGTTCGAAACGCTGCCGGTGATCGAGGACCACCATTCCTCCGACGACCACATCAGCGAAAAGCCGGCCACGGCCTGACGCTGTCAGCACGGTGACCCCTCCCGTTCGCGGGAGGGGCCGCGATACGAGATATGACCCCGACTGCCGCCTCCTTGCCGCAGACGCTCCCGGCCGAATGGCGTGACTTTGTCGCGCTGACCAAGCCGCGCGTCATGAGCCTGGTGGTATTCACCGGCCTGTGCGGCCTGCTGGCGGCGCCGGGCAGCATCCATCCCGTGCTGGGCTTCGTCGCGGTGCTCTCCATCACGCTGGGCGCGGGCGGGGCGGCGGCGCTCAACCAGTGGTGGGAAGCCGATCTCGATGCGGGCATGAAGCGCACCGCCACGCGGCCGCTGCCTGCGGGGCGCATGCGGCGCGAGGATGCGCGTGATTTCGGCCTGCTGCTTTCCGGCACCTCGGTGGTGCTGATTGGCCTCGCCGATAACTGGCTGGCGGCGGCGCTGCTGGCCGTGTCGATTTTCTACTACGCGGTTGTCTACACCATCTGGCTCAAGCCGCGCACGCCGCAGAACATCGTCATCGGCGGCGGCGCGGGCGCGTTCCCGCCGCTGATCGGCTGGGTCGCGGTGACCGGCGACATTACCGCCGTGCCGCTGCTGCTGTTCGCGATTATCTTCATCTGGACCCCGCCGCATTTCTGGGCGCTCGCGCTGTTCGTGAAGACCGATTACGCCAATGTCGGCATCCCGATGCTGCCGGTCGTTGCGGGCGAGAAGACCACTCGCCGCCACATCCTGGCCTATGCCGTGGTGCTCGCGGCTGTCGCCGTCGCGCCGTATTTCGTTGGCGGGGCCGGGGCGATCTATCTTGGCGCGGCTGTGCTGCTCTCGGCGCTGTTTGTGGCGCTGTCGGTCCCTGTCGGGCTGCGCCGTTCGCAACCGGACGACGCGATGAAGCCGGAAAAGCGGCTGTTCGCCTATTCCGTGCTCTACCTGTTCGCGCTGTTCGGCGCGCTCGTCGCTGACCGGCTGGTGCTCGCATGAGGATTTTGGCATGACGCCCGAGGAACAGGAAGAGTTCAACCGCCGCCGCAAGTCGCGCAATATCGCGATCGCGATGGTGCTGTTCGGCTTTGTCGCGCTGTTCTACCTCATCACGATTGCGCGGATGGGCGACTGATGGCGACCTTGGCCAATCCCTCGATCGAGGCGCGCAACCGCCGCACGATGCTGATGGCCTTCCTCGCCGCCTGCGGGATGCTTGGCCTCGGCTTTGCCGCCGTGCCGCTCTACAACCTGTTCTGCTCGGTGACCGGCTTTGGCGGCACCACGCAGCGCGCCAGCCTGGCCGACGCGTCGCTCGCAGAACGCATGGCCGCGAGCGCCGGGGGCAAGACCTATTCGATCCGCTTTGACGCCAACACCGCGCGCGACATGGAATGGGATTTCCGCCCCGAACACGTGACCGATACTGTGGCCATCGGTGAGCGCGACATGGCGATCTACCTCGCGCGTAACACGTCGGACCATCCGATTACCGGCACCGCCACGTTCAATGTCGAGCCCGAGCAGGCTGGCGCCTATTTCAACAAGATCCAGTGCTTCTGCTTTACCGAGCAGACGCTGCAGCCGGGGCAGGAGGTGCGGATGCCCGTGCTGTTCTATGTCGACCCGGCGGCGCTGGACGACCCGAACATGGACGGCGTGGAGCAGATCACGCTCTCCTACACATTTCATATCGCCAAGGACTCCGGGGTGTAAGAGTCAGGGGCAAAGGACGCCGGATAGGTCTGGACCGTGCCCGCGCGGCGCATTAAGGGCCTGTCCTCAGGACATCGCTAGAAGACATCGATCAGGATCAAGAGAATGGCCGGAACGAAGAACCACGATTATCACATCCTTCCGCCTGACATCTGGCCCTTCGTCGGGGCAATGTCGGGGCTGGTCTTCACCAGCGGCATGGTTGCCTACATGCATCAGGATGTGTTCGGTTCGGCCTGGCACGTGATCCTGGCGCTGGGCATTGCCGGCCTGATCGCGACCTTCTTCGGCTGGTTTTCCAAGATCGTGAACGAGGCCGAGAGCGGCGATCACACGCCGGTCGTGCAGTTGCACATGCGTTACGGCATGATCCTGTTCATCGCCTCGGAGGTGATGTTCTTCGTTGGTTGGTTCTGGAGCTGGTTCGATTTCGCGCTGTTCCCATCGGCCATGGCCGAGGTCGTCGGCGGCGTCTGGCCGCCTGAATCGATCGAGGAGGTCATCGATCCGTTCGATCTGCCGCTGCTCAACACGCTGATCCTGCTGTGCTCTGGCACCACGGTTACCTGGGCGCACCACTGCCTGATTCATGGCGACCGCGATGGCCTGAAGAAGGGTCTGTGGGCGACGATCATTCTGGGCCTGCTGTTCTCCAGCATTCAGGCCTATGAATATGCGGCGGCGCCGTTCGGCTTTGGTGGCAACACCTATTCCAGCGCCTTCTACATGGCGACCGGCTTCCACGGCTTCCACGTGCTGGTCGGCACGATCTTCCTGATCGTCTGCCTCGTTCGCACCTACAAGGGCCACTTCACGCCCAAGCAGCACTTCGGCTTCGAAGCGGCGGCCTGGTACTGGCACTTCGTCGACGTGGTGTGGCTGTTCCTGTTCGTAACCGTCTATGTCTGGGGCGGCTGGGGCGCTGAGTATCATTGATAACGGTCGGGACGGCGTGCCGATGCGCCCGCCATCCTTGACTCCGCCATCCCTGGCCCGGGCGGCCCTGCACGGTCTGTGCCCGCGCTGCGGGGGCAAGACTTTGTTTGGCGGCCTGCTGGCCTTTGCGCCCAAGTGCCGGTTGTGCGGCCTCGATTTCGACCGCTTCAATGTCGGTGACGGCCCGGCGGCTTTCCTGACCCTGATCGTCGGCGCCATCGTCGTGGTGCTGGCGATGACGGTGCAGCTCTCGGCCGAGCCGCCATGGTGGGTGCATGTGCTGCTGTGGGTGCCGCTGACCACTGGCCTCGTGATCGGCGGTCTGCGGCTCGCCAAGGCGGCGCTGCTCGCGCGCGAATATGCCGCCCGCGCCGAAGAGCACCGTGC
Source organism: uncultured Sphingomonadaceae bacterium (assembly GCA_964406535.1). Lineage (GTDB taxonomy): Bacteria > Pseudomonadota > Alphaproteobacteria > Sphingomonadales > Sphingomonadaceae > Alteraurantiacibacter. Next base: position 4,065 of record CAYOSE010000032.1, read on the forward strand.
GGATAACACCGGTGACAAGTCATGATCCTCGGAATTCGCCGCTGGCCGGTCCTGCCGACCGTCATCGTGCTCGCCGCCGTGGCGATCATGGTGGGGCTGGGCGTGTGGCAGCTTGGAAGGCTAGAACAGAAGGAAGCGCTGCTCGCCCGTTATGAGGAAGCAATTAGCGATCCGGCTCCCCTGTCGGCATTTCCTTGGTACGATCCTGAGAGGAATCTTTTCCGCCGAGCACCACTGCATTGTGACCAAGTCATAGGCTGGAACGCCATCGCCGGACGCAATGCAAATGATCAGACGGGCTATGTCCATGTTGCCACCTGTATTGGAGACGGCAGGTACAGCTTTGATTCGCCGAGCGGGGTAGAGGTCGTAATCGGCTGGTCACCTGGCCCCGATCCGGTTGACTGGCAGGGCGGTGCAGTCACAGGCATTATCGCACCTGGCGGGGAGAGAGGGTGGCGTCTTGTCGCTGATCAGCCGCAGGCGGGGCTTGCGCCAAACGCTACGCCAGATCCTAACTCCATTCCTAACAACCACCTCGCCTATGCCGGACAATGGTTCTTCTTCGCGCTGACGGCGCTCGTCATCTATGTGCTGGCCTTGCGCCGCCGCACAAGCTAACCGCGCCCGCACGATGACCGACGCGATGAAATACATCTCCACCCGTGGTGCCGCCGAGCGGCTCAGCTTCGAGGACGTGACGCTGGCGGGCCTCGCGCCCGATGGCGGGCTTTATGTGCCCGAGGCGTGGCCGCGCTTCACCGAGGCCGAGATCGCCGCGATGGCGGGCCTCAGCTATGTCGAGCTGGCGGTGAAGGTCATGTCGCCCTTCGTGGCCGGATCGCTGACCGAGGACGAGCTGCGCGATCTGTGCACCCGCGCCTATGGCCGGTTCAGCCACGAGGCGGTGACCCCGCTGGTGCAGCTCGACCAGCAGCAATGGCTGCTCGAACTGTTTCACGGCCCCACGCTCGCGTTCAAGGACGTGGCGCTGCAATTGCTTGGGCGGCTGTTCGAGCATTTCCTGGCCAAGAGTGAGGATCACCTGACCATTGTCGGCGCGACCAGCGGCGATACCGGAAGTGCGGCGATTGACGCGGTGGCCGGGCGCGAGCGGGTCGATATCTTCATGCTCCATCCGGCGGGCCGCGTCTCCGACGTGCAGCGCCGCCAGATGACGACGGTGAAGGCGCCCAACGTCCACAATATCGCCATCGAGGGCAGCTTCGACGACGCGCAGGCGATGGTGAAGCGCATGTTCGTCGACCCCAAGATGACCGGCGATTTCCGGATCAGCGCGGTCAACTCGATCAACTGGGCGCGGCTGATGGCGCAGGTGGTCTATTACTTTGCCGCCGCGCTGCAGCTGGGCGCGCCGCAGCGCAAGGTCGCGTTTGCCGTGCCGACCGGCAATTTTGGCGACGTCTTCGCGGGCTATGTCGCGGCGCAGATCGGCCTGCCGGTCGAGCGGCTGATCGTCGCCACCAACGTCAACGACATCCTCCACCGCGCGCTGTCAAGCGGCGACTATTCGGCAGGCACGGTGACGCCCACCGCCGCGCCGAGCATGGATATCCAAGTCTCCTCCAATTTCGAGCGGCTGCTGTTCGACCTGACCGATTCTGGGGGCGGGCGCGACGGCAAGGCCCTGGCCGAGCAGATGCGCGGCTTCGAGGCGAGCAAGGCGATGCAGCTGACCAATGCCCAGCGCGATGGTGCGGCGGCTTTGTTCACCTCGGCGCGCGCGGATGCCAACGAAATGAACCGCGCGATGAGCTGGGCGTGGGAGAAGTGCGGGGAGGTTATCGATCCACATACCGCGATCGGCCTGCACGCCGCGCGCCATGCAGGCATCGACGCCGATATTCCCGTGGTCACGCTCGCCACCGCGCATCCGGCCAAGTTCCGCGACGCGGTCGAACGCGCCACTGGCCGGCGACCGGCTCTGCCCGCGCGGGTCGGCGATCTGTTCGAGCGCGAAGAGGCCTGTTACGAGCTGCCCGGCGACTATGACGCGATTGCCGCCTTCGTCGCGGAGCACGCCACGAAGAGCGCCTGATGGCCGCGCTCGCTCCCGCTCCGATCCTGATGGTCGGCGAGGGCTGGGCCGACTTCGCGCTGCTCGACAGCGGCCATGGGCGCAAGCTCGAACGCTACGGTCCGTTTCGCTTCATCCGCCCCGAACCGCAGGCGATGTGGGCGCCGCGTCTGCCTGAACGCGCGTGGGATGCCGATGGTGAGTTCGTGCCCGGTTCTGACGAGGACGGTGGCGGGCGCTGGGTATTCGCGCGCGAAGTGCCGCCAGAGGGCTGGCCGCTGGCGTGGAACGACGTGCGCTTCAACGCGCAATGCACGCCCTTCCGCCATCTCGGCTTCTTCCCCGACATGGCCCCGGTCTGGGACTGGATGCGGGGGCAATTAAGTGGCGTCGATTCGGGTTCGCCTTCGACGAACCCTACGCCCGGCACCGGCCCCATCCCCCACCCGACCACCCAACAGGATAATGCCTTGGGAGGCCGGGTGGGGGAGTGGGCTGGCGATGCTCCCGACCGTCAGGTCGGACAAAGGGGAACGCTCAACCTGTTCGGTTATACCGGCGTCGGCACGCTGGCGCTGAGCGAAAGCGGGCCGGTCACCCATGTCGATGCGAGCAAGAAATCGGTCGCCCAGGCGCAGGACAATGCGGCGCTGTCGGGCATGGCAGAACGCCCGATCCGCTGGCTGATCGACGATGCGGCCAAGTTCACCGCGCGCGAGGTGCGGCGCGAGCGGCGCTATGACGGGATCATCCTCGACCCGCCCAAATTCGGGCGCGGGCCGAAGAACGAGACCTGGCGGATCGAGGAGGGGCTGGCGCCGCTGATCGCCGATTGCCGCCGCCTGCTCGACGCTGACAGCCGTTTTCTGTTCCTCACCGCCTATGCCGTGCGGATGAGCGCACTGGCGCTGGGCGGATTGCTGGCGGAAACCTTCGCGGACCTTCCCGGCACGATCGAATGCGGCGAACTGGCGCTGAGGGAAGAGGGTGAAGGCGGTAGGTTGCTGCCCACCGCCATCTTCGCGCGTTGGAATAATAGTTAGCTGGCCCGCAGCTCGGCCAGGAATTCGCGGATCCGTGCAGCGTTATAGCCAAGGTCGGACAGGCCGACCCGGCTGACCGAGCGCATGTCGACCCGCGTGCTGCCATCCTCGATCGGCGTCACCTCGACGATCACGTCGTCCATGAAGCGGATATACCCGGCATAGGCGGTCGCCTCCATGTGCCCGGATTCCTCGTCGACGCTGGCGATAGTCCAGCCCTTGCTCTCGGCCAGCGCGCGTGCAGCGGCGAGCACCTCGGCCGGGCTCTTGTCGATCACTACCGGGCCGATATCGGGATAGCCCTCACGGTGGGCGGCGCGCCATTCCTCGATATTGTTGAACGGGATGAGGTTGTCCTCGCGCAGCGACAAGGTGGTGAATTGCGGCGGGTCGTCGACATCGGTGGTGATGTCATGCAGGCGCGGCGCATTGCCGCCCGGGATGATCACCTGCGTGTAGATCGCCAGCAGCAGCACGACCGAGATCGCGAGGCCGAACGGCGCCTTCCAGCTGATCGCGGTCTTGCGGACCAGCGCGATGCCGATACCGATCAGGGCGATCACCACCAGCGCGCGCAGCGGGTTGAGCAGCATCATGAAGCCGATGAAGCCGGTCAGCTTGTCGATGATGTCGAACCGCGCCAGCGTCAGCGACAACACTGTAACGACCAGCGCGATCAGCGCGCCGCCCAGCACGAAGCTGCCGATCCAGTGGCTCAGCCTGCTGCTGCTCTTCACTGCGGTAGTGGCGCTGGTGGATTCAGGTGTGGTGGCCATCGTGTGCTCCCCTTTGCGGGCGCAGGTGGTCATACTTGGCCGCCGAGGTCAACCGGCTCTCGCAGCGCTGGCGCTTGCCAGTCGGGACGGGCCCTGCCATGGGCGCAGCAGCATGGCCGACAGCCTTTTCCTCGAACTTTCCGACTTCGTGCACGATGTCTATACCGGCATCTATTCCGAAGAGACGGGCAAGCCGCAGAAGCTGGCCTTCACCGTGCGCGTGAAGCTGGCCATCGCCCCGCATTACGATCCCGAGACGCCGCTGACCGAGAGCAAGAACTACATGGATCTGAAGTTCGCCTGCTCCGAGGCGCTGGGGGACACGCATTTCAAGCTGATCGAATCGGTCGCCGACCATATTTGCGAGACGCTGTTCCTGCAGGATGAGCGGGTGGAAGAGGTCTGCGTGAAGATCGTCAAGCTGGCGCTGAGCGAGGCGGGCGAGAGCATCGGCATCACGATGACCCGCGAGCGGCGGTGACCGGCGCGGTCACGATCGACGCCACGCAGCTGCCTGCCGACCCGCTGGCAGCCGCTGCAGCTTTTCACTCAGAAATCGTGCCGATGGTCCGCGATGTGCAGGCGGGCGATGTGCTGGTGAGCTTTGCCCTGGCAGAGCACACGCATGATGCCTGGCGGCGGGCGGCGGTGCAGGCGCTGGCGCGGGACCTGTCGCCGCGCCGGGTCAACGGCCTGGTCGGCGACGATGCCGCAGGGCTGGCGCAGCTTGCGGACTACCTCGCCAAGGCCCCCGGCGTGACCGGGCAGGTGTTCGAAGTGGCTGCAAATGGTGCCAAAACAGGCTAGACAGGACGCAATGACCGGTTCGCGCGTTCCCCTTGTCGATGCTTTCCAGCGCCGCATCACCTATCTGCGGCTGTCGGTGACCGACCGCTGCGATCTGCGCTGCTCTTATTGCATGCCCGAGCTGATGCAGTTCCTCCCCAAGAAGGATGTACTGAGCCTTGAGGAGCTGCACCGGCTGTCGCTGGCCTTTGTCGAGCGCGGCATCGCCAAGATCAGGCTGACCGGTGGCGAGCCTCTGGTCCGGCGTGACATGATCGAGCTGGTCCAGGCGCTCGGGCGCAAGCTGGGTGACGGGCTGGAAGAACTCACGCTCACCACCAATGGCACGCAGCTGGCACGCTTTGCCGAGGATCTGGCGGCGGCGGGTGTGCGGCGGGTCAACGTGTCGCTCGACACGCGCGATGCGGGCCTGTTCGAACAGCTTTCGCGCCGCGATCGGCTCGCCGACGTGCTGGAGGGGATCGCGGCGGCCAAGGCGGCGGGCCTCAGGGTCAAGCTCAACACGGTGGCCTTGAAGGGCCTCAATGAGGACGAGATCCCCGACCTCATCGCCTGGGCACATGGGCAAGGCCACGACGTCACGCTGATTGAGGCGATGCCGCTGGGCGAGGTCGATGGCGAGCGGGTCGACCACTACCTGCCGCTGCCGATCATTCGCGACCGGCTGGAGGCGCAATGGTCGCTCACCCCGCTCGACGTGTCGACCGGCGGCCCCTCGCGCTATGTGCATGTTGAGGAGACGGGCGGACGGCTCGGCTTCATCACCCCGCTGACCGGCAATTTCTGCGCCTCGTGCAACCGCATCCGCGTGACCGCCACCGGGCAGCTCTTTGCCTGCCTTGGCGGGTCGGAGCAGGTCGATCTGCGCGCCGCTTTGCGCTCGGATAATCCGGACGTCAACGTCGCTGCCGCGCTTGACGAGGCGATGCGGATCAAGCCCGAGAAGCATCATTTCCGCATCGCTGCGGGTGAGGGCCCCGCGCAGCCGCGCCATATGTCGGTGACGGGTGGGTAAGATGGCTCACGCTTCTGTCATTGCGAGCGGCCAACGGCCGCGCGGCAATCCAGGTTTGTCTCGTGCCGCTCTGGATTGCTTCGCCCAAAGAAGAATTGGGCTCGCAATGACGCTGGTGGCCTGATGGCGGTCAAACTGGTCCTTCTCGGGAAGCTGGCCGACCTTGCGGGCATGGACGAACGCGAAATCGACGCGCCGCTCGGCTGGGACGCGCTGCTCGCCGTGCTGGACGATCCACTGGCCGAGGCGGTTGCAGGCGAGAAGACGCGCATTGCGGTCAACGGCGCACTGCTGGGCGACAAGACCGCGCTTGCGGCGCAGGACGGGGACGAGGTGGCGCTGTTGCCCCCGGTAAGCGGCGGCTGACATGGCGGTCACCGTCCGCCTGCTCGACGAACCCTTCAGCCCCGGCGCGCTGGTTGGCCCGTTCACCAATGCCCATCCGGGGCTCGGTGGCGTATGTACCTTCGTCGGTGAGGTGCGCGGCGAGGAGGACGTGGAAGCGCTCGAACTGCTGCACTACGCGCCGATGACGCTGCCCGGCATGGAGGCGCTGGCCGCCGAGGCGCTGGCGCGCTTTTCGCTGATGGGCCTGTTGCTGGTTCACCGCACCGGGGTCATGCATCCGGGCGAACCGATCGTGCTCGTCTCGGCCTGTGCCGCGCATCGGCGCGGGGCGATCGACGCGGTCGATTTCTGCATGGACCACCTGAAGTCAGATGCATGGTTCTGGAAACGCGAACAGCGCGGTGGGGAGTGGCGCTGGATCGAGCCACGCGCCGAGGATCATTCCGACCTTGCGCGCTGGCAATAGGGCCCGCTGGAAACAGGCCCTTTCCGTCAAGAATCCTGGCGGTTTGACCGACATCAAGGCGCAAGACTAACCCACCGGGCAAACAGACACTCACCGACCGAAGACCGGGCCTTTCGCAGACGCTCAGGGTACAGTTCCTCTCCCGCGCCTGTTTCCCGGCTTTCGCGTCGGGCATGGCAGCCATGTCATCGCCGCCATGGTCGGTTTGGGCCCCCTGCGACCGGGTCCTAGCCGGTGTGTCCTAGGCGCGCGGGGTCCAGAACCACGATCCCGCGCGCGCCTTTTCGCTCGATCGCGCCGCTCCGCTCCAGTCTGGTGATAGATCGGCTGACGGTTTCGATCGTCAGGCCCAGCATGTTGGCGATCTCCCCGCGCGTCAGCGGCAGGTCGAAGCTGTCGGCAGGGTGGCAGGGCGAGCTGCTGGCCGCCTCGGCCATGGCCAGGATCAGCGCGCCGACGCGGTCCGTCGCCGAAGTTCGCCCGCCCAGCGCCAGCAATTCGCGGCTGCGGTGCAAATCCTCTTCAGACCGTTGCAGCAGCGCCCGCGCCAACTGGGGAAATTCTGTCAGCGCGTTGGTGATATCGGTCTTGGCGAAGACGCACAGCTCGCTGTCGGTCAGCGCGACCACGTCGAAGGTCGAAAAGGGCGCGAACAGCTCGCCGATGAACCCGGCAGGGTGGACCAGCGCCAGAATCCGCTCGTTGCCGTCCTCGTCATAGCTGGTAACCTTCAGCGCGCCGCTGACCAGCGTGGCGCAGGCCGCTTGTTCGTCGCCGGCGGCGAACAGCATGTCGCCGCGTTTCAGGTGACGGGTGCGGCCCGCGCGCGCCACTTCGGCGCGTTCCTCGTCGCTCAGAACCGAGCACGCCGCGCGTTCCCGGACGGGGCAGTTGGCACAGGCGAGTGTCATGGAACCAGTCTCAACACATTGTCCTCAAGGTGCAAGCCGGGCGAGCAGCGCGGCAATCTGCGCGTCCTGTTCACTGACCTGGGCGGTGACGACCCGGCGCGAATCCTCGATCTGCGCGGTTTCGCCGCCTTGCGTGACCGCGTCGACATAGAGCCGGTCGATATCCGCGAGCGCAATCGTCGCCAGGCTGCGGCGCGATTCGAGCCCGGCCACGGCGACCTGCGCCTCGGCCCAGGCATCGCTGCCCACCGCGCTGCCGCTGGCGCGCTTGACCGCCGGCCTGGCGGTGCCGACGGCGGCGAGGAACGCCTCATGCGCCACCGTCGCTGCCGCGGTCAGCTCATCGAGCGATTCGAGCGTTGCGGGGCTGGCCGGGGCCGGGACGAAGGGTGAGGGTGCCGGGGCTGCGAACGTGCCGCTGACCCGCTCGTTATCGCGCAGGGCCAGGCTCGGATAGTCGCCTTGTGAACTGGCACAACCGCCGGTCAGCAGGATCGCTGCCAGCACCGTTGCCCGTTTGATCGCCCGGTTGATTTCTGCGTTCCTCACGCGCCTCCCTTAGCGGTGCCGGGCCAAGCTTTCCAGAACCGGATTGTAAAGCTTTTTGCCTGTTTTTGCGGACCACAGCCCGGTTGACAGGCACACAGGCTTGGCCTAACGGCACCGGCAACATGCAGGTGCCCTTGCGGGCGCCTTTTTTGTCATTGCCGTGCGGGGGCAACCCCATTTGGCGAAGACATCACTTGGAATGGAAACTGATACCATGTTCGCTGTAGTGCGTACGGGCGGCAAGCAATATCGTGTCGCCGAAGGAGACAAGATCGCGGTCGAGAAGCTGGCGGGTGAAGCCGGCGACACGATCACGCTGGGCGACGTCCTGCTTGCAGGCGAAGGCGCCGAACTGGCCGATGCCAGCAAGGTGACCGTCTCGGCGGAAATCATCGCCCAGGCGAAGAGCGAGAAGGTCTTCGTGTTCAAGAAGCGTCGCCGGCACAACTATCGCCGTCGCGCCGGGCACCGCCAGCAGATGACCCTGCTGCGGATCGTCGGCGTGGGCGAAGGTGCTGCCAAGGCCGCCAAGAAGGCCGCGCCGGTGAAGGACACCTCGGAAGAGAAGGCCGCGCCCAAGGCAACCAAGGCAGCGCCGGTGAAGGACGCTGCGCCCGCCGCCGCGACCGAGCTGGACACCACCAACCTCTCGCTCATCTCGGGCATCGGTCCGACGATCGAGAAGAAGCTTCACGCTGCCGGGATCAAGGACTGGAGCGACATCGCGGCGTGGGACGAAGCCACCGCGGAAAAGATGAACGAGGAGCTCAAGCTGGGCAACCGCCCGGTGAAGGACGAGTGGGTCGAGCAGGCCAAGGAACTGCTGGCTGGCAAGCCCCCGCGCGCCGCGATCGACAAGGCCGAAGCGGCCAAAGACAAGAAGTAAGGATCACGAACGATGGCACATAAGAAAGCAGGCGGTAGCTCGCGTAACGGCCGCGATTCAGCTGGTCGTCGCCTCGGCGTGAAGAAGTTCGGCGGTCAGGAAGTGATCGGCGGCAACATTATCGTGCGTCAGCGCGGCACCAAGTTCTATCCCGGCACCAATGTCGGCATGGGCAAGGACCATACGCTGTTCGCGCTCGAAGCTGGCCGCGTGCGTTTCCACGAGGGCAAGCTCGGTCGCAAGTTCGTATCGGTCGACGCGATGGCGGAAGCCGCCGAATAACCGGATGACACACGAAAAGGGTCATCCACCGGGATGGCCCTGCCGGACCTCTAGCGATCCGGCACCTGGAAGGAGATGGGGCCACCCGTCTCCTTTTTTGTTTCTCCTTCCGGCGCCCTGATCCCCGTCACAAATGTGGGGCACATGGCGCGTGAAGGAGAACCTGCGATGTTCATCCGTACGTCAAACCTGTTCCTGCGGCCGCTCTTCGCGGAAGACTGGCGCGCGGTCTATTGCGGCATTGCCGACCGGCGGATCGTCCGCATGCTCGCCAGCGCGCCCTGGCCCTATCGCCCGGAAGACGCGCAGGAGATTTGCCGCCGTCCGGTGAAGCGCGGCGACATGCGCTTTGCCATCACCTTGCCCGAGGTCGAAAACTGCCCGCTGGTGGGCCTGATCGGGATCGATTCGGCAGGCGAACACGGCGCGGCGCATGAACTCGGCTACTGGATCGCGCGGGCCTGGCAGGGCCGTGGCATCGCCGGGGAGGCCGTTGCGGGCGTGCTAGAGATCGCGCGCTCGCTTGGCATCTCGCGGATCGATGCGGGGCACTTCATCGACAACCCCGCCTCGGGCCGGGTGCTGCGGCGCGCGGGCTTCGTCGAGACCGGCGAGGTCCGGCCAACCCCCAGTGCCGGGCGCGGCGGTGAGGTGGTGCTGGCGCGGCGCTATGCGCTGGCACTGGGTGCCGAGCAGGCCCCGGCCGGGCTTGCCGCTGCCTGATCCCGTTTGCTGATCCCCGTGTGGCGGGCCCGGCTGCACAAGCGGCACGGGCTCGTCGCGCGGCAGCACCACGGTTCGCGCCAGACCCTTGTGGCTCGCCCGTGACACGGCTAAGTCATTGTCCTGTATCGGGACATTGCCAGGGGTGGTAACAATGGGTCTCATCTGCACGCATGGCGATTAAGCGTCGCCTCAGTCCGGAGGAAAGCCGCGCTCTGGCGCTGGAGGCCGCGCGCGACCTGCTGATCGATACCGGTCCGCAGAGCGTGACGCTGAAGGCTGTGGCCGCGCGAATCGGACGCACCCATGCCAATCTGCTGCACCATTTCGGCTCGGCGGCGGGTCTGCAGAAGGCGCTGGCGGCCTATCTGGCGCAGATGGTCTGCGCCTCGATCGCCAAGGCGGTCGAGGCGAGCCGCGCCGGGATCGGTGCCCCGCGCGACGTGGTCGATCTGACCTTCGATGCTTTTGGGCGCGAAGGGGGCGGGGCGCTCGCCAGCTGGATGCTGCTGTCGGGCAATGAAGACGCGCTCGACCCGATCCTGGAGACGATTCACGCGCTCGTGGACGAGTTGCATCCCGGCGAGGTGGGGCAGGCCGAAGGGCGCACCATGCATGAAGCGACGCTGACGCTGGTGCTGCTGGCGCTGGGCGATGCGCTGATGGGGGAGGCGTTGTCGGGGTCGCTCGGGGTCGAGCGGGGCACGGCGCGCAACCGGGCGGAGGCGATGCTGATCGCCTCTCTGGCGGACGCGAGCGAGCCCTACTAGCTCTCCGCCGCTGGGCTTAGTTTCAGCCAGTCGGGCACCAGCTCAGCCGCGATGTCCTCGATTCGCAGGTGGTCGACCGCCAGCGCCAGCGCCGGATAGGCGACCTTCTGCCGCTTCTCGTCCGAACAGTCGAGCGGGACCACCACCAACCGGCGGTTGACCTTGCCGCGCCAGTTCATCCGCGCGGTGTTCTCCTGCCCGATATAGCAGCCCTTGCTGAAGGAGACGCCGTGCAGTTCAGCGGCATTGGTCTCCAGCCACAATATGTCGCTCAGCTCGGCCTCGCCCTCGGGCACGCCCAGCGCGAGGCGATGGGCCAGCCACGCCTCGTCCGCAGGCGCGTCGCTGTCCTGCACCGGTGCGAGCCAGCGCTGGCCCAGCGCGCCAAGGCGCGGGTCCGCCGCGCCGCCGTCTCCCGGGAAGGACTGCCAGTGGACGCCCAGCGCATCCTCGCGCGCGATCGCGATCTTGCGCCGCAGCCGGTAGAGCGAGAGCCGCTTGACCAGCGCATCGGCCGCCGCCGCCTCGCAATCGAGCAGCAGCGAATTGCCGCTGCCCGGCCAGACGATAAAGTCGAACATAGCCTTGCCCTGTGCGGTCAGCAGCCCGGCATAGACGGGCAGCGTGCCGGTCACGTCATTGGTGACGAGCCCCTGCAGGAAAGCCGCGACATCCTCCGCCGGATCGGTGGGGGCAAGGCGCACGAGGGCGCGTGTGAACAGGCGGGTTGCGGACATGTGGTGACAGATAGTGCGGCGCGCGCCATAGGCAACGGCCATGACCGAGACGATCACCATCCGCCGCCCCGACGACTGGCACGTTCACCTGCGCGACGGGGCCATGCTGGCCGACATCGCTGCCTATACCGCGGCGCAGTTTGCGCGCGCCATTGTCATGCCCAACCTCTCTCCCCCGGTGACCACGGCGGCGGCGGCGGTCGCCTATCGCGAGCGGATCATGGCCGCGCTGCCGGCGGGGACGGACTTCACCCCGCTGATGACCTGCTACCTGACCGACAGCCTCGATCCGGGCGAGTTGCGCGGCGGCTTCGCCTCGGGCGCGTTCACGGCGGCCAAGCTCTATCCGGCGGGCGCGACCACCAATTCCGACAGCGGCGTGACCGACATCGCCAATATCATGGGCGTGCTGGAGACCATGGCCGAGATCGGCATGGTGCTGTGCGTCCATGGCGAGGTGACCAGCGCCGATATCGACATCTTCGACCGCGAGGCGGTGTTCATCGAGCGGACGCTGGCCCCCCTGCACGAGCGGCTGCCGACCTTACGTATCGTGTTCGAGCACCTCACCAGCAGCCAGGGCGTCGATTTCGTCGAGGGCACCGGCCCCAACGTCGCCGCCACGGTCACCCCGCAGCACCTGCACATCAATCGCAACGCCATGCTGGTGGGCGGGATGCGGCCGCATGCCTATTGCCTGCCCGTCGCCAAGCGCGAGGAGCACCGGCTGGCGCTGCGCCGCGCGGTTACCTCCGGCTCGGCCAAGTTCTTCCTCGGCACCGACAGCGCGCCCCATGCTCGCGAGGCCAAGGAATCGGCCTGCGGCTGCGCGGGCATCTTCAATGCCCCTTACGCGCTGGAAAGCTATCTCGCCGCGTTCGAGGAGGAGGATGCGCTCGATGCCTTCGAAGGCTTCGCCTCGCTCAACGGTCCGGCTTTCTACCGCTTGCCCGTGAACGAAGGCACGGTGACGCTGCAAAAAGTGCCCGTCCAAGTCCCTGAAAAGATTGCCGCAGCAGGCACCGAGGTCGTGCCCTTCCATGCGGGCGAGGAACTGCGCTGGTCGCTGGCCGTTTAACAGGCAGTCGACCGGGCCCGATTAACCAATAGCTGAAGAACGGGTTGCAGCCCGTTCATATTCGTCGCGCTATTGGGCCTTCACATTGAAAACAAACGCTATTCGGCATTGAGATTCGGCGGGGCTCTTCCCTGTTGGGCCCTTGCCGGAGCGTGGCCCCCGGGTCGTGTTCAGGGGGGCGCGCCAGGGCGTCCGTCCGGTCAAGGCCGGGCGGGCGCCTTGAAAGCGCTCTTGTTGGCAGCGGGCCGGAACCGGTTAAAACTATCTCGCTCTGAACCCCACGCCCACGCTCGCGCGCGGCTGGTCTATCTCGCTGCTCGATACCGGATAGGCGCTGAAATCGGGGGCATAGCTGCCCGCCGGGCGGTGATTGCCCGACAGGCCGATGCCGCCGAAGGGCAGCGCGCCGCCCGCGCCGAAGGTGGTGCGGTTCCAGTTGACGATCCCGGCGCGGATATTGGCCCAGAAGCGGTTGTATTGTTCCGGGCTGCCCCCGATCAGCGAGGCCGAGAGGCCGTAGCGCGTATTGTTCGCCTCGGCGATGGCGGCATCGAAGTCGCTCACCCGGACCACCTGCAGCAGCGGCCCGAACAGCTCGACATCGGGGCGTTCGGCCATCGCGGTCACGTCGATGATCCCCGGCGTCACGAAGGGCATGCCGTCATGCGGCTGGCGCATGTGCAGGATCGCCTTGCCGCCATTGGAGAGCAGATAGAGGAAACTCTCGGTCAGCGCGTCGGCTGTGTCGGTGTCGATCAACGGGCCCATGAAGGGCTGCGGCTCGTCCAGCGGGGCGCCGATCACCATCCGCTCGGTCAGCTTTTTGATCTCGGCGATGGCTTTGTCGTACAGGGTGTCGCGGATGATCAGCCGCCGCGCTGCCGTGCAGCGCTGCCCGGTCATGCCAAAGGCCGATTGCACGATCAGCGCCGCGGCATCGGCCAGCTTGGGCGTATCCCACAAGACGATGGGGTTGTTGCCGCCCATTTCCAGCGCGACAATCTTGCCGGGATTGCTCGCCAGCATGCGATTGATCGCGATGCCCGCATTGGCCGAGCCGGTGAACAATATTCCGTCCACATCTTCATGTGCGACCAGCGCCTTGCCCTGTGTCGGGCCGCCGATCACCAGCTGTACGACGTCGCGCGGGATGCCGGCGCGGTACATGCAGGCGAGCAGCAATTCGCCGCTGGCCGGGGCCTTTTCGGACGGTTTGAAGATCACCGCATTTCCCGCCAGCAGGGCAGGCACGATCTGCCCGGCGGGCGTGGCGGCGGGGAAGTTGAACGGGCCGATCACCGCCAGCACGCCATGCGGCTTGTGCCGGATCGCGGTTGCGCCCTTCAGATCGCCGCCATCCATGCGCCGCTGCCCGGCGCGCTGGGCATGGGCGGTGATGGCGGTCTCGACCAGCGCCATGACGCCCTCGACCTCGCCCTGCGCTTCCCACAGCGGCTTGCCGGTCTCGCGGGCGATCAGCTCAGCCATGTTGCGCTGTTCGGAGCGCATTTCGTTGACGAAGCGGCGCAGCAATTCGACGCGTTTCGCCTGCGGCTCGGACGCCCAGCCGGGCCATGCCTGCCGCGCGGCGGCACAGGCGGCATCGACATCGCCGACTTCACCGCGCCACAGCACGATACCAGTCGCCGGCTCTATCGAGACGAGCTGCGTTTCGGAATCCGCTTCTGCTGCCGGTGATGGCAAAGCCCTTGTCCCCTCGCGATAATTTGCCTGTCCTAGCCGCTAGGACGCCCCTTGGCCATCGCCCTGACCGGCGGGGGCGGGGGCTGTCCCCAGTGCCTGACCCATGCGGCGGAGCGCCTCGACCTTGTTTTCGAGCATCGTCCAATCATCCTGCTGGTCGATGGCGGCCCAGATGGCCTCGACCTCGTCGATCAGCATGGCCTGCGGTTCGGCCTCGTCCCAATAGGGGTGACTACGTGGCAGCGGCGCATAGCTTGCCAGCGCCTCGGCCAGCGGGCCGGTGGCATTGCGCCCGCCGTGATGGCGGTGGAAGAAGGCATCTGGGCCGGTCTGGTCCGCCTGCATCTGCCGCTCGGCGGTGGAGATCAGCGCGGCGTCGGCCTCCTCGCCCCGGCTGGCGACGCCCAGCCGCCAGCAGAAGCGGCGCTGCATATTGGCGGCGAACAGCGCCGGATAGCGCCGTAGCGCGGCGATCAGCGGCTCGGCCTCGGCCAGCGGGCGCAGGGCGATGGCGAGCTGGCCGAGGTTCCAGTTGATCGCCTCTGCCTGCCGTCCAAAGGCATAGAGCCCGGTCTGGTCGAAATAGGCGGCGGTGAAGCCCGGCGCCCATTGCGGGGCGAAGCGCCAGGGCCCGTAGTCGAAGCTCTCGCCGGTAATGTTCATATTGTCGGTGTTGAGCACGCCATGGACGAAACCCGCGACCATGTAGCTGGCGGCAAGGTCGGCCAGCCGCTCGACCGCCTGATGCATCAGCCTGATAGCGGGCTCGTTACGCCCCGGTGTGTCTGCGGGCGGCGGCGGACCGGGAAAGTGCGCGAGGCAATAATCGACCAGCGCGGCGAGATGCTTATACTCCTCCAGCGCCATCAGCCGCTGGAACGTCCCGATGCGGATATGCGAGTGGCTCAGCCGCACCAGCACGGCGGAGCGGGTGGGCGAGGGCTCGTCATTGCGCTCCAGCGCCTCACCGGTCTCGATCACCGAGAATGTCTTCGAGGTATAGACGCCCAGCGCCTCGAGCATTTCGGTGGCGAGGATTTCGCGCACCGCGCCCTTCAGCGTCAGCCGCCCGTCGCCAAAGCGGCTGTAGGGCGTCTGCCCGCTGCCCTTGGTGCCAAGGTCGAGCAGGCGATCCTCTGCATCGCGCATTTGCGCGAACAGGAAGCCGCGCCCGTCGCCGATCTCCGGGTTGTAGGTGCGGAACTGGTGGCCGTGATAGCGCAGCGCCAGCGGCTGCGGCAGGTTGCCAGGCAGCGGCGCGAAACGCCCGAAATGGCGGGTCCATTCCTCGTCGCCGAGGTCGCCAAGGCCCACTGCCTTGTCCCAGCGCGTATTGCGGAAACGCAGCTCGGCCTGCGGAAAGTCCGCCGCTGCGACCGGATCGGCCAGCCAGTCGGACAGTTCCAGGATCCGGGGATCGGGGCGCCATGGCGCTGCTTGCGGTTCACCGCGCATCTGCCATTAGTGGCGCGCGATTCCTTCCGGCGCAAGCGGCCGGGCAATTTCCTTACGGCAGGTGCAGATGGCGGCAGACAGGGCGGCGAATGGGGCGGAACCGAGTTACGAGGCGGGTAGCTGGGAGAGCGCCGATGGGTTGACCCTGCGCTATCGCGACTATCCGGCGCGCCCCGATGCTCCGGCCGGGCGTCCGCCGATCCTGTGCCTGCCCGCGCTGACCCGCAATGCGCGCGACTTTGAGCCGGTAGCGGACAGCTTCGCGGGCGAATGGCGGGTCATCTGCCCGGATCTGCGCGGCCGGGGCGCGAGCGATTATGCCAAGGATCCCGCGACCTATGCGCCGTTGCAATATGTCGAGGATATCCTCCTGCTGCTCGACCAGCTCGGCCTGACGCGGGTGGTGGCGATGGGAACCTCGCTTGGCGGGATCGTCACCATGCTGCTGGCGGTGCAGCGGCCCGGCCTGCTGGCGGGCGCGATGCTCAACGATATCGGCCCGGTGATCGAGGAAGCGGGGCTCGACCGCGTGCGCGACTATGTCGGCCATGGCGGCAGCTATCCCACCTGGATGCATGCCGCCCGCGCTCTGGCCGAGCAATCGGGGGACGTCCATCCCGATTTCGCCATCTCCGACTGGCTGCGCCACGCCAAGCGGCTGATGTGCCTCGGCCAGAGCGGGCGCATCGTGCTCGATTACGACATGAAGATCGCGGAACCCTTCGATGAGCAGGGCAACCAGGCGGCGCTCAACCTGTGGCCCGCGCTGGAGGCGCTGGCCGGATGCCCGACGCTGACGCTGCGCGGGGAATTGTCGGACATCCTCTCGGCCGAGACTTTGGCCGAGATGGGCCGGCGCCTGCCCGATATGGAACTGGTCACCGTACCGCGTGTCGGCCATATCCCGACGCTGGAAGAGCCGCCCGTGCAGGAGGCTATGGCCCGGCTGCTGGCGCGGGTGCAATGAGCATATGGGCATGAGCAAGGGCGCAGCGCAAAAGGTGCTGCACCTGCTGGCCGGGTTCGATCCCGGCCCCGAGAGCGCGCGCGCGGTGGCGGCGATCAATGCGCTGGGCAGCAAGGTGGGCCATGCCATCGTGGTGCAGGACCGCGCGGCGCGCGGCGCGGCGAGCGAGGTGGCTAAGGGCATCGACCTCAGCTGGCCGAAATTCCCCTCGCTTGACGGCAAGCCCTGGCCGGGACGGCTGAAAGGGCTGGCGGCGGCGATGGCCGGTTACGACCTGATCTGCACCTATGGCTGGGGCGCGGTCGATGCGGCGATGGCGCATACGCTGTTCGCCGATGTCTATACGCTCGCGCCGCTGGTCCATCACGAATTCGCGCCCGATCCCGAGGAGCTGGCTACCGGCGGCTCGTTCGCCCGCAAGGCCTATCGCAAGATCGCCTTCGGGCGCAGCGCGGCGATCATCACCGGCTCGCCCGCGATCGAGCGGCTGGCGCTCGAGGTGTGGCAGCAGCCACGCACCCGCGTGCAGCTGATCGGTGAGGGGGTCGAGACCCGCGCCTTCGCCGCGACCCCGCCGCGCGACGTGCTGCCCAGCTTCATCAAGCGCAAGGGCGAGGCGTGGATCGGGACGCTGGCCGATGGCGTGGACGGCGCTGGGCTGGCGGCGCTGGTGCAGGCGCTGGGCGAGCTGCCGAGTGAGTGGCAGGGCGTGGTGCTGGGCGAGGTCGCGCCTGACCTGCGGGAGGAGGCGCTGACGCAGGCCGAGGAGCTGGAGGTCGACCATCGGCTGCACTTCACTGGCCCGACCGAGACCAGCGCCGTGCTCGGCCTGGCCGATATCCTGCTGCTGTCGCAGCCGCCTGCCGAACCCATGCAGGCCGTCGCCGGGGCGATGGCGGCCGGCCTGCCGCTGGTCTTGCCGCGTGAGGGTGGCGCATGGGAAGAGATCGGCGCGATGCCTGCCAGCGACAATGGCCCTTATCTGGCGGCCACTGGCGATGCGCTGGTCGATCCGTTGCTGGCGCTGGCGGGTGATGCGGCCACGCGCAAACGGGTCGGCAAGGTCAATTGCGACAAGGCGCGCGAGCAGTTCGACTCGGTGAAGCTGCTCGGGCGACAGCTGGCGCTCTATCGCTCGCTGCTGGGCGGCTCTCCCGCGACCAGCGCCATGGACAGGCCTTAAGCGAGCATTCACGCAGCGCCCGGCAGCGTCAGGCGCAGATTGCCCCGCTGCATCGGCTGTGCATGGGGCGATCAAGCAATTGCAAAGGCCGCTTCATCCGCTAAACAGCGCGGCCTGACATCCTTTCGCCAATTTCAGCAGGGCTACTCCCATTTCTTCCAATCCGCCCCCCAGCACCCCGGCCACCACCTCCGCCAGCAAGGCCGCCCAGCGGCAGGAGGCCGAACAGGCCGTGCTCATGCGCGAGGTCGACGAGGCCGTCCGCCAGGACGAAGTCGGCAATGTCATGCGCCGCTATGGCTTGGCGATTGGCGGGGTCCTGGTGCTCGCGCTGGCCGCTTTCGGCGGCTACCTGTTCTGGCAGAACCAGCAGGAGAGCGAGCGCGAGAGCTATTCGGAACAGCTGGTGCAGGCTTTCGACGAACTGGAAGCCGGGAATTTCGACACTGCCGATGCCGAACTGGGCCCGATTGCCGCCAATGGCGGGCCGGGCGCGGCCAGCGCCGCGCGGATGGCGCAGGCCGCGATCGCGCTCAATGCCGGGCGCGACGAGGAGGCGGTGGCGCTCTACGACACGGTGGCCGACGATGCCGAGGCACCGCCCGCCATGCGCGACCTGGCGAAAATCCGCAGCGTTGCGGTGCAGTTCGACGACCTCGACCCGCAGGTGGTGATCGACCGGCTCGGCCCGCTCGCACAGGCCGACAACGCATGGTTCGGCAGCGCCGGGGAACTGGTCGCCATGGCCTATCTGGAACAGGACCGTGCGGAACAGGCAGGTCCGCTGCTGGTGGAGATCGCCCGGAACGAGGACGTGCCTGAGAGCCTGCGCGCGCGCACGCGCCAGCTGGCGGGCTTCCTTGGCTATGACGCGGTCGAGGATGTCGAGGAAATGATGGCGGAAATCGCCGAGGCGCGGGCCGCCAACGGACCTGCAGCAGCACAGCAATAACGGACGGGATGACGATGAAAGCGCAGCGGATGACCAAGGCCGGCAGGATTGCCCTTACCACCGTGATGGCAGGGGTGGCGACACTGGCGCTGGCCGCTTGCGGTGGTGGCAATGACGATCGGCCGACGCCGACCGTGGGCAATCGCACCCCGATCCTCTCGCGGCTGGCGACCGAGATCGTCCCCGATCCGACCCTTGCCGACGTCCCCGTCACCTTGCCCGCGCCGAGTGCCAATGCCGACTGGGCGCAGGCGGGCGGCAATGCCGCCAAAGCTCCGGGGCATGTCACGCTGGCGGCCAGCCCGGCGCGCGCCTGGACCGCGCAGATCGACGGCACCACCAAGACGCGCCGCCTCGCGGCCGCGCCGGTGATCGGCAGCGGGTCGCTGTTCGTGGTCGACACCAGTGGCGTGATCCATGCCTTCGATGCCGCCACCGGCACGAAGCGCTGGTCGCACCGGATCGAGGTCTCGGGCGATCTGCGCGATTCCACCTTCGGCGGCGGCGCGAGCTATGCCGATGGCCGCGTCTTCGCCACCAGCGGCACGGGCGACGTGCTGGCGCTCGATGCCGCCAATGGCGCGGTGCTGTGGCGCGAGAAGCCCGCCGGGCCGCTGCGCGGGTCGCCGACCGTCGCGTTCAACTCGGTCTTCGTGATGACGCAGGACAACCAGATCCACACGCTCAATGCCGAGACCGGCGAGCAGATCTGGCAGGACGTCGCCGCCTCGGGGCAGTCGGGCGTCTTCGGCGTGGCCGCGCCTGCCGCCGGGCAGGGCAGTGTGATCGCCGGCTATTCCAGCGGCGAGCTGGTCGCCTATCGTTACGAGAACGGCCGCAACCTCTGGTCCGACGCGCTGGCGCGCACTTCGATCTCGACCGAGGTCGGCGCGCTGACCGACGTCGATGCCGACCCGATCATCGAGAATGGCCGCGTCTATGCGCTGGGGCAGGGCGGGCGCATGGCCGCCTACCAGCTGACCACGGGCCAGCGTGTCTGGGACCTGACGCTGGCGGGTATCTCGACCCCGGCCATCGCCGGGAGCTGGCTGTTCACGCTGACGGACGATGCCAAGCTGCTGGCGATCGCCAAGGATACGGGCCGCATCCGCTGGGTCACCCAGCTCGAACAATGGCGCGATCCGAAGGATCGTGAGGGGCCGATCTTCTGGACCGGTCCGGTGCTCGCTTCGGGCCGCCTGCTGGTTGCCAGCTCGCGCGGGGTGGTGCGCTCGGTCGATGCGACGACGGGCGTCGCCTCGGCCTTTACCGAGCTGAACGATGGCGTTTCGGTGCCGCCGGTCGTGGCGGGCGGGATGCTGTATATCCTCGACGATGGCGGGCGGATAACTGCTTGGCGCTAGGTTTTTGTCGCACTGACGTGCGGAGGTGCCAGCCCACTCCCCCTCCCAAGCTCCCGACAGGGTAATTTTTGGGAGGTCGGGAGGGGGAGTGGGCCGGAGCCGCAATCTTTTCCGTGTAACGGAAACAGAATTTAAGCGTTGCCGACCACGTAACAGGCTGCGGCCACCAATAGCCCCGCAAAGCGGTTCGAGCGGAACCGCGTCAGCGCGTTGCCGCCATCCGCCGGGTTGAGCGTGAACGCCTGCCACAGCAGGTGCAGGCCCGCCGGGATCAGCGCCAGCAGTGCCAGCCAGTCCTCGCGCAGCAGCAGGAAGGCGAGGCCCCACATGGTCAGCGCGAGGCAGTAGAACGCGATCACGCCCGCCTGCACATTATCGCCCAGCCGCAGCGCGCTCGACTTGATACCGGCCATCGCATCGTCCTCGCGGTCCTGCAGTGCGTAGATCGTGTCATAGCCCACGCACCAGAAGAACGAGCCTGCATAGAGCGCGGCCATCACCTCCAGCCGGTCGCCGCGCAGGGCCACCCAGCCGACCGGCGCGCCCCAGGTGAAGACCAGCCCCAGCCATGCCTGCGGCCACCAGGTGATCCGCTTCATGAAGGGGTAGGCGGCCACCAATGCGAGGCTGAACAGCGCCACCAGCTGCGCCTGCCAGCGCAATTGCAGCAGCACGACCAACCCGACGAGGCACAGCGCCACCAGCCACAGCCACGCCGCGCGCGGGCTCACCCGTCCGCTGGCCACCGGGCGGCTGGCGGTCCGCTCCACCTGCCGGTCGAGGTCGGCATCGACGATGTCGTTATAGACGCAGCCCGCGCCGCGCATGGCGATGCTGCCGAGCATGAACCAGCCGAACAACGCCCACTGCCCGCCGCCGCCTGCCAGCCACAGTCCCCAGGCGCAGGGCCAGAACAGCAGCCACCAGCCGATCGGCCGGTCGAGCCGCGCCAGCAGCGCGAGATCGCGCGGGAAGGGCGGCAGCAGGCCGACCAGCCGCGTGGCGAGGCTCTTGCGCTCGCTGTCGGGGGTGAGGTCTGCTTGCGTCATCCCTTGCGCTCTAGCGGCGCTGCTGGCTAGGTCCAAGCCATGTCGGACACGCATCGCCCACAAACCCCCGCCTGGCCGCCGCGCAGCGCGCCGCGCCTGTTCGTCGCGCAACCCATCGCCATGGGCGCGCCGGTGCGGATCGAGGGCAATCAGGCGCATTACCTTGCCCGCGTCATGCGTGTGGGCGAGGGGGATATTGTGATCCTGTGCGATGATGTGACCGGCGAATGGGCGGTCAGGGTCGCCGCCACAGGCAAGCGCGACGTGGTGCTGGAGCCGGTCGAGCGGCTGCGGATGCGCGAGGAGGTGCCCGATTTCTGGCTGTGCCCCGCGCTGCTCAAGAAAGACCGCTTCGACCTCGTGCTCGAAAAGGCCACCGAGCTGGGGGCAGGCCGGATCAGCCCGGTGCTGACCAGCCGCTGCGTCGCCGACAAGCTCAACGAGAGCCGCGCGCTTGCCGCCGTGACCGAGGCCGCCGAGCAATGCGCGCGCACCGCGCTTCCCGAACTCGAAGCGCCGGTAAAGCTCGACGCGC
>CAYOSE010000033.1:0-25193 GCA_964406535.1 uncultured Sphingomonadaceae bacterium
TGCCGGGTGCCCGCATTACCGGAAATGCTTCATCGAGCATGCGACGCGCGCCTCGGCGCAGGCCGATCTCGTCATCGCCAACCATGCGCTGGTGATGGTCAATGCCGCGCGCGGGCGGGACCATGCCGACAAGCCGACACGGATCATTTTCGACGAGGGCCATCACGTGTTCGACGCAGCGGATTCGACCTTCGCTGCCGCGCTGACCGGCAGCGAGGCGATCGAGATGAAGCGCTGGCTGCTCGGCCCCGAACGCGGCAGCAAGGGGCGACGGCGCGGCCTCGCGGCGCGGCTGGCCGATGTGTCGAGCTATGACGAGGCGGGCAGCAAGGCCATCGCCGCCGCCTGCGAGGCGGCGCAGGCGCTGCCCGGCGAAGGCTGGCTGCAACGACTCGCCGACAATGCGCCCTCCGGCCCGATCGAGAACCTGCTCGCCGCCACCCGCGCCACCACCTATGCCCGCGACGAGAGCGGTGCGCGCGATGCGGGCTATGGCATAGAGACCGAGATAGCCGGGCTCGACGGCGATTTCATCGAGCTGGCGGGCGACGCCGCCATGGCGCTCGGCGAAATCCGCCAACCGCTGATGCGGCTTGGTATCCAGCTCGAAAAGCTGCTCGCCGATCCGCCCGACTGGCTCGACACGCAAGGTCGTCAGCGGATCGAGGGCGCGCGTTTCGCGCTCGGCTGGCGGATCGACACGCTGGCCGCCTGGCAGGCGCTGCTCGAACGGCTCGGCGGCCCGCCGGACCCGCAATTCGTCGACTGGCTGGCGGTCGACCGCAACGACGCGCGCGAGTTCGATGTCGGGCTGCACCGCCGCTTCCTCGACCCGATGAAGCCCTTCGCCGACACCGTGCTGGAGGGCGCGCACGGCGTGATGATGACCAGCGCGACGCTCAACCCCGGCGGCACGGAGGGCAATGACGGCTGGGCCGAGGCCGTGGCCCGTTCGGGCGCGCAGCATCTGGAGATCGCGCCGGAGATTTGCGAGGCGCCCAGCCCGTTCGACTATGCCGCGCGCGCCGAGGTGCTGATCGTCACCGACGTAGCCAAGGGCGACCTCGCCGCGCTGGCCGGTGCCTATGCGCGGATCATCGAGGCGAGCGGCGGCGGCGTGCTGGGCCTGTTCACCGCGATCCGGCGGCTGCGCGCCGTCCATGGCCGGATCGCCGACCGGCTCGCCCGCGGCGGGTTGCCGCTCTACGCGCAGCATGTCGACCCGATCGACACCGGCACGCTGGTCGATATCTTCCGCGACGATCCCGCCGCCTCGTTGCTCGGCACCGACGCGCTGCGCGACGGGGTCGACGTGCCGGGCGAGTCCCTGCGCTGCGTGGTGATGGAACAGGTGCCCTGGCCCAAGCCGAGCATATTGCACCGCGCGCGGCGCGCGGCAGCCCCGCAGCTTTCCCCCGATGAGCGACCGGCACAGGCACATGACGACCGCATCATCCGCGCTCGGCTGGCGCAGGCCTTCGGCCGCCTGATCCGCGCGCCGACCGATCGCGGCCATTTCATCGTCCTGTCACCCGCCTTCCCCACACGGCTGCTTAACGCTTTTCCCGAGGGCACACCGGTCGAGCGGCTGACGCTGGAGGCCGCATTAGCGCGTGTATCTACGGGAATTTCTGGTAATATGGGCGAATTATCGCCGACCGCTGATGAGATGGAGAGGTAAGATCTCGGTGAAGTTGCTGGGCCTTCTACGTCATGCCAAATCCGACTGGGACGATATGTCGCTGCGCGATTTCGACCGCGGATTGAATGAGCGTGGGCGCAAGGGTGCGGCGCTGATGGGCGCGCATCTGAAGGCGCATGGCGTGAAGTGGGAACGGCTGCTCGCCAGCCCGGCGGAGCGGGTCCAGCGCACGCTGGAATCGAGCGGGATCGGCGTAACCCCCGAATTTCACAAGGAACTCTACCTCGCCGACACCGAAGAGCTGCTGTCGATGATCCGCAAGCATGGCGGCGATACCAGGACGCTGCTGGTCGCCGCGCACAACCCCGGCCTGCAGGAACTGGCGCTGGAACTGGTGTCACCGGCGCAGGAAAACGACCTGTTTGCCGAGGTGATGGTGAAGTACCCGACCGCGAGCTACGCGGTGCTCGAGCTCGATATCGACGACTGGTCGCAGATCAAGCCGGGCTGCGGTTCACTGGTGCATTTCGCCCGGCCGCGCGATCTCGACCCGAGCCTCGGCCCGGAACAGGTCTACTAAAAACAAAGCTGTCGCCCGAATGGGCGGAGCGGTTCAGGCCGCGAGGGCATCCGCCAGCCGGGCGCGGATCGCCTTGAGCTGCGGCAGGAGCTGGGCGAGATTATCGCCCCCGGCAGAGCGGGCCGCAGGACTTGCCGTCACCACAGGCGCAGCCGCTGTGCCCGCCTCCAGCGCCTGACGCGCGCCTTTCAGCGTGAACCCCTCGCGATTGACCAGCCGGTCGATCGTCTCAACCAACGCCACGTCCTCAGGCCGGTAATAGCGTCTGCCGCCGCTGCGCTTGAGCGGGCGGAGCATCGGGAATTGCTGTTCCCAATAGCGCAGTATGTGCTGCTTTATGCCCAGCCCCGCCGCGACCTCACCGATGGTCCGCAAGGCACCTGCGTCCTTGCCATCGGCGAACTGCGCGGAAAGGGAAGCCGGGCCGCTCACGATCCGTGCGCAATCCGGTCTTTCAGTTTCTGGCTGGCGCGGAAGGTCATCACCCGGCGCGGCGTAATCGGAACCTCGACCCCGGTCTTCGGATTGCGGCCAATCCGTTCGCGCTTGTCGCGCAAGATGAAGGTGCCGAAGCCGGAGATTTTCACGTTTTCGCCATCGCTCAAAGCGCCGCACATCTTGTCCAGAATACTTTCGACAAGATCGAGGCTTTCGCTGCGCGACAGGCCCATGCGACGGTTGATCGCCTCTGCCAGATCGGCGCGCGTCAATGTACCGACGGATCGCATCATATCCATGCGTTCCCCCAATTTAGCGTTCAGCGACCCAGAGCAAGCATGGCGGGTTAACCCACGCATTGCAAGCAAAGCTGCACTATTTACGCGGAAAAACTGGTTTCAAATGCGAACTAAACTGGCGCCCCAGGTGAATCCGCCGCCCATCGCCTCGAGCATGACGAGGTCGCCCGGCTTTATCCGGCCATCCTTGCGCGCCACGTCGAAGGCCAGCGGCACGGAGGCGGCGGAGGTGTTGGCATGCTGGTCGACGGTGACCACGACCCGCTCGCTCGGCAGGCCCAGCTTGCGCGCGGTGGCGTCGAGAATTCGCAGGTTCGCCTGGTGCGGCACCACCCAGTCGACCTCGTCGACCGACTTGCCGGTGGCGGTCAGCACTTCCTCCAGCACCCCGGCGAGGTTGACCACCGCGTGGCGGAAGACCTCGCGGCCCTTCATCCTGAGGTGACCGACAGTGCCGGTGGTCGAGGGACCGCCATCGACATAGAGCAGGTCGCCATGCGCGCCATCGGCATGCAGGCGCGTGCCGAGGAAGCCGCGATCGCTGTCGCCAACCTCCTCACCGGAAATCACGAAGGCACCTGCACCGTCGCCGAACAGCACGCAGGTGGTGCGGTCCTCCCAGTCGAGGATGCGGCTGAAGGTCTCCGCCCCGATCACCAGCGCGGTATTGGCCACACCGCTGCGGATCATCGAATCGGCAGTCGCCAGCGCATAGAGAAAGCCCGAGCACACCGCCGCCACATCGAACGCCGGGAAGCCGCTGCCGCCCAGCCGGTGCTGCACCTTGGTGGCGGTCGCGGGAAAGGTCTGGTCGGGCGTCGCGGTGGCGAGCACGATCAGGTCGACATTATCGATGGTGAGGCCGGCATCGGCCAGCGCAGCGCGCGCGGCATCGGTCGCGAGGCTGGCGGTGGTTTCCCCCTCCCCGGCGAAATAGCGCTGCTTGATCCCGGTCCGCTCCTGGATCCATTCGTCCGAGGTCTCGACCCGCTGCGCCAACTCGTCATTGCTGACGCAGGTCTTCGGCAGCGCCGAGCCGACTCCCTTGAGGACCGAGCGCCTCATTTCGACGCCGATCCGTTTTCGGCGAGGTTCCATTCGCCCAGTTCCGCCAGGTCGGCGGCGATGCGGGCGGTCAGGTCTTCCTCCAGCAGGCGCGCGGTCACGGCGACGGCATTGGCCACGCCCTGCGCGTTGGCGCTGCCATGCGATTTCACCACCACGCCGTTGAGGCCGAGGAACACTCCGCCATTGTGGTTGTTCGGGTCCAGATATTGCCGAAGCAATTCGGTTGCGGGGCGCGAGATCAGGAAACCGACCTTGGAGCGGAACGAGCTGGAGAAAGCGCGCTTCAAGAGGTCGGTCACGAAACGCGCCGAGCCCTCGATCGCCTTCAGCGCGATATTGCCGGAGAAGCCGTCGCTGACGACGACATCGACCGCGCCATGGGTGATCTTGTCCGCTTCGACGAAGCCTTCGAACTCCAGCGCCAGCCCGGTCGCATCGCGCAGATGCGCGGCGGCCTCCTGCAACTGGCCGGTGCCCTTGATCTCTTCAGTGCCGATATTGAGCAGCCGCACGCGCGGGCGTTCCAGCCCGGTGACGATGCGCGAATAGGCCGCGCCCATGATCGCGAACTGCACGAGGTTGCGCGCATCCGCCTCGGTATTGGCGCCGAGGTCGAGCATGATCGCGTCGTTATCGCCCAGCGTCGGGATCAGCGCGGCCAGCGCGGGCCGGTCGATGCCGGGCATGGTGCGAAGCGCGACCTTGCTCATCGCCATCAGCGCGCCGGTATTGCCCGCGCTGACAGCCGCTCCGCATTCGCCGCTCTTCACCGCATTGATGGCGAGACCCATGCTGGTGGTCTTCGCGCGGCGCAGCGCCTGGGTAGGCTTTTCGTCGCCATCGACCGCATCCTCGCAATGGAGGATTTCGCTGGCGTCGCGCATGTTAGGGTGATCGTCGAGCGCGGCCTTGATCCGCGTCTCGTCGCCGACCAGCAGGAACTTGAACTGCTCGTGCCGACGGCGCGCCAGAGCGGCGCCGGAGACCATCACGCGCACGCCATGGTCGCCGCCCATCGCATCAATCGCGATACGCGGCAGGCTCATGCGCGAATGTCCTTTATCTCAAGAGGCGCCGCGAACGGAACCTTAGAGCCCGACAGAGACGATTTCACGTCCATTGTAATGGCCGCAATGCGGGCACAGATTGTGCGGACGCTTGAGTTCGCCACAGTTCGAGCACTCGTGGAATGCATCGACCTTCAGCGAGTCGTGGGCCCGGCGGTTACCGCGACGATGCGGCGAAACTTTTCTCTTGGGGACTGCCATCTCGGCACCTGTTCCTCAAAAATGCGTAATGCGTTGTTGCGAGCCGCCCTAGGCGAAGCATCCGTTCCGCGCAAGCGCACGGGGCGTAGCTGCCAAGGGTGAGGCGAAGGCGCGCCCTATATAGGATTCTGTCCGCGAAGCAAGCGGGGTGTGGCCTTCACCCCGATTGTCTCCCGGATGCACCTAACCCCGCGCCAGCGCGGCGTCGGACACGAAGGGGTTCGTCTGTCGTTCCTGCCCGAACGTGCTGGTCGGCCCGTGCCCCGGCACGAAGGTGATGTCATTGCCCAGCGGCCACAGCTTCTGCGTGATCGCATTGATGAGGTCGGCATGGTTGCTCATCGGGAAGTCGGTGCGCCCGATGCTGCCCTGGAACAGCACATCGCCGACAAAGGCGAACTTGGTCGGGCGGTGGAAAAACACCACATGGCCGGGGGTATGGCCGGGGCAATGGATCACCTCCAGCTCAACCTCGCCGAAGCTGACCGTGTCGCCGTCATTGAGCCAGCGCGACGGCTCGAACACCTCGCACTGCATGCCGAAGCGCGGGCCATCCTCTGCCAGCCGGCTGATCCAGAAGCGGTCGCCTTCCTGCGGGCCTTCGAGCGGCAGGCCCAGCTCGGCGGCGAGCATCCCGGCCTGCCCGCAATGGTCGGCATGGCCATGGGTGAGAAGGATCTTCTCCAGCGTCACCCCGGCGGTGGCGACGGCCTGCTTCAGCTTGTCCAGCTCGCCGCCCGGATCGATCAGCACGCCGCGCATGGTCCTTGTGCACCAGACCAGCGAGCAGTTCTGCTGGAACGGTGTGACGGGCAGGATGGCGGCACGGATCGGCGCCTGCCTGGGGGCTGTATCGGGAGCATTGTCGGACATGGGCCATCAAATGGCGGTGACGGGCACAGCATGCAAGTCTAACGGTAGCGCATGAGCACCCTCACCTATCGCGCGGCGACCGAGGCCGACCTGCCCTTCCTCGACGGGTTGATCGAGGAGGATGAGGTGGCGGCAGCGCGCGATCCCGCAACGCCCGAGATGGCGGAGGACCAGAGGCTGGCATTGCAGGCCGTCAGCGCCGACCCGTTCCACACGCTCTACGTGGTCGAGTGCGCGGGTGTGGCGGTCGGCAGTTTCCAGCTGAGTTTCATCCCCGGCGTTTCGCGGCGCGGGGCGTGGCGCGGCCAGATCGAGAGCGTCCGCGTGGCAGCATCAGCGCGCGGGCTCGGCATCGGCGAGGAAATGATGCGCTGGGCGGTTGCGCGATGCGAGGAGCGCGGCTGCGGTATCGTCCAGCTGACCAGCGACAACAGCCGCACGGCGGCGCATCGGTTCTACGAACGGCTGGGCTTCGCGCCCTCGCACACAGGCTTCAAGCTGAAGCTGAAATAGGCGTCTGCACTGCGTTATCGAGGAGCCTGTCCTTGGCGAAGTCCTCGATGAGCGCGCCAAACTCTCTGAAGCCGTTTGCGATTTCACCGAGGCCAAAACGGCCAAGCAGCTTCCATCTGGCGAGCATCTTGCGAGCGCCCGGATGACCGGAGACTGCGGCTCTTTCCATTAGCGGTTTCACCTCTGTGATCATGCGCTTTCGGCCAGCACCCTTTGACAGATAGTAACCCAGCCAGAAACAAGCGGGCACAAAGTCAGATTCGACGCCGTTTTCGAGAATCCCACGCCACTTGTCGTTGACCTTGTTCTCAAAAAGCAGGGCAGCCAAATCCAGCGTCGCCATCCACGAACCCGCCAGCAGAGCTTTGTAATAGTACTTTTCCGCGAGCTCGAGATTGCGCTCGACTCCCAAACCGTGCTCGAGAACTTTGCCCGCCTGCCGCATTGCCCAGACCGACCCGTTATCCGCCAAAGACTTGTACGTGGCAAAGGCCATGGCCTTGTCATGTGCGTAAACGGCGCGAGCGAGATTGTTCCCATTGTGCGCCTCTTCGCTGTCCGAGTCCCACAGCTCCCAGTCATTGGAATGGTTAGATTCCCAACGCCTCGAAATTTCCCAGAAATCACTGCTTTCGTAAGCCGGACCGCAGAAGCGATCGCATAGCCAGTTGCACAGGCGGCACCTCATGGCCGCCTTCTATCACACCCGCCCGCTTTTCCACACCACCCGGCCCACCAGCGTCACCTCATCGGCGGCCACGGTGATCGGCGGATAGGCAAGGTTCTGGCTCAGCAGCGAGAGCCGCCCGCCGCCCTGCCCCGCCACGCGCTTGACCAGCAGAGTGTCGTCGAGCCTGACAAGATAGATGCCGTCACGGAAGGGGCGCTGGGTGGTATCGACCAGCACCTCGTCCCCTTCGCGCAGCAGCGGCTCCATCGAATCGCCGACCACGCGCACCGCGGCCAGCCGGTCAGCCTCCAGCCCCTGCTCGGCCAGCCATTTGCGCGAGAAGCGGAAGGCATCGAAGGCGAGTTCGTCGCCCCCGGTCGCGCCCGGTCCCGCCGAGGCATCAACCGCCAGACGCGGCACATCGATCCACTCGGCACGATTCGAAATGTAGGATTTTCCCTCCGGCGCGCCGAGCGCAGCCTCATCGACACCGAAGAACTGCGCGAGGGTGCGGCGATCCTCCTCCTCCAGCTTTCGCGGGCTGCCCTTGGTAATATATTGCTGAAGATAGGAAGAATTCCTGCCAATCATCCGCGACAGAGCGGCGAGGCTGCTGCCCTGCTCGCGCGCCAGACTGGCCAAAGTGTCGCGTGGATTCATGTCCCGTTCCCGATCATGCTTTCGTATTTCCTACTATATGAAGGATTTTTCCTAGACAAGTAGGATTTCGAGGTCGAGCAATGTCACATGACGACTCGCTGACAGATGGTGGCCCGAACAAGGGCCCGACATAGAGGAAAGGGTGGAACCAATGCTGATCCGCAAGATCGAAATCTTCCTGCGCCATACGGGCATGGCGCCGACCAAGTTCGGACGGCTCGCCACCAGCGATCCGCGCTTCGTGCTCGACCTCCGCATGGGCCGCATACCCCGCCCTGACACGGAGAAACGGGCGGAACTTTTCATGAACGAATACCGCAGCACCAATATGGGGGAGACCGCCAATGCTTTTTGATCGCGCCAGCCATAGGGTATCTCACCGACAACATGGTCGGCATAGTAATCTCCAATGCCCATTGTTCTCTTAACATCCGCAATTGGGTCGTAAGCTGCCAGTCAGCTTTTCGTCACAGGCAGAATACAGCCGTCACCTCGCCGCCCCCTCAGGTCCGCCTGATCACCAGGTTCCGGATCTCGGTCATGTCCTCCATCGCGAAGCGGATGCCCTCGCGCCCGAGGCCGGAATCCTTGACCCCGCCATAGGGCATGTTGTCGACGCGGTAGCTGGGTACGTCATTGACGATCACCCCGCCCACATCCAGCCGGTCCCAGCCGTCGAGCGCGTGAAACAGGTCGCGGGTGAAGAGCCCCGCCTGCAGGCCGAAGGTAGAGCGGTTCACCTCGGCCAGCGCCTCGTCGAAGATCGCGAACTTTTGCAGAATGGCGAGCGGGCCGAACGCCTCCTCGTTCAGGGCGCGGGCGTTCCTGTCGACATTTTCGAGCAGCGTCGCTTCGAGCATATTGCCCGCGCAGCCGCCGCCGCACAGCAGGGTCGCGCCGCCTTCGACCGCCTCGTCGATCCAGCCCTTCAGCCGCTGTGCCTCGCCCACCGAAATCATCGGGCCGATGAAGGTCTCGCGGTCCTTCGGGTCGCCCGCCTTCAGCGTCTTCGTCTTTTCGACCAGCATGCTCCGGAAGGTATCGTAGACCTCCTCGTGGATGAGGATGCGCTGCACCCCGATGCAGCTCTGGCCCGACTGGTAGAAGGCCCCGAATACGATCCGCTCGACCGCGTCGGCCAGATCGGCATCGCGGTCGACCACGACGGCGGCATTGCCGCCCAGTTCAAGCACGACCTTCTTCTTGCCCGCCCTCGCCTTCAGCGCCCAGCCGACCTGCGGCGAGCCGGTGAAACTGAGCAGCTTGAGCCGGTCATCCTCGGTGAACAAGCCCGCGCCGTCGCGGCTGGCGGGCAGGATCGAGAAGGCACCCTCGGGCAGGTCGGCCTCGGCCAGCACTTCGCCGATGATCAGCGCACCTAGCGGCGTCATGCTGGCGGGCTTCAGCACGAAGGGGCAGCCCACCGCGATGGCCGGCGCAACCTTGTGCGCGGCGAGGTTGAGCGGGAAGTTGAACGGCGAGATGAAGCTGCACGGCCCGACCGGCACGCGCTTCCACATCGACTGATAGCCACGGGCGCGCGGCGAGATGTCGAGCGGCATGACCTCGCCAACCATCCGCACCGATTCCTCCGCCGCGATGCGGAAGGTGTCGATCAGGCGGGTGACCTCGCCCTCGGCATCCTTGATCGGCTTGCCCGCCTCGACGCACAGCGCATAGGCCAGTTCGTCGAAGCGCTCGGTGAAACGCGCGACGCAATGATCGAGCACGGCCTTGCGCTCGTAGCTGGCGAGCCGCGCCATCGGCTCTGTCGCGCGCACGGCCCCGGCAATCGCCCGATCGATGGTCTCCGGGCTGGCGAGCGCGGTGCGGAACGCCACCTCGCCGGTGAACTTGTCGGTCACGGCAAGATCGGTGTTGGGCTGCGCGGCCCGGTTGTTGAGCCATAGCGGGTAGGTGTCGTTCAATTGCGGCATGATGCCTCCTTCATGCGAAGGGAACGAACGCTAGCCACCGAGTTTCCATTCCCAGCCGAGCGGGTCGCCGTCCATCACCTCGACCCCTTTGGCGGTGAGGTCGTCGCGCAGCGCGTCGCTGGTGGCGAAGTCCTTGGCCGCGCGGGCTTCCTTGCGGCGGGCCAGCGCGTCCTCGATCTCTGCCTCGCTTATGGCCACACCCTTGGGCCGCAAACGCAGATCGGCGCGGGTCGTGGTCAGCAGGCCGAGGCCCAGCACCGCGTCCATCGCCGCGACCAGTTCCAGCTTGTGGACGGGATCGATCTTCTTGAGCGCGAGCGCTTCTTCCAGCACGGTCAGCGCTTGCGGGGAATTCAGGTCGTCCGACATCGCCTCGTCAAAGCGCGCGACCAGCGGCAGCAGCGCCCCGCCGACATGGCCGTGCGCGGCATCGAGCGTCCATCCGCCCTCGGGTTCGTAAAGCGGCTTCTCGGCACGCTCTTGCAGGCGTTCGACCGCGATCAGCATGCGCTTCAATCGTGTCAGCGCTGCCTGCAAACCCTCCCAGCTGAATTCCAGCTCGCTGCGATAATGCGCTTGGCAACACATCATCCGGTAGGCGATGGGCGCATAGCCCTTGTCGATCAGCAATTGCAGGCGGAGGAATTCGCCCGAGGATTTGCTCATCTTGCCGCTGCGCTCAACGAGGAAGTTATTGTGCATCCACACCCGCGCGCCCGAATTGGCGGCGCTGGCAAGCCCGCCGCATCCGCAAAAGGCCTGGTTCTGCGCGATCTCGTTCGGGTGGTGGATCTCGCGGTGGTCGATCCCGCCGGTATGGATATCGAACGGAAAGCCGAGCAGCTTGCCGCTCATCACGCTGCATTCGAGATGCCAGCCGGGCGCGCCCTTCCCCCACGGTGAATCCCATTCCATCTGCCGCTTCTCGCCCGGCGGGGTGGTGCGCCAGATGGCGAAGTCCTCGGGATTTCGCTTTCCCTCTAAATCACCAATCCTGCTGAGTGCCTCGCCAAACTTTTTTGTCGCGTCTACAAAGGCATCAGCAAAATCATTCTCAGGCACCGATTGAAGTTCTTCAGCAATCGAGATCAATCTAGAAGTTCGCTTAGACGGATTCTTGTTCTGTACGGTTCGCGCCTCTTCGAGGAATTCCTGCACAACAACCCGCATACCCGGAACGCCGAGACCTAACTTCAGGCCTAACGAGAATTTTCTTAGCGCGGGCACAAGTTCTACGTCGCCCGCAAGAAGGCCGTAATCCTCGACCGTCGAAACGTCGAAATAGAGGCCGCTGTCGAGCTGGTAGCAATGCTTGTCCGCGATGCTCTTCGCGAATTCGAGCATGTCGTCGATATAGTCGGTGGCGATCGACCATTCCGCGGGCTGGCGGATATTGAGCGCCTTCACGTCCGCCCAGTATGCCTCGGTATAATGCTTCGCGATGTCCCAGATGGATTGCGCGCGTTCGGCGGCCATCTTCTCCATCTTGTCCTCGCCGGCATCGGCATCATCGGTCAGGTGCCCCACATCGGTGATGTTGATGACGTGGGTGAGCTTGTAGCCCTTCCAGCTCAGCGTCCGGCCCAAGAGGTCGGCAAACACATAGGCGCGCATATTGCCGATATGCGGGTAATTATAGACGGTCGGCCCGCAGGAATAGACGCGCGCCTCGCCGTGGTGGACCGGCTCGAACGGTTCCAGCTTGCGGGTCAGCGAGTTGAAGAGGGTCAGCGCGGTCATGCGCGCCCGATTGGCCGCAAGCGCACGGCTGGTCAAGCAGCGGCCCTTTCCATCGGAAAAACTGGTCGAAAAACCGCTCGCTTTCGCATGGCTGCAATGCTGGTGTGGCAGACGGCAGGAACGGTGTCGCTGGGGCGAGCGGCACCGGCAGGGGTCGCTGACGCATGGTTTCCAAACTTTTCCGCGACTTGTTCGCCTATGGCTCTCGTGCAGAGCGGAAAAGAGCTGCCGCGCAATGCGATTCGATCATGCTGCTGGGTGATGGGAAGTTCGCCGTCGATGTCGCCGGGACCAGGCAATTCCAGGCGATCCTGCGCGATTCTGCAGGCACCGAGCTGCGACCGCGCGAATATCGCGATGCGCTGTTCACGATGAAGCTGGCGACCGACGGCCCGAAGTCACAGCGCCGGATCGTGGTGCTGCTGGGCGAGACCGAAATCGGCTATTGCCCCTCGCACCTCGCCACAAGGTTCGAGGAATGGCTGGACGAATGGGGCCTCACCCATGCGCTGGTCCATTGCGAAGGACGGATCATCTGCAAGTCGCGATGGCTGGCAGAAGAGCCGCAGCTGATCGCCTATCTCGACATCGCCGAGCCGTTCGGGATGACGGTGATGAACTTCGGACCGGACGAGCGGGGTTAGGTCAGCGCGGTCGAGCGCCTGCCGCAAAAGCCCGCTCCCAAGCGTTATGAGGGCAAACCCATGCCGCCATCGACCAGCAGCGCCTGCCCCGTGACATAGCCGTTCTGCATCAGGAACAGCACGGCATGCGCCGCCTGGTCGGCGCTGGCGATCTTGCCGGCCGGGATGCCCTTGGAAATTTCGCCCTTCATCGCCTCTGCCTGATCGCCGAAGGAATGGCTGAACGAGGCATCGAGCAGCGGCGTCTGGATCAGGCCCGGCAGGAGGGTGTTAACCCGGATCGGCGCGAGCTGGTTGGCGAGGCTGCGCGCGAGCGCGTCAACCGCCCCGCACGAGGCGATCGCCAGCGGCGAGATCATCTTCGGCGGCTTGTCGGACGGGGCCGTCACGAAGGTCATCGACCCGCCATCGGTCATTTTCGGCGCACCATACTTGGCCGCGAATACCGCGCCCCACAGGCGGGTATCGATATGCGAGCGCAATTGGTCGGTCGTGTATTCGAGAAACGTGCCATGGGCCGGTTCGCCCGCGGTGACGAGGATATGGTCGACCCGGTCCAGGCCTGCGAACAGATCGGCCATCGCCGCCTCGTCCGTGCAGTCCAGCGCCACGCCCGTCGCTCCGCTGCCGAGCCCGGCCAGCGCCTGATCGAGCTTGTCCTGCGAACGCCCGGCAATGACGACCGAGCCCCCTTCCGCGAGCACAGCCTTCGCAGTCGCCAGCCCGATGCCCGAACTGCCACCGATGATGACTGCCGTCTTGCCGCCCAGTTGCTCGACCTGTTCAAGTGCCATGGCTCTCTCCTCTCCCGCCGGGATTGGCCCGGCTCCGTTCGATTTCAGCCTATCCGCCAGCCGGGCTGGTCTTGTTGGGGCCGGAACTCACTCCGCGTCGAACAGGCCCGCGAGCTGTTCGATAATCGTCCCGCCAAGCTGCTCGACATCCATGATCGTCACCGCGCGCTTGTAATAGCGGGTCACGTCATGGCCGATGCCGATCGCGATCAGCTGCACCGGCGATTTCTTCTCGATCCAGTCGATCACCTGCCGCAAATGCCCCTCAAGGTAGCCGGCATTGTTCACGCTGAGGGTCGAATCGTCGACCGGCGCGCCGTCGGAGATGACCATCAGGATGCGGCGGTCCTCGCGGCGGCCAAGCAGCCGCTGATGCGCCCATAGCAGCGCCTCGCCGTCGATATTCTCCTTCAGCAACCCTTCGCGCATCATCAGGCCGAGATTGCGCCGGGCGCGGCGCATCGGCTCATCCGCCTTCTTGTAGACGATGTGGCGCAAGTCGTTGAGGCGCCCCGGATTGGCGGGCCGTCCGTCGGCGAGCCATTTCTCGCGGCTCTGGCCGCCCTTCCATGCGCGGGTGGTGAAGCCCAGCACCTCGACCTTGACCGCGCAGCGTTCCAGCGTGCGGGCAAGGATATCGGCGCTGATCGCGGCCATGGAGATCGGCCGTCCGCGCATCGAACCCGAATTGTCGATCAGCAGGGTGACCACCGTATCCTTGAAATCGACGTCCTTCTCGACCTTGTAGGACAGCGCGGTGCCGGGGCTGACCACCACGCGGGCCAGCCGCGCGGCATCGATCACGCCATCTTCCTGGTCGAATTCCCAGCTGCGGTTCTGCTGCGCCATCAGCTTGCGCTGCAAGCGGTTGGCGAGCCGGGTGACGACGCTCTGCAGGCCGGACAGCTGGCTGTCGAGATAGGCGCGCAGCCGGTCCAGCTCCTCGGCGTCGCACAGCTCCTGCGCCTCGATCACCTCGTCATAGAGCTTGGTATAGGCCTGGTACTCGAAACTGTCGGGCAGGTCGGTCCACTGGCGGTTGGGGCGCACGGGCATCATGCCCTCTTCGGCGTCGTCGTCCAGATCGCCTTCGAGAATGTCGGTGTCGGCCCCGGCCTCGCCCGGCGTTTCCTGCGTATCGGTATCGCCGTCGGCGTTGCCTTCGCCCTCGCCCGCCTCGGCATCGGCATCGCTGGCGCGGTTCTCCTCGGCGGTGTCGCTCTCCTCGCCGTCCTCGCCGGTTTCGTCCTCGCCGGTATCCTGCTCCTCGTCAGTGTCGGGCAGCGCCTCTTCCGGATCGGCCTGGACGAGGTCGAGATGGCGCAGCATGTCGAGCGAGAGCGCCTGGAACGCCCGCTGGTCGTCGATCCGCGCAGCCAGCTTGTCGAGGTCGTCGCCGATCTGCCCCTCCAGCCGGGCGCGGACCATTTCGAGCCCCGCGCGCGCATGTTGGGGCACCGGCTCCCCGGTCAGCTTCTCGCGCACCAGCAGGCCGAGCGCGGTGGAGATGGGCACGTCGCCCTCCGCCGTCGCCCGCGAGATCGGATCGCCCAGTGTCGCCGCCGCGACCTTGGCGGCGATGTTCTCACGCATCCCGGCATAGGCATTCTCGCCAAGCGCCTCGTAACGCGCCTGCTCGATCGCCTCATAGGCCGCATGGCCGAGCGGTTCGCTGGGCATGGCGGATTTGTGCAGCCGGGGATCATGATGGCGCAGGCGCAGCGCGAAACTGTCGGCAAATCCGCGCGCCAGCTTCACCTGCTCGGGCGGCAGCTTGCGACCAGGCATGGGCACGCGAATCGCCTTGCCCTTCAGGTTAGGCGTGTCGGCAGTCCAGCCAACCTCGGCCTCCGCCTCGTGGGAAATGGCGCGCGCGGTGCTGGTCAGCGCCTGGCGCAGGGCATCGAGAGGGGAATCGTCAGCCATATTCGCCAGCGGCTATAGGAAGCGAGTGGCGGCAGGGCCAGAGCCAAGCCGCTTTCGGACCCGGTCAGAGCACCGAGGCGGCGCCGAACACCCCGATAATCAGCGCATCGTTGGTGGCGCGGGGATTGGCGCGGATCGCGGCTTCCTCGACGCCGATCTCGCGCCAGATCACATCATCGACCTCGCCAGCGAAGGTGCTGGCGACACCAGCAACATCAACGCCCGTCAGTGAAGCGAGCAACTCGCCCACTATGGGCTCGCGCGAGAGGCGCAAGCCATCGCCGATCTCGGGCACCATCGCCTCGACCAAAGTCTCGCCCATCGAGCCGCGCAGGAAGCCCGTGGCCGCAGTGGGCCCTCCATTCACCAGCGCGATGGCATTGTCGATGCCGATCATCCGCACCGCATCGGTGACGACCGGCGCGGCGCGTTCAGCCGCATCGACCGCGATCCCGGCAAAGGCGTATTCGAGCCGGTCCTTGAACAGGTTGGAGGTCAGGATCGTCCCGAGGATATCGCCACGATTGCCCATGAAGGCATCGAGCCCGAGCGAAGCAACCGCCTCGTCCCAATAGCCGCCCTCAACCAGCAGGCGGGCGAAGGCACGCTCGCTCGAAAGATAGAGCAGGCGGCGCACCGCATCGGTCAGGCTGAAGCCATAGCCGCCCGCGCATCCCGCCAGCGACAACGCGCCGGAGGCCAGTGCGGCCCCGATCAGGCGGCGGCGGGTCAGGCCGGTCTGCGGCATTGCGGAAATCAATTCGGTCATATCAGCCATCCTCTGCTTGCCGGTGGCGGCTGGCGGCACCCATATGGGCAATATGTCCCGTCAGCGCGTCCGTCTGCTTGTCTTCAATGCCGCTCTCGGCCCGCTCGACTATGCGGTGCCAGCCGGAATGCAGGCTGAACACGGATCGGTCGTCATGGCTCCGCTCGGGCCGCGCCAGATTGTCGGCGTGGTCTGGGAAGAAGAGTTCCTGCCGGCGGATTCGGTTCCCGATGCGAAGCTGCGCCCTATTATCGAGGTGCTGCCGGTGCCGCCGATCCGCGCCGAGCTGCGCCGGCTGATCGAGTGGACCGCCGACTATTACTGCGCCCCGCTGGCTTCGGTCGCGCGCATGGTCATCTCCTCTGGCGGCGCGCTGAAGGGCGCGGCGACGATCACCGAATATCGCCTGACAGGCGGGATGCCCGAACGCATGACGGCGCAGCGCGAACGCGCCATGGCCGCGCTGGAGGGCGAACAGGGCACGATGCGCGAGCTGGCGGGCATGTCCGGCGTCAGCGAGGGCGTGCTGCGCGGCCTTGTCGGGCAAGGCGTGCTGGAACCGGTGGCGGTCGATTGCGACCGCCCCTTCGACCGCGCCGATCCCGATTACGATATCCCCAACCTAAGCGCCGAACAGGCCGAGGTCGCCGCACGGCTGGTCGAGGCGGTCAGGGCGCGGAAATTCGCCCCCTTCCTGCTCGACGGCGTCACCGGATCGGGCAAGACCGAGACCTATTGCGAGGCGATTGCCCAGGCCTTGCGCGAGAACCGGCAGGTGCTGGTCCTCCTGCCCGAGATCGCGCTGACCGAGGCGTTCCTCAGGCGCTTTGAGGACCGCTTCGGGGCCGCTCCGGTCACCTGGCATTCCTCGCTCAAATCGACCGAGCGGCGGCGTGCTTGGCGGGCCATCGCCAGCCGGGAGGCGCAGGTCGTGGTCGGCGCGCGCTCGGCGCTGTTCCTGCCCTATGCCAGGCTCGGTCTCATCGTCGTCGACGAGGCGCATGAGGTCAGCTTCAAGCAGGACGAGGGCGTGCGCTACAATGCGCGTGACGTGGCCGTGATGCGCGCCCGGTTCGAGCGGTCTCCGGTGGTGCTCGCCAGCGCCACGCCCGCGCTCGAAAGCCTGCAGATGGCGGCCAGCGGCATTTACGAGCGGCTGGTTCTGCCGCAGCGCTTTGGCGGCGCGCAGCTGCCCGAAATCCGCACGCTCGACCTGACCGAAAACAAGCCCGAGCCCGGCCACTGGCTCGCCCCGCCGCTGGCGAAGGCGCTGGAGGAACGGCTCGAACGCGGCGAACAATCGCTGCTGTTCCTCAACCGGCGCGGCTATGCCCCGCTGACCTTGTGCCGCCATTGCGGCTATCGCTTCCAGTGCCCCAATTGCAGCGCCTGGCTGGTCGAGCACCGCCTCTCGCGCCGCCTCGCCTGCCACC
This sequence comes from uncultured Sphingomonadaceae bacterium, assembly GCA_964406535.1. Lineage (GTDB taxonomy): Bacteria > Pseudomonadota > Alphaproteobacteria > Sphingomonadales > Sphingomonadaceae > Alteraurantiacibacter. The sequence continues at coordinate 17,255 of CAYOSE010000033.1, forward strand.
ATTGCGGGCACGAGACGCAGCCGCCCGAGACCTGCCCCGAATGCGGCGAGCCCGATTGCATGGTCGCCTGCGGCCCCGGCGTCGAACGCATCGCCGACGAGGTCGCCGAAATCCTGCCCGAGGCGCGCATCGCCGTCGCCACCTCCGACACGCTCAACAATCCGGAGCGCGCCGCCGCCTTTGTCGCTGCGGCGGAAGGCGGCGCGATCGACGTGATCGTCGGCACCCAGCTCGTGACCAAGGGGTTCCACTTTCCCGAGCTCACGCTGGTCGGCGTGGTCGATGCCGATCTGGGGCTGGAGGGCGGCGATCTGCGCGCGGCGGAGCGCACCTATCAGCAGATCGCGCAGGTCGCGGGCCGCGCCGGGCGTGGATCGAAACCCGGCGAGGTGCTGCTCCAGACCCGCCACCCCGAGGCGGCGGTCATCGCCGCGCTGGCGGCGGGCGACCGAGATGCCTTTTACGAAGCGGAGACCGAGGCGCGCCGCCATGCCGGTGCCCCGCCCTTCGGTCGCTGGGCGGCGATAATCGTTTCAAGCGAGGACGAGGCCGAGACGCGCGAGGCCGCCAACCGGTTGGGCGCCACCCGCCCGCAGCTGGAGGATGTGCAGGTGCTCGGCCCCGCCCCCGCGCCGCTCTCGCTGTTGCGCGGGCGCTATCGCTATCGCCTGCTGCTGAATGCGCGGCGCAGCGCCGAATTGCAGCAGGTGATCCGCGACTGGCTGGGCGGGCTGACCTTCCCCAACGGCGTGCGGATCGGGGTGGATATCGACCCCTACAGTTTCGTGTGAGCTGGACCTATGCCCGCTCCCGCGCATTGATGCGCTGATGTCCGGCCCCGTCCTCGTTCCGATCCTCGGCGACCAGCTGACCCGCAACCTTGCCTCGCTGCGCGGGCGGACCAAGGACGACACCGTCATCCTGATGATGGAGGTCGGAGAAGAGGCCACCTATGTGCGCCATCACAAGCAGAAGCTGGTGCTGGTGTTCTCCGCCATGCGCCATTTCGCCGCCGAGCTACGCGATGCCGGGTGGCAGGTCGACTATGTGCGGCTGGACGATCCAGACAATGCGGGCAGCTTCACCGGCGAGGTCGCCCGCGCCATCGAGCGGCACGACCCGCGCGAAGTGCATGTGGTCGAGGCAGGCGAGTGGCGCGTACAACAAGCGATCGACGAGTGGCCGGACAAGTTCGTCTGTGAAGTCAGCATCTTGCCCGATGATCGTTTCATCGCCTCGAAGGCCGAGTTCGCCGACTGGGCCGAGGGCCGCCGGCACCTGACCACGGAGTATTTCTACCGCGAGATGCGGCGGAGGACAGGTCTGTTGATAAAGGCTGGAAAACCTGTTGGCGGGCAGTGGAATTACGACGCCGACAACCGCAAGCCACCCAAGGAGGGTCTGAGCGCACCCGAACGCCCGCGTTTCGCACCTGACGAGATCACCCAACAGGTCATCGAGATGGTCGAGGAGCGCTTCGCTGACAATTTCGGCTTGCTCGACAGGTTCGAGTGGCCGGTCACCCGCGATCAGGCGGAGCAGGCCGCCACCGCCTTCTTCGCCGAGCGCCTGCCAAAGTTCGGCGACTATCAGGACGCGATGGTGTTCGGCGAGGATGACCTGTTCCACTCGATGCTTTCGACCAGCATCAATCTCGGCCTGCTTGACTCGCTGGAGCTGTGTGAGCGCGCGCAGCAGGCCTACGAAAACGGCGACGCGCCATTGAACGCGGTTGAGGGCTTCATCCGCCAGTTGATCGGCTGGCGCGAATATGTGCGCGGTTTTTACTGGCTGAAGATGCCGGGACTGGCCGAGGCCAACGCGCTTGAAGCAACGCGCCCGCTTCCCGGCTTCTACTGGACCGGCGAGACCGACATGCGCTGCCTCGCCAATTGCGTTCGCTCGACCCGCGAGAATGCCCACGCCCATCACATCCAGCGGCTGATGGTGCTGGGCAATTTCGCGCTGCTGGCGGGGATCGCGCCCAGCGAGGTCGAGGACTGGTTCCTCGTCGTCTATGCCGATGCCTTTGAATGGGTCGAACTGCCCAATGTCGCGGCGATGATCCTCTATGCCGATGGCGGGAAGCTGGCGACCAAGCCCTATGCCGCCTCGGGCAATTACATCAACAAGATGAGTAATTATTGCGGCGACTGCGCCTATTCGGTGTCGAAGAAAACCGGAGAAGGCGCCTGCCCGTTCAACGCACTCTACTGGCATTTCATGGACCGCAACCGCGAGCGGCTGGAAAACAACCACCGCATCGGGAGAATCTATGCGACCTGGGACCGGATGGGCGAAGAGCGACAGGGCGAATATCTCGCCAGCGCCGAGGCGTTTCTCAATGGCCTCAAGCCAGCCGATGGTGGTTGGGCGCGATAAGGCTGCCCGCAAGAACCGGCCCGTGCGGCAACCCATTTGAATTATCGGGCCGGTCTGTGCATTGTCGACATCATGCAGATACCAGCGGCTGACGGAGGGGGCCTGTGACGGCGGAAGACCTGATAGCATCGAGTGCTATTGCCGCCGTCGTCAGCAACCCCCGGCTGCCCGACAATCCCATCGTCGCCTGCAACGACGCCTTCATCGCCCTGACGGGCTTTGCGCGCGACGAGATCATCGGCCGCAATTGCCGGTTCCTGCGCGGCCCCGATACCGAGCCCTGGCTGAGCGAGGCCTTGCGAACCGGGATCAGGCTGCAGCAACCGACCATGGTCGAAATCCTCAACTACAAGAAGGACGGCACCCCCTTTCGCAATGCCGTGATGGTGGCCCCGATCTTCGGCGCGCAGGGCGAGGTCGAATATTTTCTCGGCTCGCAGGTGGAGCTGGAAGAAGACCGCCCGCGCACCAACGACCTCCGGCGCCGCCATGCCTACGAGCAGATCCAGAAGCTGACGCCGCGCCAGCTTGAGGTCCTGATTGCCCTCGCCCGCGGCCGGTTGAACAAGCAGATCGCCTACGATCTCGACCTGAGCGAGCGCACGATCAAGATGCATCGCTCGGCCATGCTCAGCGCGCTGGACGTGCAGACCACGGCGGATGCTATCAGGATCGCCATCGAGGCGGGATACTAGGGTCAGGACCCATTAGCCGCACTGTACCAAGGGACAGGTAGGCAAGGGCAGCGGATTGGCGGATACGGCCTCTCAGACCGGTTCCCATCCAACTCCCCCCCTTGATCCCGGTCTTCACTCGAACCTTCATCGCCCGGTGCTTCCATGCGCCGGGCTTTTTTTGCGCTGACCCGGCAACTGGTCCGGCGCGCAACCTGCCCCAAGGGACAGGTTGAGAGCGACCGGCCCGCTACCCAGCTTCGAAAGGGAAGCGGTCACCGATCGCTATCCTGCACCATTGAGACCCACCCCCCGAGAGGTTCTGACAATGAAAATCACCCCCATTCTCGCCGCCGCCCTGTTGGGCGTATCCGCCCCCGCTCTCGCCGGCCATCATGCGTCCGGCCATGAGGAGGCCGCATCGATCGTCGAAACGGCCGTCGGCTCGCCGAATCTCGAGACGCTGGTTGCCGCAGTGAAGGCGGCCGGTCTGGTCGACGCGCTGTCGGGCGAAGGTCCGCTGACCGTCTTTGCGCCGACTGACGCGGCCTTTGGCGCGCTGCCCGCCGGCACGGTCGACACGCTGCTCCAGCCCGAGAACAAGGGCCAGCTGCAGTCTGTGCTGACCTATCACGTCGTGGCCGGCGCAGTCTCTAGCGCCGAGCTGGTCAAGCTGATCGCCGACAATGGCGGCATGGCGGAACTGACGACGCTGCACGGCGGCACGCTGACCGCCAGCCTGTCCGGTGACAATGTCATTCTGACCGACGCCAATGGCGGGGTCGCGACCGTCGTTGCTGCTGACCTCGACGCGTCGAACGGCGTGATCCACGTAACCGACGCGGTGTCGCTGCCCGGCTAAGGCAGCGCCTGACAATTTACCCGCTGTGCCCTTCCCCCTCTCAACGACCCAAGGGGGGAAGGGCATTTTTGTATCAGCCGCCGCGCCGGTCCCGTTCGCGCCTGAGCAATTCCTGCTTGATCGCCGGCCCATAGGCATAGCCGCCGGTACTGCCGTCGCTGCGGATCACGCGGTGACACGGGATCAGCACCGCGACATTGTTGGCCCCGTTGGCACTACCTGCCGCGCGCACCGCCTTGGGCCTGCCCGCCGCCGCCGCCAGTTCGGCATAGGAGCGCGTCTCGCCCGCCGGGATGCGGCGCAATTCCTGCCAGATTCGTTCCTGAAAGGCGGTCCCGCGCACGTCGAGCGGGATGTCAGGGTCGCTGCCCGGCACCTCAACAGCCGCAACCACCCTTGCCAACAGCGCCGCGAACTCCGCATCGCCCGCAACCAGTTCGGCATTCGGGAAGCGGGCGCGCAGATCCGCCTCGCGCTCGTTGAACGACAGGCGGCACACGCCCTTGTCCGTTGCCGCGACCAGTATCGGGCCGAGGCTCGTGTCCACGACCGCAAAGGCGATCCGCACCCCGCGCCCGCCATCTTTCCACGCGCTGGGACTCATGCCCATCCTTCCCTCCATCGCGGCGTAAAAGCGGCTCGGCGCCTCGTAGCCTGCATCATATATGGCATCGCTGACCCGCCCGGCCGCGCCCAGCGCGTCACGCGCCCGCTCCTCGCGCAGGGCGCGGGCATAGGCGGCTGGCGAAAGGCCCGTCGCGCGCTTGAACAGCCGCTGGAAGTGGCTTGGCGAATAGAAGGTGATCGCGGCCAGTTCGGCCAGCGTCTCGCCCTCGCCCGCCCGGATTGCATCCACTGCGGCCAGCACGGCGGCGGTTTCGCGCGCCATGTCGTCCGGACGACACCGCTTACAAGGCCTGAGCCCAGCCGCCCGCGCCTGCTCCCCGCTGGCGAAGAACCGCACGTTCCGGCGTGCCGGGTGCCGCGCAGCGCAGGACGGGCGGCAATAAATGCCGGTCGAGAGCACGCCGGTGACGAACTGCCCGTCGAATGAACGGTCGCGGCGCAGGACCGCCGCCCAGGCCTCATCGTCGGTCAGGGTTGTCTTGTCCGTCATGCCTCTCGTTCTAGCCTTATTATATGGCACGCGCATCCCGCGCCTTGCGGTCAAACCGGAGGACAAATAGATACCCGCGCCATGAACCGCTTCCTCCTACTGCTCGCCGCCATGCTGGCTTCGCTGCTGGCGCTGCCCGGCACCGCGCTGGCCGACCAGGCCGATATCGACGCGGCAGCGCGCGGCGTCGTGCGGATCGTGGTCATCGGTCGCGACGGGGAGGAGATTTTCGCCGTGTCGCACGGCAGCGGCTTTGCCGTCGGCGCAGAGACGATCCTGACCAACGCCCATGTCGTGCGCGAGGCAACCGACGACAGCCGCCTGTCGATCGGCATCGTCCCGTCAGACGGCGACAGCGCCGTCTATGCCCGCGTCATCGCCGTGTCGGAGCGCAAAGACCTGGCGCTGCTCGCCACCACCAGCCCCTTGCGCCTCTCGCCGCTGACCATTGCGGGCAATCCCGATGTTTCAAGCGGCACGGCGACCTCGATCGGCTATCCGATGAATGTCGACATGGCGCAGGGGCTCGACATGGCCGACATCTTCCAGGCGCAGCCGCCGGTCACCAGCCAGGGCTTCCTTGCGGGCCGCAGGCCGAGCCGCGAATTCGATACGGTGCTGCACACCGCCCCGATCGCGCGCGGCAATAGCGGCGGTCCGCTGGTCGACGCCTGCGGGCGGGTGCTCGGCGTCAATTCCTTCGGCGCGGAGAGCGCCGGGACCGATGCCGAGTTCTTCTTCGCGGTCTCGACCCGCGAAATCCTGCCCTTCCTGCGCGCCAACGGGGTCAGCGCGCGGATCAACTCGCTGCCCTGCCGCTCGCTCGACGATCTTGAGGCGCAGGAGCGTGCGCGCGAGGCCCAGCGCCAAGCCGAAGCCGCTGCCGAGGCGGCCGAGACCGAGGCCGCACAGGCGCGCCGGGCCGAGGAATTGCGCCGCCAGTATACGTTCGAGGTCATGGACCAGCGCACAAATGCGATGGGCCTTGCCTTCCTGATGCTGGCGCTGGGCTGCGGACTGGCGGCCCTTGCCTTCCATTATCACCGCCAGGGCCAGCTGCGCGAACGCGCCTTTGCCGGGGCCGGCGCGCTGGCCGCACTCGGCATCGCGCTGGCCTCGTGGGTCATGCGCCCGGGATTCGAGGTGATCGAGACCCGCGTGCAAAAAGCGCTGTATGACGAGCAGGAGGGCACCGATACCGGCCCGATCACCCTGCCGACCTCCAGCGGCGCGATGAGCTGCGTGCTCGATACGCAGCGTAGCCGCATCGTCACCGCCCCGACCGAGGAACTGGCCTTCGACTGGACGGAGCAGGGCTGCGCCAATGGCCGCACGCAATATGGCCAGTATGGCGGCGACTGGTCGCGGGTGCTGGTGCCCTCGGAAGAGGACACGGTCTCGGTCAATTCCTTCGATCCAGACGCGCGCGAATATGTGGTCGAGCGTTACCTGCTCGACCGCGAGGCGATGACCAAAGCGCGCGCCACGCGGGGCGAGTACGAGGCCCCGCAATGCGGCGCGGACGAAGCCGCCGCTCGCGCACTGGGCGACCGGCAGCAGCTGATTCTCTCGCAATTGCCCGACCGCCCGAATGAGCGGCTGGTCTATAGCTGCAGCATGGCCGCAGACGCGTCTGATACTAAAGAGTAATAGGCCGGGCGCCACATTGGCCCGGGGGGCGACTTGCATCGCTGCCGACCCGATGCTAGGCGCGCGCCATCCCGCCGGGAAGCCCACATCGTGGGCCCTTTGCTGGCGGGTTAAATCTGACGTTTCTGTCGACCCGAAGGGAACATTCGCGCGTGGAGCTTTCCGCCGGTATTCAGGCCAGCCTGCCAGGGCGTTATGCAGCAGCCCTGTTCGACCTCGCCAGTGAAGCGGGGACGGTAACCGCCGTCGAGTCCGATCTCGGCAAGCTGGAGGCGGCGCTCGGCGAATCGGAAGATTTGCGCGCGCTGATCGCCAACCCCGAAATCTCGCGCGAGGCGCTGGGCAAGGTCATGGCCGCACTTGCCGCCGAAATGGGCCTGGCCGAACTGACCCGCAATTTCCTCGGCGTACTGGCCGACAATCGCCGCCTGTCGGCGCTGTCGCGCATGATCAGCGCCTTCTTTACCATCGCTGCCGCCCAGCGCGGCGAGGTATCCGCCGAAGTTGCCAGCGCCCACGCCCTGACCGACACCCAGCTGACCGAGCTCGAACAGCGCCTGCGCGCCCGCGAAGGCCGTACGGTGAAGCTGACCTCGCGCGTCGACCCGTCGCTGCTTGGCGGGCTGGTCGTCACCATTGGTTCCAAGCGGATCGACAGCTCGATCCGCACCCGTCTCAACTCGCTTTCTCAGGCCATGAAGAGCGCCTAAACCTCTCAGGCTGGCCCTGCCCCTTTTCCGAAAGGCATAAATGATGGAAATCCGCGCCGCAGAAATCTCCAAGGTCATCAAGGACCAGATCGCCAGCTTCGGCACCGAAGCGACGGTCAGCGAAGTCGGCTCCGTGCTGTCGGTCGGTGACGGCATCGCCCGCATCCACGGCCTCGACAAGGTCCAGGCCGGCGAGATGGTCGAGTTTGCCAATGGCGTGCAGGGCATGGCCCTCAACCTCGAAGCCGACAATGTCGGTGTCGTGATCTTCGGCTCCGACGCCGAGATCCGGGAAGGCGACAGCGTCAAGCGCACCGAAACCATCGTCGACGTCCCCGTCGGCAAGGGCCTGCTGGGCCGTGTGGTCGACGCGCTGGGCAACCCGATCGACGGCAAGGGGCCGCTTGAGGACGTCACCCGCGCCCGCGTCGAATCGAAGGCGCCGGGCATCATTCCGCGCGAATCGGTCAGCGAGCCGGTGCAGTCGGGCCTCAAGGCGATAGGTAAAGCGAAAGCAGCTGGTGAAGATATTCAGCCATTGAAA
>CAYOSE010000034.1:0-24747 GCA_964406535.1 uncultured Sphingomonadaceae bacterium
CCACGCGCAGTGCCAGTGCGCCGCGCCCGACTCCGACCGCCAGCGTGGCCAGTCCGCGCCCGTCGCCCTCGGCCACGGCAGCGCCTTCGCCAGCGGTCTCCGCTGCAGCGCCGTCGCGCGCGCCAACGGCTGCGCCATCGCTTGCGCCCAATATCGATGCGCTCGATCCGCGTGATCCGCTCGATCCCGACACCATACCCGGCGCCGGGGCGAATTAGGACTTGCTCCACTGACGTGGAGGCGGCGCCAGCCCACTCCCCCACCCGACCTCCCAAATCTTACCCTGTCGGGAGGTTGGGCGTGGGAGCGGGCCGGAACCGCAATCGTTTCAGTGCAGCTGAAACCGACACCCCATCCCCATTCACGACAGGGCGAATCCGCAGGACGGTGGATTACCCGCCGCTGGCGGTGCAGCTTGCCCGTTAATCGTCTATTGCGCTTCGATCTGTCACCTTCGTGGCGTCCGATGCTTTGGGAATTGTGTTGAAAGGAATGGCTCAAATGGCGCGATCCACGGCAAACATGCCGAGCCTGCGGAAACTTGCCCCCCTTGCTGCGGTGGTTCTGGCCATCGCGGTGCCATCTGCCCCGGCGCTGGCGCAAAGCAGTATGGAGGCGCGGCTCGACCAGGTCGAACGGCAGCTGCGTGCGGTCCAGCGCAAGGTCTTTCCGGGCGGCGACGAACGCTACTTCGAGCCCGAGATAACCGCGCAGCCCGCCACGCCGCAGCAGCCGACAGTGACAACGCCGTCCACCACCGCGCTGACCGACGTGCTGGCGCGGATCACCGCGCTGGAGGGTGAGATCGCGCGCCTGACCGCCGCGACCGAGGTCAACCAGAACGCGCTGTTCCAGCTGGAGCAGCGCATCGCCCTGCTCGAAAGCGGTGCCGCTGCCGATCCGGGCAGCGCGCCGGGGAGTGTGCCCTCCACTCTGCCGTCCACTGTGCCGGGCACGACGCCGCCGCCTCGCTCGACCGGCATCCTCGCGCGCCCCGCGACCCAGCAGCCGGATGGCCAGCCCTCGGGCGTGATCCCGGTCCCGACCAGCGCTGCCAGTGGAGCGGCGGAAGAGAACGCCGGGGAAGAACTACCCCCCGTCGATACGCCGCCAAGCCCTGAACGGGTTGCGGGTGTCGAGGCGATCGCCAAGCCCGCCTCGGGCGATGCGGGTGACGACGAATATGTCTATGGCTTCCGCCTCTGGGATGCGGGCTATTTCGACGAGGCGCAGCAGCAGCTGGCGCTGTTCGTGCAGCAATATCCCGACCACTGGCGCACCACCTACGGTCGCAACCTGCTGGGCCGGGCGTATATGGACGATGGCGAGCCGCGTGAGGCGGCGACGCATTTCTACGAGAACTACCGCGACGATCCGCAGGGCCTGCGCGCGCCCGACAGCCTGCTCTATCTGGGCGAGGCGATGATCGCGCTGGGCGATTCCGACCGCGCCTGCATCGCGCTGGCCGAGTTTGGCGACACCTTCCCGGCGCTCGCCACGGGCAGGCTGAAGGACCAGTATGACCGCAACCGGAACCGCGTTGACTGCAGCTGATCCGGCGCTGGTGCGGCGCTTCGCCGAGGCGCTGGAGCGGCTGAACCCGGACGGGGGCAAGATCGGGCTGGCTGTCTCGGGCGGGCCGGATTCGATGGCCATGCTGCTGCTCGCCCATGCGGCGATCCCCGGCGGGTTCGAGGTCGCGACGGTCGATCATGGCCTCAGGCCCGAAGCGGCGGATGAATGCGCGCTGGTGGTCGCGGCTTGCGAGGCGCGCGGCATTCCGTGTGAGGTGCTCCCCGTTCAAGTGGGCTCAGGCAATTTGCAGGCCGAGGCTCGGCGCGCGCGCTATGCCGCGCTGAACACTTGGGCCAGTTCGCGGGATCTCGACGCAATAGCAACGGCGCACCACGTCGACGATCAGGCCGAGACTTTCCTCATGCGGCTCAATCGCGGGAGTGGATTGAGCGGATTGGCGGGAGTGCGCGAGTCTCACGTCGAGGACCTTTCCGGTCTGGCTTCCTTTCAATTTATAAGAGTGTTGCGCCCTCTGCTGGCCATGCGGCGAGACGAGCTGATGCACTTCGTAGAGAAATCGGGAGTGCGATACGCGACAGACCCCAGCAATGCGGACAAGCGCTTTGACCGGGTAAAGATGCGCGAAAATCTTCGGGCTTGTGAATGGCTCGATCCCGTCGCGGTCATGCGATCGGCAAGCTTGCTGGGAGAAGCCGAGGAGTTCATCCGCTACAAGATCATGCAAAGCTGCGACCAGCGGCTGACGAATGTCGGAAACACGATCGAATATCGACGGTCGATCGACAGTTTCGAGAATGTCGAGGTCATCCGCGAACTATACCGGCAACAGGGCAAGGCGCCCTCGCGATCTGATATCGCCTCCATGGTGAGGCAACTCATGGAAGGTAACAATGCTTGCCTGAACGGTATTCTGGTGCGTTCGAAGCGGGATAACGATGGCAAAGTGGTCTGGGTTTTCTCCGAGGAACCGCCGCGCCGGACGGGGTAGAGCATGATGAAGTTATATCGGGTCACTTGCCGTTCGTAGTGAGCCTGTCGAACCACGAACCTTGCGCTCCCGTTCATCCTTCGACCAGCTCAGGACGAACGTCCCCATGTAACGTCATCGCGCCCTACCCATGCGCGCCGAAGGTATTGGCGATGGCGGTCGTGATCCGCAGGCTCAACCGATAGGCCTGGTCGATCGGCTCGATCAGATCGCGCCGGATCGCCCCGTAACCCTCGTCGCCGACATCGGGATAGGTCGCCTTTTCGGACAGGTCGAAGTCGCTCGTCTGCGGGAAGTGTACCGGATAGGCGCGGCGCAGCTGGGCCAGCGCCTCGTCGATCCGCAGGGTGAAGACCATCTCCAGCACGTCGTCGCGGCTGATATCGTTGGCGCGGCTGAACACCGGCACGCTGACCGCGCGGATGAACATGTGCTGGAACAAAGCGAGGCGCAGCGCCTGCAGCGCGCCGATTGCCCGGCGCACATCCTCACGGCCATTGACCGGGTTGTCGTCGGGCAGCAGGTCGAGCAGGCGGTGGAACTTCATCGCGTCGACGCGCAACCGGCTGGCGAGGCGGCGGAACACGCCGACCCGGTCGTCCTTGACCAGATATTCGCTCAACGCCCCGCAGGCGTCGGTCAGATGCGCCTCGGTCCCGCGATAGGGGCGGCTCGCCCAATAGGCCGAGTTGAACAGCTCGCCATAGGCGGCGACGGTCTTCACGCTGGCCAGTGCATTGGCGGCGCGCGCCAGCCGCATCAGCTGCCGCCCGCGCGGACTGTCGGCAAGCAGTGCGGCCATCTCCTCGTACTGGCCCTCGCAGGCCTGCCCGATCCCGGCGATCACGTTCACCGGATAGCCGAGCTGCTGCAGGATGGCGTTGTGCGGGATGGCGCGGATTTGCCGCAGGCTCATCTCGCGGTCGGCGCTGAGGTCCGACTGGCGGCGGCTGACGCGGCTGCCGGTGGGGTTGAGCAGGCCGAGGCCAAAGGCGGTCACTGCACGCGAATAGGTGCGGCTTTCCAGATGCTCGCGCTGGTGGTCGCGAATGGCGCGGTAGAAATCGAGGCTGAGGTCGGTGCGCTGGTAGAACGGGTCGCGCGGCGCGTCGGGGTCGGTCCAGTCGGGCCGCAAGACGGCGATGCGGGTCAGCGTCGCCAGTGCCAGTTCCTCGGTCGCGAACCACAGATAGCCGTCGCCGCCCTGGAAGCTGACCTCGGGCTCGAGCGTGATATCGGCGCGCATGAAGCGCCGCTTGGCCCAGGGACTGAGCGGCCAGGTCAGGCGGTCGGACATCGAATCCGGATGCGCGCCGCGGCCCATGCTCTCGCCATGGGTGTCGAAGATCAGTGCGGCGACATCGGTGATCTCGTTCTTGGCCATCGCCTCTGCCAGCCGTCCTTGCAGCCGCTCGATGGCGAGGCTGGCGGGAATCTGCCCGACAAAGCGCCCGGCATCGGAAAAGCCGGTCTGGATGCAGATCCGCCCGCGCCCGCGCGCATAGTCGCGATAGACCTCCTCGCCGAGCAGCTCGTCGAGCATCCGCCCGCCATGTTCGAGCGCGCTCTCGGTCTCGAACAGGGGCGAGACGTCGACCTTGTCGGCAATCCCGAACAGCTTGGCGAAATAGAGCGCCGAGAGGATCGTCGTCGGTTCCTCGCATTCGGCGATCAGCATGCGGATCGGGGCGTCGGCGTCGATATGCTTGAGGATCTGCGCCATCGCCAGGAACTGGCGGATCGCGGTGCTGGCCTCGATCGCAAGCGAACCGAAATTGGGGGTCAGCGGCTTCACCTTGGCAATCGCCTTGCGAAGATGGACGATGGCGCCCTTGCTCGACAGGTCGGGGCCCTTGTCGGTGTCGAGCCGGCGGCGGATCGCGTTGTTGAGTTGCTTGGCGTTCACGCGGAAATGGATCCAGCCCATGCCGAGGCCATCGGCGCGCATCGCGGCGGCGAGCACTTTCAGCGCGACGGCGCGCTGGCCGTCCTCGCTGGTTGCGGCCTCTTCCTCCAGCGCGGCAATAATCCGCGACAGGGTGAGCAGTTTGCGCGGGTCCTTGGCGGTCAGGCGGTTGGCGGCCACTGACAGGGCCGCCGGGTCGGACAGGTCGGCGGAGAAGTCCTCGGCGCGCTCGCGGGCATAGTCGCGTGCGGGGACCAGTTCGCGCAGCAGCCGGTGGTCGGGATCGATGGCCTCCAGCGAGATGACATAGCGGGCCAGCCGTTCGGCCTTTTCCGACAGGCGGAAGCCGATCGAGTTCGACCAGGTGATGTCGGTTCGCCCGTCCATGTCGTAGCCGACCCAGCTGGCGAAGCGGAACGGCAGCGGTGCGAGCGACGCCCAGTCATCTGGCCATTTGTCGCGGGCATGGGCGAGCACCGTTCCGACGATATCGTCGCGCGCCTCCTGTGCGTGGCCGATGGCGCGCATCGCCCGGTCATGTTCGTAGAGCAGGGTGATCGCGGGGCGCTCGTCCGAGACGCAGGCCGGGTCCACGCCATCTCCCGCCTCGGCAGCGGCGGCGACCGCATCGGTCTGGGCGGGGGTGAGCAGGAAGGTCGGATGGGCGGTGAACACCGCGTGCAGCAGCGGCTTTTCCCAGCGCGCGCGAAAATCGGCAAAGCTGTCTTCGGTAAAGGCTTCGGAGAGCGAGGTAGCATTCGCGCTCATCTCGACCGGGGAGACGAGGCCGCGCAGCCGCTCGGCCCGGCGGCCCAGCGCCTGGCACTCAAGCTCGGCGATCATCGTCTCGCATTCGTCCAGCGTCAGCTCGCCCGCTTCGAGCATGCGCGACAGATCGTGCGACAGCTGGAACACCGGGTTGAACAGCGGGGTCTGCCCGGTGATCTTGTGCAGCTCCTGCAGGCGGTCGGTCAGCGCTTCGACGGTCTTCATGCGGCAAGTCCCTTGGCCTCTGCGGCCAGTTTGGCGATGGTTTCGGGGGGGGCACCCTTGGGGGCGACCCAGCTGCCGCCGACGCACAGCACCGGGTCGAGCGCGAGCCAGTCGGCGGCATTGTCCGGACCGATCCCGCCCGTCGGGCAGAACTTGCATTTGTAGAACGGGGCGGCGAGCGCTTTGAGCGCCGGGATGCCCCCGCTGGCGGCGGCGGGGAAGAACTTGAAGTGCGACAGGCCCAGCTCCAGCCCGCGCATGATGTCGCCCGCATCGGAGACGCCGGGCAGGATGGGCACGCCCGCGCGCGCGGCGGCCTTGACGACAGGCTCGGTCAGGCCGGGCGAGACGATGAATTCGGCTCCGGCGGCCACGGCGGCCTCCAGCTCGTCCTTCGTGGTGACGGTGCCCGCGCCGACAATCGCGCCGGGGACGAGATTCATCCGCCGGATCACGTCGAGCGCTATGGGCGTCCGCAGCGTGACCTCCAGCACCTTCAGGCCGCCTGCCACCAGCGCCTCGGCCACGGGCCGGGCGTCGTGGATGTCGTCAATGACCAGCACCGGGATCACCGGGGCCATTCGCATGATTGTCTCGATATCGCTCACAGGTCGTGTTCCCTGGCAAAGGCAGCGGCGGCTCCGTAGAGCCCCGGCTGCGGATAGGTGACAAGCTTGACCGGCAACCCGGCCATCAGCGCCTCGTACCGGCCCTTGAAACGGAAGCGCTCGGCAAAGCCCGAACGCGGCAGGCGGTCCCTGAGGCGCAGGCCGAGCCCGCCAGCCAGCACCACGGCCGAGGCACCATGGGCGAGGGCGTAGTCGCCCGCGACGCTGCCAAGCCCCATGCAGAAGCGGTCGACGGCGGCGGCGGCGAGGCTGTCCGCCCCGGCAAGGCCAGCGGTCCAGATCGCGCGGTCGTCGGGCAGGGTGGCGGGGCGCTTCTCCAGCTCGGCCAGCACCGCGTAGATCGCGGCAATGCCGGGGCCGGAATTGACCCGCTCGGTGGAGACGCGGCGGTGCATCTTCCGCAGGCGGGCGAGGACCGCATCGTCCACGGCATCGACAGGGGCAAAGTCGACATGGCCGCCCTCGGTCGCCTGCACATGGTAGCTGCCATCGCCCATACGGTGGATTTGCGCGACGCCGAGGCCCGTGCCGGGGCCGACCACGCTGATCGTGCCGCTCGCAGGCAGCGGCGCGTCAGGACCGGCAACGGAGGCGAAGTGTTCCTCCGCGACATTCGCCACGGCATGGGCGACGGCGGCAAAATCGTTGAGTACGCTGACCGTATCGAGACCCAGTTGGACGTCGAGCGCGCCGGTATCGAGCACCCAGCTATTGTTGGTCATCCGCACGGTCTGCCCATTCACCGGACCGGCGATGGCGACGGCGGCGGCGCGGGGCAGGGTGCGGCCCGTCTGCGCCTCGAACGCTTCCCATGCGGTTTGCAGGCTGGCATGGTCGGAGGTGCCCAACGTCACCGGCTCGCCCAGCGTGACCGTGCCGCCTGCGCCGATCGTGGCGATGGCGAAGCGGGCATTGGTGCCACCGATATCGAGCGCGACGATCTCCACGATTTACAGGCCAGCCGCTGCCAACATGGCGCTGCCGCCCTTCTCCGCCTCGTCCGCACCCGTGCGGAACATGGCGAACAGCTCTCGGCCAAGGCCCGGCGCGTCGGCGGGGGCCGGGGCGGGGGAGCGGCTGGCGAGGTCTGCCGTGGTCGAGAGCGTGCCATCCTCGGCGGAGAGGCGCACCATGTCGCCGTCCTGCAGCAGGGCCAGCGGACCCGAATTTCCGGTGGCATCGGCGAGTGCCTCAGGGCTGACATGGATCGCGGCGGGCACCTTGCCGCTGGCTCCAGACATGCGCCCGTCGGTGACGAGCGCGACCTTGAACCCGCGATCCTGCAGCACGCCCAGGACCGGGGTCAGCGCGTGCAGTTCGGGCATGCCATTGGCGCGCGGGCCCTGAAAGCGCACGACGACCACCACGTCGCGCTCCAGCTCGCCCGCCTTGAACGCCTCGGCCACCTCGTGCTGGTCCGAGAACACACGGCACGGGGCCTCGATGGTCCAACGGGCCGGTTCGACGGTGCTGGTCTTGAAGCAGGCACGGCCGAGATTGCCCTCGACCAGCCGCATCCCGCCATCGCTCTGGAACGGGTCGGTCGCGGGGCGCAGCATCTCGGTATCGCCGCTCTCGCCGATATCGCGCCAGGCGACGTCCTCATCCCCGTTTTCATTTTTGGCCAGCCACGCCTCTTGCGCGTAATCGGCAAGACTGGTGCCGCCCACGGTCATGATGTCGCCGTGGACGAGGCCTGCCGAGAGCAGCTCGCCGATGACATAGCCTATTCCGCCCGCAGCGTGGAAATGGTTCACGTCCCCTGAACCATTTGGGTACACGCGGGAGAGCAAAGGAGCCGCAGCGGAGAGGTCGGCCAGATCGGTCCAGTCGATAGTGATCCCGGCGGCGCGGGCGAAGGCGGGGATGTGGATCGCGTGGTTGGTCGAGCCGCCTGTTGCCAGCAGGCCGACAGCGGCGTTGATGACCGCCTTTTCGTCCACGCATTGCGCCAGCGGGCGCGGGTCATTGCCGAGCGCCGTGATCGCCGCCAGCCGGTGCATGGCCGCGCGGTCGAGCGCCTGCCTGAGCGGCGTGCCGGGCTGCACGAAGGCTGCCCCCGGCATGTGCAGCCCCATAAACTCCATCATCATCTGGTTGGAATTGGCGGTGCCGTAAAAGGTGCAGGTGCCCGGCGAATGGTAGCTCTTCGCCTCGCTTTCGAGCAATTCGGCGCGGGTCGCTTTCCCTTCCGCATAAAGCTGGCGGACGCGCTGCTTCTCCTTGTTGGCGACGCCAGACGGCATCGGACCCGAGGGGATGAACAAAGCGGGCAGCCAGCCGAAGCGCAGCGCGCCGATCAGCAGGCCGGGGACGATCTTGTCGCAAATGCCAAGCAGCGCCACGCTGTCATACATGTTGTGCGACAGGCCGACCGTGGTGGCGAGCGCGATCACGTCGCGGCTGAACAGCGACAGCTCCATCCCGTCCATGCCCTGCGTCACGCCGTCGCACATGGCAGGCGTTGCGCCCGCGACCTGCGCGGTCGCACCGACTTCGCGCGCATAAAGCTTCAGGCGCGGCGGGTAGGCACCATAGGGCTGATGCGCGCTGATCGTGTCGTTATAGGCGCTGATAATGCCGATATTCGCGCCGCTGCGGGTGGCGATGGTCGACTGGTCCTCGCCCGCCGCCGCAAAGCCATGCGCGAGGTTGGAGCAGGGCATGGCGGCATTGCGGTCGCCGCGCTTGTCCGCCTCCGCGTCCATCAGTGCCAGATAGGCGGCGCGGCCAGCCTTCGAGCGCTCGATCACCCGGTCGGTGACTCGCTGGAGGGCGGGGTGCAGGTTACTCATGCCAGCTTACTCCGTCGCGCTCGGCCAGCGCGATGGCCGCGCTCGGCCCCCAGCTGCCGGCGCTGTAGGTCTTGGGACCAAGGCTCTCTTCGCCCCAAGTCGCGCGGATCGCATCGATCCAGTGCCACTGCGCCTCCACCTCGTCGCGGCGGACGAACAGCGTCTGGTCGCCGTTGATGAGGTCGAGCAGCAGGCGTTCATAGGCGATGCGGCGATGCGTCCCGACAAAGGCGTCGGGCATGGCGATGTCGAGCGGGACCGAGCGCAGCACCATCCCCTCCTGCTCGATGCCGGGCACCTTGGCCATCAGCGACAGCGAGATGTTCTCCTTCGGCTGGATGCCGATCACCAGCCGGTTGGCGGTCATCTTCGCGTCGGTGAAGATCGAGTGCGGCACGCAGCGGAACTGGACGACGATCTCGGTCACGCGCTCTTGCAGGCGCTTGCCGGTCCGCAGGTAAAACGGCACGCCGCGCCAGCGCCAGTTGTCGACATGCGCCTTCAGCGCCACGAAGGTTTCGGTGTCGCTGTCCTTGCCCAGCTCCTCGTCATAGCCGGGCACGATCTGGCCGTTCACCGCACCGCCGCGATACTGGCCGGTTACGCTCTCGCCCGCACCGACGGGCCGAAGCGCGCGCAGCACCTTCACCTTCTCGTCACGCACCGCGCTGGCGTCGAAATTGCTCGGCGGTTCCATCGCCACCAGCGCCAGCAATTGCAGCATGTGGTTCTGCACCATGTCGCGCAGCGCGCCCGCGCCGTCATAGAAATCGACGCGGCTTTCGAGGCCCACCGTCTCGGCGACGGTGATCTGCACATGCTCGATATAGTTGGAGTTCCAGATCGGCTCGAACAGGAGGTTGGCAAAGCGCAGCGCGATCAGGTTCTGCACCGTCTCCTTGCCCAGATAATGGTCGATACGGAAGATCCGGTCCTCGGTGAAGGCGCGGGCGACGGCATCGTTGATGGCGCAGGAACTGGCGAGGTCGGTGCCGAGCGGCTTTTCCAGGCTGATCCTTGCGCCCGGGCCGGTCAGGCCTGCGCTCGCCAGCCCCTCTATCGTGGGTTCGAACAGGCTCGGCGCGGTCGAGAGAAAGATCGCCAGATCCTCGCCCCCGCCGCAGGCTTTCGCCAGATCGTCGAAACCCTCGGGCGTGGTAACGTCGCAATCGACATAGCTCAGGCGGTTGAGGAAATCGGCCATCCCGCCGCGCCGTTCGGCGGGCAGGAACTTCTCCAGCGCCGCGCGGGCGAGATTGCGGAACTCGCCATCGCTGAGGCCAGAGCGGGCGGTGCCGACAATATGCAGGTCCGGGTCGAGCAATTGCTCGGCAGACAGGGCAGCAAGGCTGGGGAGCAGCATGCGCTGCGACAGGTCGCCGGTCGCCCCGAACAGGAGCAGCGTCTTGGCCTGCAGTGCTGTCATCGCCCGGTTGCGCCCCCCTTCTTGTTGCGGTGCATGCGCCGGATCGCGGCCCGCCCATTATGCTGCGCCGCAACAGAATTGAAAGCGCTAATGGGGCCGAAGCCGAAAAGAGGCTCAGGACACGGCAATGCTCTTGTCGCCAAACGTGGCGGGGCCAAAGGCGGTCATGAAGCTGACATCGGCGGCATCGCGCCCGACGCCGATCTTGGCGGTCTGCGCCGGGTCGGCCATGCCTGTGGCGTCGACCATGTGCCAGGCCCCGCCGCCTGCGATCGTCGGATCGGCGAGGAAGACCTCGGCGATGGCATGGAAATCCTGCGGCTCCACCCCCTCGGCATAGCAGCTGACGAAGCGCGCCGGGATGGCGGCGGCGCGGGCGAAGGCGACCATCACATGGGCATAGTCGCGGCACACGCCGCGCCGGTCGATCAGCGTATCGATGGCGGTCGTCTGCGGGCCTGAGACGCCGGGCGTGTAGGTGAAATGTTCGGCGATCCAGTCGCGCATGGCGACGACCTTCGCGCCGCCCGACAACTCGCCGAACTGGTCCTCGACAAAGCCCTGCAAGCGGTTGGCCGGGCAGTAGCGGCTGTCGAACAGATAGGGCACCGCCTCGCCGGGCAGCCGGTGCGTGTCGAGCGTGGCGAGGTCCTCCAGCGCCGCAATCATGCGCGTGACCTCCACATTTGCGGTATAGGTGATGGCGATCTCGCCCTCTCCGCGCAGCCACAACCGCTCGCCGATATCGTCCTCGGCCGGTACCCTCGCGGTTTCGACCGCCGCGGGCAGGGTCGAGGTACCGTTCAGCACCTGCTGCTCGGGGATCATCGCGACTTCGTATTGCAGCAGCACGTCGGTGACCTGCGGCAGGGTGAAGCTGAAGCTGGTGGTGATGTTGAGCGCCATGCCCCTTGGAACGCGGCAAGGGCGTTAAGGTTGCGCTTATTCGCCGATAATCTGCAGCACGACCTGCCGCGTGTGGGGCCGGGCGCGATGTTCGGCGAGGAACAGGCCCTGCCAGGTGCCGAGCAGCATCCGCCCGCCCGCGACCGGCACCTGCAGGCTGACTCCGGTCAGCGTGGCGCGCAGATGGGCTGGCATGTCGTCGGGACCCTCGTCGTCATGCTCGTAATGCGGGCCCTCGGGCGCGACATGGTCGAGCCAGCGGGTCAGGTCGCGCTGGACGGCGGGCGCGGCATTCTCGTTAATCAGCAGGCTTGCGGAGGTGTGGCGGCAGAATGCCGTCAGCAGGCCTTCTGCGATGCCGGTTGTGGTGAGCCAATCTGCGGCCTGACGGGTGAACTCGGTCAGCCCCTTGCCGCTTGTCTCGATGGCGATGGTGGTGGTTTCGACGGGCATGGCGGGGGCAGTCTAGCCGATTTGTCCTGCTTTCCTACAGCGCCCTCGCAAGTCGACTGCGCGGGCATGTATTTTTCGCCGAAATCCCTTTCCCTCCAGCTATTTGGTGAGATTCAGACCCCCGAGGATTTTTGCCCTCAGGACCGTGTTCCATGTGTTCCATCCTGTAGGGTTTGGAAGGGTTTCCGAGGCTGCTCAGGCCCCGGGGAAGGCCTTCTTGTCCGTCCTACCGCTGCGCTACTTGAGGGCCTTCGTGTCCGCCCTGCCGCTGCGCTACTTGAGGACGGGGACCCCGAACAGATCGTGCTCGTCGGCGTCCTCGACGGTGACGCTGACGATATCGCCAGGCTGCAGGCTGGCGGGGACGTCGCGCAGGAACACCTGCCCGTCGATCTCGGGCGCGTCGGCCTGCGATCTGCCGGTCGCACCCACATCGCCATCCTCGTCGGGCTCGCCGACCTCGTCGATGATCACGGGCAGCGTGCGTCCGGCCTTGGCGGCGAGCTTCTCGGCGCTGATCCGCGCGGTCAGTTCCATGATGCGGGCATACCGCTCTTCCTTGACCTCTTCCGGCACCGCGCCCGGCAGGGCATTGGCCGCTGCACCCTCGACCGGCTCGAAGCGGAAGGCACCGACGCGGTCCAGTTGCGCCTCTTCCAGCCAGCGCAGCAGGTACTGGAAGTCCTCCTCGGTCTCGCCGGGGAAGCCGACCACGAAGCTGGAGCGGATGGTTATGTCGGGGCAGATCGCGCGCCAGCTGGCGATGCGTTCGAGCACCCTGGCTTCGTTCGCGGGGCGTTTCATGGCCTTGAGCACGGATGGGCTGGCATGCTGGAACGGAATGTCGAGATAGGGCGTCAGCAGCCCCTCAGCCATCAGCGGGATCACCGCGTCGACATGCGGGTAGGGATAGACATAGTGCAGCCGCACCCAGGGCAGGGTGCCCTCTGCGGTACGCAGCTGGCCCAGCTCGCGCGCAAGGTCGGTCATGTGGGCGCGGACGGAATGGCCCTTCCAGTCGCGCACTTCGTGCTTGGTATCGACGCCATAGGCCGAGGTGTCCTGGCTGATGACCAGCAGTTCCTTCGTGCCCGCCGCGACCAGCTTTTCCGCCTCGCGCAGCACCGCGTCGATCCGGCGGCTGGCGAGTTTTCCGCGCAGCTGCGGGATGATGCAGAAGGCGCAGGAGTGGTTACAACCCTCGCTGATCTTGAGATAGGAATAGTGGCGCGGGGTCAGCTTGATATCGATGTCGGAGGGCTGGGGAACGAGGTCCACAAACGGCCCTTGCGACGGCGGCGCGGCCTCGTGCACTGCCTCGACCACGTCCTCGTACTGGTGGGCACCGGTGACGGCCAGCACCTGCGGGAAGCGGGCGCGGATGACCTCCGCCTCGTCGCCCATGCAGCCGGTCACGATGACGCGGCCGTTCTCGTTGATAGCCTCGCCGATAGCTTCAAGGCTTTCCTCCTTGGCGGAATCGAGGAAGCCGCAAGTGTTGACCAGCACCACGTCGGCCCCGGCGTAATCGGGGCTCATCGCATAGCCGTCGGCGCGCAGCCGGGTGAGGATGCGCTCGGAATCGACCAGCGCCTTGGGACAGCCGAGGCTGACCATGCCGACGCGCTTCTGTTCGGGTATTTGCGATGCCATGATTGCCGCGCCCCTACACGCAGGCGGGCGATTGCGCTAGGTGCGGCGCGTGGGATGAGTTCGGAGATAGAATATGGGCGATGTCAGTCTGCTGAAGGTGGTGCTCTCGACGCTGGCCTTCTTCCTGATCGGGGCGCTGTGGTACGGGCCGCTGTTCGGCAAGGCCTGGCGCGATCTGGTCGGCATCACCGACGAGGATATCAAGGCGGGGCCCAGGCCGGGGCAGAACCCGGTGTGGCTGATCATGCTGCTGGCCTTCCTGTTCGAGATGCTGGTGTCGGTCATGCTGGCGCATACCTATGCGCGCACCTATCCGTCGGACCCGGCCAAGCTGATGATCGCCTTCGGGTTCGGGGCGGCGATCATGGCCCCGGCGCTGGGGATCAACTATCTCTACCAGATGCGTTCCGGAAAGCTGTTCGCGATCGACGCGGGCTACTTCGTGGTTGGGTGTACGGCGATGGGGATTATCTACGCGCTGATGGATTAGGGCCTTTTCCACTTGCGTGGATACGGTGCCAGCCCGCTCCCCCTCCCGACCTCCCAAAAACTACCCTATCGGGAGGTTGGGAGGGGGAGCGGGCCGGAGCCGCAACAAAATCATTAGGCCTGCGAGGAAAATTCGTCCTCCGTCACAGGGATCTCGGTCGGCCGGATCTCGACCACGATATCGCCTTCCTGCATCGTGTTGCTCTCATGCTCCCAGAAGCCGTGGGCACCGCCATTGCGATAGATCCTGAGGCCCCGGCCGCCGGTCGCCAGTTCGGACAGCGGCTTGCCGACCTCTTCGGGGCGAACGGGCCGCTCAACCAGCTGGACCCGGCCCGTGACCGAGGCGAGGTCGGCGAGGTAGTCGGCGATATGCGCGCCCTGGGCGGAGCCGGCCAGCAGCAGGCCGGTAAAGCGCACCGGGTTGATGACGTTGTCGGCCCCCGCCTGCCGCGCCAGCAGTTCGTTATCCTCGGCCCGCACGACGACGCTGATCGGCACGTCGGGGGCGAGGTGGCGCACAGTCAGCACGATCAGGATCGAGGCGTCGTCGCGCCCGGCAGAGACGAGCACGGTCTGCGCGCTGGCGATGCGGACGGCCATCAGCGCCTCGTCGCGGCTGGCATCCGCCTCGATAACGTTGCAGCCGAGCTTCTCGGCATGTTCGAGCCGCTCTTCCTTGCTGTCCATGACCACGATCTGGCGCGGGTCGGTGCCGCGCTCGATCAGCTCGTTGACCGCCTCGGAACCCGAGACGCCGAAGCCGAGCACGACGATATGGCCGGACAGCTGTTCCTGTATGCGCTTCATGCGAAACTTCTCCCAGCTGCGCCTGATGATGAAATTATAGGCGGTCCCGACGAAAATGAAGATCACCAGGAACCGGATCGGGGTGACAATCGCCGCCTCCACCAGCCGGGCCCGGTCGCTGATCGGGGCGATGTCGCCAAAGCCGGTGGTGGTGATCGAGATCATGGTGAAATAGACCACGTCGAGGAAGCTGACATGGCCGTCATGCGCGTCGATCAGCCCGTCGCGGTCGAACCAGTGAATCAGCACGACAAGGAAGACGAGGCCCAGCGCCAGCATTACCCGGATGCCGAGGTCGCCCCACACGGGCACGTGCACGGCGCGGCGCAGCGGCGTGAAGCTGGAGGTGCGCGATCGGCGGGGCGGTCGCGCCTGCCAGATCACTTGGCGAAGGCCCCGGCCAACTGGTCGATCGCGGCGTAATGGGTCAGGTCGAGCTGCAGCGGGGTGACCGAGATATAGCCTTCCTCGACCGCCTCCAGGTCGGTGCCATGATCGAGCGTGTTCTCCAGGCTCTGCAGGCCGAACCAGAAATAGGGCTTGCCGCGCGGGTCCTTGCCCTCGACCAGATTGCCGCGCGAATAATCGTGGAAGCCCTGACGGCTCACGCGGATGCCCTTGACCGCGTCGGCAGGCAAAGCGGGAAAGTTGATGTTGATCACCGTGCGGCGCGCCAGTGCGTGGTCGCGCGCCATCGCCACCAGTGGCTCCAGCACTTTCACGCCCCAGCCTTTCGCGGCGTCGAACCAATGGCCGCTATTGCGGAAGGTCTGGCTGAGCGAGATCGCCGGGATGCTCGCCAGTGCGGCCTCCATCGCGGCGGAGACGGTGCCCGAATAGGTGACGTCGTCGCCCAGGTTCTCGCCCGCATTGACGCCCGACAGGACGAGGTCGGGGGGATTGTCGACGAACAGTTTCCTGAGCGCGAGATTGACCGAGTCGGTCGGCGTCCCGGTCACGGCAAAGCGCCGTTCGCCATGCTCCTGCAGGCGCACCGGCTGGTGCAGGGTCAGCGAATGGCCGGCGCCCGACTGCTCCTCCGCCGGAGCGCAGACCCAGACATCGTCGGACAGTTGCGCGGCCAGTTTTTCCAGCACGGCAAAGCCGGGCGCGTGGATACCGTCGTCATTGCTCAGCAGAATACGCATCAGTTGGCAGGCTCCAGTTTTTCGAGTCCGCCCATGTAAGGGGCAAGGGCTGACGGAACGATGACCGAACCGTCTTCCTGCTGGTAATTTTCCAGCACCGCCACCAGCGTGCGGCCCACGGCAAGGCCCGAGCCGTTGAGCGTGTGTACGAAGCCTGTCCTGAGCTTCGCCGAAGGGCGCGTGCCCTTGGCATCCTCGGGCCGGTAGCGGGCATTCATCCGCCGCGCCTGATAATCGCCGCACCAGCTGATCGAGCTGATCTCGCGATAGGCACCCTGTCCGGGCAGCCACACTTCCAGGTCGAAGGTCTTCTTCGCGGTCGCGCCCATGTCGCCGGTGCACAGCAGCATCTTGCGATAGGGCAGGTCGAGCTGTTGCAGCACCATTTCGGCCGAGGCGATCATGTGCGCGTGTTCGGCCTCCCGGTCCTCGGGGCGGCAGATCGCGACGAGCTCGACCTTCTCGAACTGGTGCTGGCGGATGAAACCGCGCGTGTCGCGGCCCGCCGCGCCCGCCTCGGAGCGGAAACAGGGGGTGAGGGCGGTCAGCCGGATCGGGGCGGAGAGATCGTCGATGATCTGCTCGCGCACCGAATTGGTGAGGGAGACCTCGGCGGTCGGGATCAGCCAGCGGTCGTCGGTGGTCCTGAACAGGTCTTCCGCGAATTTCGGCAGCTGCCCGGTGCCGAACAGCGCCTCGTCGCGCACCAGCACCGGCGGGTTGCACTCAATATAGCCGTTCTCGGCCGTATGCAGGTCGAGCATGAACTGGCCGAGCGCGCGGTGCAGCCGCGCCATCTGGCCCTTGAGGAAGGTAAAGCGCGCGCCCGACAAGGCTGCGCCGGTCTCGAAATCCATGCCAAGGCCGGGCCCGAGATCGGCGTGCTCGATGGGTGTGAAGGCGAAATCGGGCTGGGTGCCCCAGCGGCTGACCTCGACATTGGCCTCCTCGTCCGCACCATCGGGCACGTCGTCGGCGGGGATGTTGGGCAGGCCGGCCAGCAGGTCGTTCAGCGCGGCGGCGGCGGCGCGTTCCTGCTCCTCCAGCGCGGGCATGTCGGCCTTGATCGCGGCGACCTCGGCTTTGAGCGCTTCGGCGGTGTCCTTGTCGCCCTGCCCCATGGCCTTGCCGATCGCCTTGGAGGCTTCGTTGCGGCGCGCCTGCATTTCCTGCAGCCGGGTCTCCAGCGCGCGGCGCTCGGCATCCATCACCGCCAGCTGTTCGGCGACGGGTTCCGCCCCGCGGCGGGCAAGGCCAGCGTCGAGGGCTGCGGGATTCTCTCTGATGATACGCAGATCGTGCATGGGCAGGGCCTATGCCTTTGCCTGTGCGGCATTGTCCAGTAGGCATGAGGCTACGGTGCTTGACGGGGGGCATACGGGAACGGGCCCGCAGCCTAAGCGTAGGTTGGCGCAAGCTGTTGGATACAATGAGGGGTTTGATTTGTCTGATAAAGTGCTCACGCCGCCGCGCCGGACCCGTTTCGTCGATGCGGTAAGCACAGGGATCAGGCTGGCGCGCCGCACGGGGTTGATACAGGCACCGCAGCTGGAGGTGGAGCCGCTGCTGGATGAGGCCCGCCGCGATACCGGCCTCGATGATTTCGGCGATCCGTGGTTCATGGAGCCCTTTGCCCGCCTGCTCACCTCGCTGCGTGAAGAGGCGCGGCTCAACGAAGGCGGCGAATGGGCCGCACATGCCCAGATCCGCAAGGTGCTGCATGACCGGCTGTGGGCCGAGCAATGGTTTGCGCGGCATCCCGAAATCCTTGCCCGGCCATTGCCGCATCCGGTGATCGTGGTCGGTCCGATGCGTTCGGGGACGACGCGCATGCACCGGCTGCTGGCCGCCGACCATCGCTTCACCCATCTTCGCAGTTTCGAGACAATCAGCCCGGTCCCCCGCCCGGAATTCGAACATGGAGCGTATGACCCCCGGATCGACCTGGCTGCCCGGATCATGCGGGTGGCGCGGCTCGCCAATCCGCGCACGCTGACGATCCATCCGACCGGCTCCATGCAGCCGGAGGAGGAGCTGGGCCTGTTCGTCCGCAGCTTCTGGGGTATGAAGCACGACGCACAATGGTGGGTGCCGTCCTACAGCGCATGGTGCGAGGGGCAGGATGCGACCGGCGCCTATCTCTATGCGGCCAAACTGCTGAAGCTGGTCGGCTGGACGCAGCAGACCTCTTCGCTGAAACCGTGGATTCTCAAGACCCCGCAGCACATGCTCGACCTGCCCGCGCTGCTGCGCGTGTTCCCCGATGCGCGGGTGATCTTCACTCATCGCGATCCGTGTCAGGTGGTGGGCAGCGCCGCCTCGCTCGCGTGGAACCAGACGATCATCTATTCCGATCATGTCGATCCGCTGCGGGTCGGCGAGGAATGGCTCCGCAAGACCCGGTTGCAGATCGACCGCATGATGGCGGCGCGGCGCGCCATCCCGGACGAGCGGATGATCGATGTGCATTTCGACGAGATGGAGAGCGACTGGCAGGGCGCGATGGCGCGGGTCTACGATTTCCTCGACCTCGACATGGCGCCCGCCATGCCGGCGATGGAGACCTATCAGGCGGGCACCTCCAGCCTGAAGCGCAAGGTCCACCAGTACAGCCTCGAAGAATTCGGGCTTAGCAGCGAGCGGGTGCTGGGTGAGCTGGGTGACTATGTCCGCGCCTTCGGCATCGCCACGCAGCAGTGCCGTCGCGCCGCCACGCGCTAGCGCTGCGCCTCATCCGCAAGAGCGTTTTGCGGGCGCGCCGCGCAGTGGTATGTGCTCGGCCCATGAAGTTCGTGCTGCAAGTCACCTTCGTGCTCGTCATCGGCTTCTTGGTGATCCGGTGGTTCGCCGGGGACAATCCGATGGTCAGGAACCGCACGGCCGAGGCGATCGTGCAGGATTGGCAGAACTAGGGTCCGGCCTGACGGGGCCGGTGGTCAGCAAAATCTGAAAAGATGGTGGGCGACGCAGTCCGGAGCGAACTGGTCTCTGTCTAGCTATTCCCGTTTTGCTGGGAAAGTAGTGGGAAAAGCGATGGCCTTCGACAATCTCTGCCTCAATTGACCGATGAAACATCACGCTTACTGCGAGGTTTGCGCTCGTTTCCCATGTGAATCCAATCTGGGAAAATCATACTCAATTTCGGGAAGCATGCATCAGGCCTCCGGGAATCGGTTTCTGGCCGTACTGCCATGCCGCGCTGGACAAATGACGTCAGAGAACATAATAGGAATTCGTCTGTGAATGCAGGCAATTCCCACCACGGAAAACGACAACAGGAACGCGTTTTTCGAGGAATGAATTGTTATGCGTATCAAACAGACTCCCAGCGATCAGCCGAACCATTTGGAGGTGACCTGGCGACCGGTCAGCTCAATCACCCCTTTTACCGACAATCCGCGTCAGCACTCGCGCGCCCAGATCCGCAAGCTCCAGCGCAGCCTGAAGAAGTACGGCTGGACCAACCCGCTCATCATCGATGATGCTGGCAATCTGATTTGCGGACATGGTCGGCTGGAAGCTGCTCTACTCGATCAGATAACCGAAGTGCCGGTTATCAACCTCGGATAGATGAGTGAGGCTGATCGCCGCGCATACATCATTGCCGACAACAAGCTTGCCGAGGAGAGTTCCTGGTCCCGCGAGCTACTGCGCTCAAGCTCATCGACAGTTACTGGTATCGCCGTGCCTTTCCGAGCCTTGTCCTGACCCGCAGAGCAGTGGATGACTTTCGCACAAGTGCCGGCGGCGGGCGGATGGCGAACTCGATCGAGGGCGGCGTTACAGGGTTCGGCGCCGACATCATCATCGTCGATGATCCGATGAAAGCGCAGGACGCACTGTCTCAAGGCGCGCGCGATCGTGTGATCGATGTCTTCGACGGTACACTCATGCAGCGTTTCAACGATCCTGAGCGTCCGCGCATGATCGTCGTGATGCAGCGCCTGCACGAGGCGGATCTCGTGGGGACACTGAAAACCGCGGATGGATGGCAAGAGCTCTGCCTTCCTGCGATCGCAACGCAGGACGAGGATATCGCGGTGGGGCGTGGGCGATGCTATCACAGGCGTGAAAGTTGCGCCCTGCACCCTGCGCGCCAGTCACTCGAAGAGCTGCTCAGGCGCAAGGCTGCCAACCCTTACGTATTTGTCAGCCAGTTCCAGCAGGACCCGATTCCTGCCGTCGGCAATATCATTGAGGCG
This sequence comes from uncultured Sphingomonadaceae bacterium, assembly GCA_964406535.1. Taxonomy (GTDB): domain Bacteria; phylum Pseudomonadota; class Alphaproteobacteria; order Sphingomonadales; family Sphingomonadaceae; genus Alteraurantiacibacter. The sequence continues at coordinate 19,935 of CAYOSE010000034.1, forward strand.
GAATGGCTGCAGGTCTACGATCCGGCGTTGATCGACCATGGCCATGGTCAAATTGTCATGTCGCTGGATACGGCGTCCAAGACAATCCCTTCAACGACTATTCGGTAGCAATCATCGCGTTGGTGCAGGCCGGGAGGGTCTATGTGCTTGACGCATTTCGGGCGCGGCTCAAGTTCCCGGATCTGAAAGCCAGGACGATTGAGCTGGCTCGGCTGCACCGGGCGACCGCGATGCTGATCGAGGACGCATCGTCGGGCCAGGCACTTATCCAGTCGCTGCAGGCCAACGCGCCTGCCGGCGTTGCTCTTCCAATCCCGAGGCGCCCTGAAGGTGACAAGATCAGCAGGGTCATGAACGTGAGCGCGATGATCCAGTCTGGCAGGCTCTTCCTGCCCGAACGCGCGCATTGGTTGGCAGAGTTCCACGGCACTCGATTTTGCGTAGCGGGGTCAAATTGCGAGTAGGTCATTGTCATTCTCCTGGCCGGTATGGCCGCCGAGAACGTCTGCTTTCAGAACTAAGAATTTGCCGGCGAGCGTCTGAGAAGAAGGCGCAAAGGCGAGGAGGCTCGGTGGACGACTATGCCTTCCCGAGCCGTGTTGATCATGCTCGGCACCTAAGCACTCGCCAATATGCGAGGCTTGTAGATGAATGGGTTGAAGCGATTGGCCTCCGACCAGAGGAATATGGAACCCATTCCCTCAGACGGACCAAGGCCTCCATCATATACAGGGCAACGGGAAATCTTAGGGCTATCCAGATTTTGCTAGGTCATTCGAAGATCGAGAACACCGTTCGCTATCTCGGTGTAGACATCGAGGATGCGCTAACATTGGCAGAGAAAACCGAAATTTGAACATACGGCGGGCGCCAGCCACTCGCTGGTCTGGTGTCCGTCATTGGGTGGGAAGTGGGATTTCGATCTCGTCTCCCGGAATCTCAGCCTCAGGATCGATTGCGGGCCGCGTTACCGGTGATGACTGGAAGTTAAGTTTGCGCCGACCTGTCACCAGCGATGGAAGCTTCTAGGCTGTGACCGTCATATCCAGATCGACTGAGGCCTCATCAACTGGTGCCTTTGCCAGGACCAGGCTCGCCACCAATCCCGGCTTGTTGTCGTCGAAGCGCAACTCTCCATTATGCAGTTTGGCAATCGCGGCAACCAGTGCAAGCCCGACCCCCATTCCCGGTAGTGTGCGAGCTGCCGAAAGACGGCGAAACTTCTGCATGGCCGCAGCATATTGACTGACCGGGATGCCCTCTCCGCGGTCGGCCACCGTAATGATGGCTTCCGTGGCAGTCGTCCGGCAACCAATCGTAATGCTTTTACCGGAGATTGCATGCTTGAAGGCGTTGTCGATCAGATTGGCAATGGCGCGAGTAACAAGGCCCTTGTTACAATCAACCAATAGCGGCTCCTCACAGGACAGCGTGATTTCGACGCCATTCGCTTCCGCCAAGGGTAAATACATTTCGTAAAGGCTGCCGATTACGCTGGAGAGGTCGGTGCTGGCGAAATTCTCCCGCCCGATACCCGCTTCGGCTCTGCTGATCTCCAGCGTATCATCGATCATTCGCAGCATCAGTGCCACTTCCTCCTCGATGGCAGGCAAGCTCGCTGCACAATCGTCAGCGCTCGCGAGTTGCGATGACCGGTCCAGGTTTGCCGAGATCCGGGTCAATGGCGAACGCAGGTCATGGGCCAGCGCATCAGTCAGTGTACGATTTTCCTCAATCAGGGATTCGATGCGTTCGAGCATGCGATTGAGCGAGGCAGAAATTCTATCCAGAGGGTCGTCGGAATAGTTGCGCGGCGAGCGTTGTGAGAGATTCCCGTCGGCAATGTTGTTGGCGGTCCGCGCCACGGTATCGACCATACGGTCGAGATGGCGCCGGATGAACAGGCTCCCGGCAAGTGCCAATAGTACCGCAAGCAACAGCGCTCCGAGCATAGCATGCCACAGGCTGGAGCGCATGTCGTCGCGATCGTCCAGCAGGCCCGAAACCATGAACCGGTAGCCATTCGGGAGTTGCGTGACCGCGACCATATAGGCGTGCGCGCCCACTTCTCCGTCCCGATGCAGGTCGACTGAATGCCAGCCTGCCTCATGGCTGACATTGTCCGGCCAGTTGGCAAGGTTTCCCTCGATCTTGTTACCATTGGCATCGACGAGCAGGATAGCACCCTTGTCGATCAGCCCGCGGTCAATACGGTCGCGGATTTTTTCCCTCAGGAGCAGCAGCCCGCCGTTCTCGTAGTGATCTTCCAGGTTAGCGCGCCGACGCTCGAGACGCCCGGTAAAGTCCTCGACCAGGATCTGCTCGGCCTCGTTGCTGGCAAACCACAGCACCGGCACGACACTCGCCAGACTGATGCCGAAACACAGCAGCAGGAAACGGGTGGAGACCGATTTGCCCAGCGAGGCCTTGCTATCTGCCATTGCCGTTCACACACAAACGATAGCCCACGCCGCGCACGGTGTGTAGCAAAGGTGTCAAGCCGGGCGGGTCGATTGCCCGGCGCAGATTGCTGATGTGCACGTCGATCACGTTGGTTCCGGGATCGAAATCATAGTGCCAGACCTGCTCCAGAATCATGCGCCGAGTGACCGCCTTGCCCTTGTTGCGGAACAGGAAAGCCAGCAGCTGCGTGCCGCGTGGCGAAAGGTGGATCGACTTGCCCGCGCGTGTGATATGCCCGCTCACGACATCCATCTGCAGGTCATGGCAGGATAGCTCGGTCAGCACGGCGGAATGCGCGGGGCGGCGGCGCATCAGCGCTTCGACCCGCGCTACCAGCTCCGCCGAGGCGAATGGCTTCACAAGATAGTCGTCCGCCCCTTCGCGCAGCCCCCGCACACGCTCGTCCGTCGAACCGATAGCCGACAGGATCAGCACCGGTGTATCGCAGCCTTCTGTACGGAGCATTCGCAGCACGGCAAGGCCGTCAATCTTCTCGATCATCCTGTCCAGCACCAGGCAATGATGCTCGCCGGTACGGGCCATCTTCAAACCCATGGCGCCATCGGAAGCGTGATCGACGACGCACCCAGCCTCCGACAAGGAAGCACTAATATAATCGGCCGTTTGCGGATCGTCCTCGACGAGAAGGACATGCTGGGACACGTGACGCTCCTGCGTGCTCACCTGCGTTCTCACGCATGACGGGCAATAGGATATCCGCACTTCACGACATCCATGAGACAGAAATGCGTTCGCCTCGCTAGCGCGATGTCAGGGGTATCTCGGCGTACCGGTTCATGCCCGCTCCGCCATCGGAACCGGCATCGTAGACAAAGCCGTAAACCAGCTTCCCGTCAGGCTGGCGAAGAATGTTCCCGCGGACCCAGGAACCCAAGATGTTCTGGACCAGCAACTGCGGCGTTTGCCAAGCCCCATCCGCATGTGTCGCGCCCAGAATGCTCCGGCTTTCTTCATCAACAAACAATACGGAAGCACGATCACCGTGGATCACGATATCGGCAGCAGGTTGTTGCGAATCGACGGCATCGGTGATGACGTGATGTGCTGTCACCAGTTCGGGTTCGCCCAATGTCGCGCCTGGCCCTACCCGACGTTCCCATAACGTGCCGTCTTCCAGGCGATAGATGATGAGTACGACATCAGTCTCAGCGTCATAGGCCAATGGCAGGACCGCACCGTATTCGGCACGGCCATTACCCGCGCCTTGCGCCAGACGCTCGCGGGCCGTCAGCGTGCCATCGGGAAGCAGCCGCCGGTACCAGATACTGCCGTCATCGCTGAAGTAGGCGAAGTGGACGATATCATCGCGCCCCGCGGCCGCCTGCGGGCCGGTATTGATGAACGCGGCCTGTGGATCGATCTCGACGGGCGCGCTCCATTCGCCATCGACGCCACGCATGACGTAGTGCAGCCGGTCGGCGAGATAAAAGACTACGGTCGATCCATCGGAACGTACGGCCATGCTGGTCGTCTGGGCGATGGCCTCATCCTGCGCGGCAATCTCATCCCGGATGACCCAGCGATCGGGGCGATCCGCATGATCCGACGTGTGAAAGACATGGCGGCGCACGGATCGGGTGACCTGATGGATAATCTCGATCCGGCCATCAACCAGACGGCTGTCGACCGATTCCAGATCGCCTGTGGCCGGACGATTGGCTCCGTCGACTTCCTGCCAACTACGCCCGCCGTCGACGGACTTCATCATCATGAAGCGGTTGTCGGTTTCGGTTGGCTCCATGATGAAATAAAGGTCGCCATTTCTCGCCTGCCAAGGCCCGATCCGGCCCGGAGTCTCGACAAAGGTGCCTCCCAGATGGCCTGCAGGAATACTCAGACGCACCCGTCCGACCGCACCCGCAACAGGCAGCTGCCCGTCGCTCTCAATCATGCGGAATTCGAACAGGTCGCCTGCTGCATTGACAACCGGGCCATCGGCATGGCGCCGGATGACCAGCGGCCATTCGAATTCGCCGTGGTGCCCGGCTCCGTCCCAACCCGACGTCAATTCGGCCAGTGAGACACCACTGCCGGGCTTGAACGCTGCACGGGAGCCGGTGAGGATATTCGCCGTTTGATCGCCATCGGCATAGGCGGTGTGGCCGACAATGCTCACCCGCGGTGTACGCGCCACACCCTCGATGGCCAGTTCCGCGAGATCGACGGTGTCACCTGACAAAACGCCAATCCCAGTATGACCTTGGGGCAAGCCACCGGGGAGCGGGATCTCCAGTTCAAAGGCCCCGTTATCCAGTTCTACCTGAAGCATCTCGCCTGACCTGCCCCCCAGAAAGTGGTCCGTTTTGGTAGTTAGGATTCCGGCTATTTG
>CAYOSE010000035.1:0-23465 GCA_964406535.1 uncultured Sphingomonadaceae bacterium
CACAACCGCCGGAACTCTAACATAACCGGTGGACCACCTTAATGGGGCAGGCCAACGGGACCGAAGCGCCCTTCGTGATCGAGGCGGCGGGCGCGTATCAGGTCGAACTGCAATTGCCCGAACGGCTGGCGACGCAGGTGCGCCCCGGTATGCCGGTCGAAGTCATGCTGACCACCGGTGGTGGGGAGCCGATGTCCGTCGCCGGACAGATCCTCGCGGTCAGCCCCTCGATAGACCCTGCCACCCGCTCGGTGCTGGCCCGCGCCAGTATCGTCGCGGCACCCGGCATCGTCGCCGGACGCAATGTCAGCGTCACCATCGCACGCACTGGCGGGCTGAGCGGTATCGCTGTGCCGACCAACGCGGTGACGAAGATTAGCGGCGCGGACCATGTCTTCGTCAAGGCGGGCGAGGGCTACGAACCGCGCCCGGTCGCCGTGGTTTCCACCAGTGCTGACAGGGCCGTGATTTCCACCGGGCTGGAGCCGGGCGAAACGGTCGCTGCCAGCGGCATCGCGGAACTCAAGGCGATGAGCGCGGAGTAGGCCGGGATGCTCAAGCTGCTCGTTGAAAAGGCGCTCAACATGCGCCTTGCCGTGATCGGCATCGCGCTGGTGCTGGCTGGCATCGGCGCCTGGTCCTTTGCCCGGCTGCCGATCGACGCCTTCCCCGATATCAGCACCACGCAGGTCAAGATCATCCTCAAGGCGCCGGGCATGACCCCGGAAGAGGTGGAGAGCCGGGTGGTGACCCCGATCGAGATGGAGATGCTCGGCATCCCCCAGCAAACCGTCCTGCGTTCGGTCGCCAAATATGCGATCGCCGACATCACCATCGATTTCGAGGACAGCACCGACATCTACTGGGCGCGCCAGCAGGTCGCCGAGCGATTGAGCGCAGCAATGGGCGACCTGCCCGCGACGGTCGAGGGCGGGCTGGCCCCGATCTCCACGCCGCTGTCCGAAATGTTCATGTTCACGCTCGAAGGCCCGCAATCGCTGGCCGAGAAGCGCCGCGTCCTCGACTGGACCGTTCGCCCCGCCTTGCGGACCGTGCCCGGTGTCGCCGACGTCAATTCACTGGGCGGCTATGTCGAGACTTTCGAGGTCGCCCCGCGCAGCGCCGCACTCGCAGCGGCGGGCCTCTCGACCGCTGATCTGGCCGATGCCATCGAGATGAGCAACCGCAATGACGGCGCGGGACGGCTGACGCGGGGCGAGGAATCGCTGATCGTGCGCTCTACGGGCGCGATCCGCACGCTGGAAGATCTGGCCGCCGTGGTGGTCCGGGCCGACAACGGCATGGTCGTGCGGGTAGGCGATGTCGCCGATGTCCGCACCGGCAGCCTGACGCGCTATGGCGCGGTGTCCAAGAACGGCACCGGCGAGGCGGTCGAGGGTCTCGTGATCGGCTTGCGCGGCACCGATGCCTCCAAGGTGGTTGAGGGAGTCAAGCAGCGGCTGGAGGAAATCCAGCCGAGCCTGCCCGAAGGGATGAGCGTGGATGTGTTCTACGACCGTTCCGACCTGATCACGCGCGCCGTGGGCACGGTGGAATCGGCCTTGCTGGAGGCAACCGTGCTGGTCGTGATCCTGCTGCTGTTGTTCCTCGGCGATCTGCGCGCGTCGGTCATCGTGGCGCTGGCCTTGCCGATGGCGGTGCTGCTGACCTTTATCCTGATGGGCGCGATCGGGCTCAGCGCCAATCTGATGAGCCTGGGCGGGCTGGCGATCGCGGTCGGCCTCCTCGTCGATGGCGCGGTGGTGGTGGTGGAAAATGTCGTCGAACGGCTGTCCGATGGACACCACAAGAAGATCAGCAAGCTCGAAAACGTCTATGCCGCCGCCGCTGAAGTGGCCAAGCCGGTCGCTTCCGGTCTTGCCATCATCGCGCTGGTGTTCCTGCCGCTGCTGACGCTGGAAGGGCTGGAGGGCAAGCTGTTCAGCCCCGTCGCGATGACCATCGTGCTGGCGCTCGCCTCCGCGCTGGTCCTGTCGCTGACGCTAGTCCCGGTGCTCGCCTACTTCCTGCTCAAGGTGAAGGCGGATGAGGATGGCGGCCATCACGAACCGTGGCTGATGCGCCAGATCGGCCCGCGCTATTCGGCGCTGCTGGCCGCCTCTTTCGCGCACAAGAACCGTGTGTTCACGGTGGCGGGCATTAGTCTCGCGCTCACCGTCGGGGCCTATTCGATGACCGGCAAGACCTTCCTGCCGGTGATGGATGAAGGCTCGATCATCGTCCAGCTGACCAAGCTGCCCTCGATTGCGCTCGACCACAGCGTCGAGGGCGACATGAAGGTGCAGCGCGCCATCCTGGAGCAGGTGCCCGAGGTCGAGGCGGTCATCGCCCGCGTCGGCTCGGACGAGCTGGGGCTCGACCCGATGAGCCCCAACGAAACCGACAGCTTCCTGCAGCTGAAGCCGCGCGATGAATGGCGCGTGCAGGACAAGGACTGGCTGCTCGATGAGCTGCGGCAGGTGATGGAGCAATTCCCCGGCATCGAGCCGACCTTCACCCAGCCGATCGACATGCGGACCTCCGAAATGCTGACCGGCGCGCGCGGCGACCTCGCGATCAAGCTGTTCGGGCCGGACATTGACGAGCTGTCGCGGCTCGCCGGGGAGATCCAGACGCGGCTGGAAGGGATCGAGGGCACCAGCGAGGCGATGACCGTCGCCAACGACCAGGTCGATTACCTGCTGGTCGATATCGACCGGGTCGCCGCCGGCCGGATCGGCATGCCGGTGTCCGACCTGCAGGACATGATGCGCGCCCAGATCGAGGGCGTGCACAGCGGCATCGTTGCCGATGGCGTGCGCCGCATCCCCATCGTGCTGCGCGGCGAGGCGGCGAGCGAGCTGACCGCGCAGGGCTTTGCCGACCTTGTCTATCGCGCGCCCTCGGGCCAGCTGGTCCGCGCCAGCGACGTCGCCCGGGTCAGCGAGGTCGAGGGGCCGGTGAAACTCGAGCATGAGAACGGCTCGCGCTATGCCATGGTGCAGGCCTTCGTCTCGGGCCGCGACCTCGTCGGCTATGTCGAGGAGGCGCAAGCGGACATTGCCGCCAATGTCGCCCTGCCGCAGGGCTATCGGCTGGAATGGGGCGGCCAGTTCGAGAACCAGCAGCGCGCCTCGGCTCGCCTGATGATCGTGCTGCCGGTGTCGATCCTGCTCATCTTCGCGATCCTCTATCTCACGCTCGGCTCGGTCCGCGCCTCGCTGCTGATCCTGACCAACATCCCCTTCGCGGTGGTCGGCGGGATGATCGCGCTGGCTGTGTCGGGCGAGTATCTCTCGGTCCCCGCCTCGGTTGGGTTCATCGCGCTGCTCGGCATCGCGGTGCTCAACGGGCTGGTGATGGTGACCTATTTCCGCCAGCTGCGCGAGGAGGGCTATCCGCTCGCCGTGGCGGTGCGGCGCGGGGCGGAACGCCGTCTGAGGCCGGTGCTGATGACCGCCAGCATCGCCGCCTTCGGCCTCGTCCCGCTGCTGTTCGCGACCGGGCCGGGCTCGGAAATCCAGAAGCCGCTCGCGATCGTGGTCATCGGCGGGCTGGTTTCCGCCACGCTGCTGACGCTGGTGCTGTTGCCGATCCTGTACGAACGCTTCGGCGAGGGTCCGGGCGAGCGCGCCGGGGTCGACGAACTGCCGCCGGAGGAGCAGTGACATGCGCGCCATAAGTCTGTTCCTGCCGTTGCTGGCTCTGGCTGCTGCCGCGCCGCTCGCTGCCGAGACCGGCCTGCCCGACGAGGCGGCGGTCGCCCGCGCGCTCGACGAGCATCCCAGCGTCATGGCCGCCCAGGCCCGGCTGGAGGCGGCCGAAGCGCGCGCGACCGGCCTTCGCAAGGGGCCGCACGAATTCACCTTCACCGGCACCTATATCCGCCGCACGGTCGACCGGGAGGGCGATTTCGACGAATATGACGCGCAGCTCAGCCGCGCGATCCGCCTGCCGGGCAAGGCGCGGCTCGACCGCGAGATCGGCGCATACGGCGTGGAGGCGGCGGCCAACCTTGCCGAGGATGCGCGGCATCAGGCGGCGCTGCTGTTGGCGATGCACTGGTACGACTGGCTCTCGGCCTCGGCGCAGGCGAATGTCGACCGCGCGGCGGTGGCCAATTTCGAGCAGGCGCTCGCCGCCGTCACCCGGCGGATGGAGCTGCGCGATGCGGCCCAGCTGGAGGTCGACCAGGCGAGCGCGGCGCTGGCCTCGGCGCGGCTGGCGGCAGAGCAATCCAGTGGCCTCGCGACGCTTGCCCGGGCCCCGCTGGCGACGCATTTCCCGGCGCTGCCGCTGCCTGATACCGCACCTGAATTGCCATTCCCCGAGATCGCCGAGGCCGAGCTGGCGCAATTGCGCGATCATGTGATCAGCAACAGCCACGAGGTCGCCGCCGCCGAGGCCGAGGCGCTCAGGATGGGCGCCGTCGCCGCGCGCGCGAAGAAGGATCGCATGGCCGACCCCACGCTGGGGGTTCGGCTATTCTCCGAGCGTGACGGCCACGAGCAGGGCGCGGGGCTGGTGTTCTCCATCCCGCTCGGCGGCGGCCACCGCAAGGCGCTGGCGCAAGAGGCCGGGGCGGGGGCCTATGCCGCCCGCGCCGAGGAGCAGCTGGCCCGCTTCACGGTGCAGGAAACTGCCGATGCCGACGTGGCCGAGGCGCGCTATCGCCTCGCCGCGTGGGAGCGCGCGCAGGAAGCGGTTGCCGCGCAGATGGCCGCGCTGGTCAAGCTGCGGCGCGGGCACGAGCTGGGCGAGATCGATCTCGCCGACCTGCTGCTGGGCGAGCGCATGGTCCACGATGCCTTCCGCATGGAGGCGCAGGCGCGGGCCGAAGCCGCGCGCGCGGTGACCAAGCTCAGGATCGACAGCCACGAATTGTGGCTCGCCGACTGAGGTCAGACCGTGTTCCAGCACGCGCTCGGGCAGGCCATTTGGCACCTCAGCGAGTGATCGATAAAGCCGATCACTTCGTCCAGTAATCGTCAAGAAACCGATCCCTTGGCTGGCCATTGTATCGACATATATCCGATACGAACCAAGCAAAGGGACGATGACATGGCCAGCACTGGCGACAATTCGAAAACCGCACTGATCGAGGGGCTGAATGGCCTGCTCGCCGACTATCTCGCGCTCTATCTCAAGACCAAGAACTTCCACTGGCACGTCACCGGCGCGCGTTTCCGCGACCTGCATCTGCTGTTCGACGAACAGGCGATCGAGATTCAGGGACAGGTCGATGCCATTGCCGAGCGGGTTCGCAAGAACGATGCGATGACGCTGACCTCGATCGGCTCTGTGGCGAAGGCCACGCAGATCGCCGACCAGGACGACGTGATGCTCCCGGCCGAAAAAATGATCGCCGAACTGCGCGACGACAATGCGAAGCTGGTCGCAAGCCTCAAGGCGCTGAAGGAGCATACCGAAAAGGCGGGCGACAACGCCACCGACGGGCTGCTCGACGACCTGACCGACCAGGCCGAAGAGCGCGTGTGGTTCCTCAACTCGCTGATGAAGTGAGTACAGCCGCAAAAGTAACACTACAGGCGCCGGGGTTTCATGTCCCGGCGCTTGTTGTATTGCGCGGTGCGCTCTAGGCTGCACCCGATGGCCGAAATCACCTTTATCGACGATGCCGACGACGCGGTCATCGCCGCGTGGCTGGAGGGGCGGCTGCGCGTCGCTCTGGCGGAAAGCACAGGCCCGGTCGCCATCAGCGTCCCCGGTGGCTCGACGCCCTTTCCGATCATGGAGCAGCTGGTGCGCGCCGACCTTGACTGGACGCGCATCACCGTCTGGCCGGGGGACGACCGCGTTGTTCCGGAGGACCATTCCGCCAGCAATACCGGCAAGATCCGTGCGCTGTTCGCTCCGGTCGGCGCTGAGGTCGTGGCCCTTTCCGAACAGGCCGTGCCACCGCATTTCGCGCTGTGCTGGCTGGGCATGGGGGCGGATGGGCATATCGCCTCGCTGTTTCCCAACACCGACCCGCGCGCCGACGACCAGCAGGCCGTGCGCCGCCTGACCCCCGACCCGCTGCCGCCCGAGGCACCGTTCGACCGCATCACGCTGACCATGCCCGCTCTGCTCGACAGTGACGCGCTGGTGTTCGTGATCCGCGGGGCGGAGAAGCGCAGCGTCATCGAGGCTGCCGCCAGCGGCACCGCCGATACGCCCGTGGCCCGGCTGCTGGCGGTCGCCGGGCAGCACGTCACATGTTTCCTGTGATCGTGCGCGCGGCAGGCAACGTGGCTTTTGCTGCACCTGCGAATGCGGCCTTTCCAGAGTTGCAGCCAGAGTCTAGGGACGGGGCATGACGTCGCTCGCTGCCTCTTCTGGACGCCCTGTTCCGGGCCGCCGCGAGCTGGTGCTGCTGATCGCGACGATGATGAGCATGAATGCGCTGTCGATCGATTCGATGCTGCCCGCGCTCGACGACATCGCGCGCGACCTCGATGCGCTGGACGGCAACCGGCGCCAGCTGGTCATCGGGCTGTATATTGCCGCGCTGGGCGTCGGCTGCCTGTTCCCCGGCAGTCTGGCCGATCGCTTCGGTCGCCGCCCCGTGGTGCTGAGCGCGCTGGCTCTTTATGCGGGGCTGGCGCTGGTGTGCTCGCTCGCGACCGATTTCACGACCCTGCTTGGCGCGCGGGTGCTGACCGGGTTGTTGTGCGCGGGGCTCGTCGTGATCCCCAATGCCATTGTGCGCGACATGTATGAAGGCGACGAGATGGCGGGCCTGATGTCGATGATCAGCGCCATCTTTGTCACGGTGCCGGTTTTTGCGCCCTCTCTGGGCCAGGCCGTCCTGCTGGTTGGCAGCTGGCGCTGGATTTTTGCCAGCATGGCGGTCCTCTCGTCCGTTCTGGCTGTCTGGGTCTGGTGGCGCTTGCCCGAGACGCTGTCGCCGGACCACCGTCAGGCGATTCACCCGACGACGGTCCTCAGAAACATGGGCGTTGCGCTGTCGGTGCGCGCCTCAACCGGCTACGTACTGGGGGCATCGCTCGTACTTGGTGCGATCTTCGGTTACGTCAATTCAGCGCAGCAGCTGTTCACCGAAACCTTGAATGTGCCGCCGTCGGTTTTTCCGGTGATCTTCGGCATCACCGCTGCCGCCATGGGCTTTGCCAGCATTGTGAATTCGCGCATTGTCCAGAGGTTCGGCGCGCGGCGGGTGTCGCATACTGGCGTGATTATGTTCATCGTGGTAAGCGCTGTTCAGGTATGGTCGTCATACGCTCATCCCGGCAACCTCTATTGGTTCGTTTCCCTCACCGGCATCAATTTTGCGCTGGTGGGCTTCCTCATGGCCAATTTCAGCTCGATCGCGATGCAGCCCTTTGCCCAAATTGCGGGGGCCGCTTCAGGCGTCCAGACCTTCCTCCGCACCTTCGGGGCCGCGCTGGTCGGCCTGCTGATCGGGCAGGCCTATGACGGGACCGCGCAGCCCTTTGCCTGGGCGCTGCTCATCATGTCGCTGATCGCTTTGGGGCTGGTGACGTTCAGCGAGCGTGGCAAATTGTTCTCCCCGCCCAGGGCCGTGCGCCCGCATGTCCCGCCAACCGGTATCCGCGGCGGATCTTGAGTTCGGATGCGCCTTTCGACCTCGTCGTGATCGGCGGAGGGGTCAACGGTGCGGGCGCGGCCCGTGACGCCGCCGGGCGTGGGGCAAAGGTGCTGCTGCTGGAAGCAGGCGACCTGGCGCGCGGCACCTCCTCGGCCTCGACCAAGCTGGTCCATGGCGGCCTGCGCTACCTTGAATATTACGAATTCGCTCTTGTGCGCGAGGCGCTGAAGGAGCGTGAGGTGCTGCTAGCCATCGCGCCGCATCTGGTGCGGCCGATGCGCTTCGTTCTGCCCATGGCCGCGGGGATGCGCCCGGCGTGGATGCTGCGGAGCGGGCTGTTCCTCTACGATCATATGGCGGGGCGCATCTCGCTGCCCGGCACGAAAGCCGTGAAGTTTGCCGACCATCCGGCGGGCCCGCCCTTGCGCGGCGCGATGAAGCGCGGTTTCGAATATTCCGATTGCTGGGTCGACGATGCCCGGCTGGTCGTCCTCAATGCCCGCGATGCGAAGGCGCACGGGGCCGAAATCCGCACCCGCGAGAAGGTCACCGCGATCGCCCGCGAGGGTGAGGCCCTGTGGCGCGTCACCAGCGAGAAGGGCGAATATCTCGCCCGTGCCATCATCAATGCCGGCGGTCCCGGCGTCGACGACGTCGCGCGGGCGGCGGCGCGCAAGCCGGCCTATGGCACCCGCCGGGTGCGCGGTTCGCACATCGTCGTGCCCAGGCTGTTCGACCATCCCTACGCCTATATCTGCCAGCTGCCCGACACGCGCATCTGCTTCGCCATTCCTTACGAACAGGACTTCACGCTGATCGGCACCACCGATGCCGACCATGACGGCTCGCTCGACCATGTGCGCGCGAGCGAGGCCGAGATCGCCTATCTGTGCGAGGCTGCGACCACCTATTTCAACGCGACGGTGACCCCCGCTGACGTCGTCCACACCTATGCGGGGGTCCGCGCATTGGTCGACGATGGCAGCGGGCGGCCCGAGGCGGCGACACGCGGCTATCGCCTGCCGATCAGCGATGTGGCGGAAGGCGCGCCGATCGCGGGGATCTATGGCGGTAAGATCACCTCCTACCGCCATGTCGCCGAGGAAGTGATCGACGAAGTGGCCGGGCGTCTGCCCGACCTGTTCACCTCAGGCCACTGGACCGCCAGGGCCCCGCTGCCGGGTGGCGATTTTGCCAAGGGCGCGCGCGCCACGCTGATCGCCGAGATTGCGGCCCAGTATCCGTTCCTCTCGCCCACTGATGCCGAGCGGATCGGCGGCGCCTACGGGCTCGACGCGATGAACTGGCTGGGCAGTGCCAGGGGCTGGGACGACCTCGGCCGGAATTTCGGCTGCGGCTTCAGCGAGGCCGAGCTGGACTGGCTGGTGAAAGAAGAATGGGCGCAAACGGCCGAGGATGTGCTGTGGCGGCGCACCAAGCTGGGCCTGCATATGAGCGAGGCCGAACAGGCGGCACTCAAGGCGCATCTGGGCGGTTAGGGTCTGCTAAGGGTGCGTTAGGTAACCGTCAGCGCTCAGCGGGGCGCACACCCTCATCCGCCAGCGGTGTGCGCGGAATACCGGCCACCGGGCCCGCCATGCGCGCCATCGCCACCAGTTCGCCGCGGGTCCAGCGTGGCATCTCCTCAGGTGCGACGCTGCCGCGCCACGCCTCCTTGAGCGCGCGGGCGACATGCCAGGTCTTGGCCAGCGCCCCGGTATGGACGCGGTGGTCCCATGCCGCCTCGCCGCGTCGCCGGACTTCGCGCCCGATCGCGCCGTAGATATTCGCCGCTGACAGCACCGCCCAGCGCTGGCGAAAACGCAAATGGCCCGCGCCGACGCGCGCCGCCGCCTCGTGGCTTTCGGCGAGCGCGACCAGCCGCGCGGCCATATCCACCAGCGCCGCGCGATATTGCGGCTTCATGTGCTGGCCGGGCGGGATGTCGAACTCGGCCAGCCATTCGACCGGCAGGTAGCAGCGCCCCGCCGCATCGTCCTCCCACAGGTCGCGGGCGATGTTGCAGAGCTGGAAGGCCAGGCCGAGGTCGCAGGCGCGGTCATAGGTTTCCTGCTCGCCGGGCGGCACGCCCATGATCCGCGCCATCATCACGCCAACCGCGCCGGCGACGTGGAAGCAATAGCGCATCAGGTCGCCCTCGCTGCGCGGACGCCACTCCTCGGCATCGAGCGCGAACCCGTCGATCACGTCGTCGCACATTTCGCGCGTCAGCTGCATCTCGGACGCCACCAGACCCAGCGCGTCAAAGGCGATGTCGGCTGTCGGTTGCCCCTCCAGCGCGCGGTGGGTGAGGATGCGGATCGCCTCCACCCGGTCGCGCGGGTCCGATTCGTCCGGCTTCGGTTCGTCGCCCCCCTCTTTCCTGAAACCATATTCCTGTCCGTCGGCAATATCGTCGCAGCGGCGGCACCAGGCATAGAGCATGTGCGCCCGTTCCCGCGTCAGCCGGTCGAACAGCAAGGAGGCGGCAGCAAAGCTCTTCGAGCCCTTCGCGATGCTTTCGCGCGAGAGGACCACCAGCGCCGCCCGGCTGCGCCCGCCGCCCATCATGCGCGGCGTGGTCTTCATCAGCTGGCTGGCGACCAGCGGGCGTGGTTTGATCCGTTTCACAATTCGCTCGCGCGCATCTGCACGATGCTGGTCGCAGGGCGGTGATCGGCCATCTTGTCGAGCAGATCCCCGATCGTTTCGGCCACGATCACGATATCGCGGTGCATCTCGCGCACGAAGCCGGTTGCGGACATGTGCCGGTTGAAGCTGACCAGCCCGTCATAATAGCCAAAGGCGTTGAGCAGGCCCACCGGACTGGCATGATAGCCCAGCTGCGCCCAGCTGACCGCCTCCCACAGTTCGTCCATCGTGCCGACGCCGCCGGGCAGGGTGACGAAGCCATCGGCGAGGTCGGTGAACAGGCGCTTGCGTTCATGCATGGTCTGCACGACGTGCAGCTCGGTACAGGCCTGATTGGCGAGTTCGCGCGCCTCCAGTGCCTCGGGAATGACGCCGATCACCTCGCCGCCCTCGGCCAGCGCGCCGCCTGCCAGCGCGCCCATCAGCCCGACCTTGCCGCCGCCATAGACCACGCCGATGCCGCGCCGCGCGAGCACCGCGCCGACCTCGCGCGCCAGTTCGATATAGCGCGGGTCGGGCGGGGTGGCCGAGCCACAATAGACGGCGAGCCGTTTCATGCTTTCCGGTCTCCGAGCATATCCTCGATCATCAGCCCCGCCGTTGCCTTGGCACTGCCCACGACGCCCGGAATCCCGGCGCCCGGATGTGTGCCTGCGCCGACGAGGTAGAAGTTCTTCATGACATCGTCGCGATTATGGCCGCGGAACCAGGCACTTTGTGTCAGGATCGGCTCCAGGCTGAAGGCGCTGCCCAGATGGGCATGCAGGTCGTGCGAGAAATCCTTCGGCGCATAATGGAACTTGGTCACGATCCGGTCGTGAATGTCGGGGATCAGCCGCCGTCCGACCTCGTCGAGGATGCGCTTTTCCAGGATCGGCCCGACCTCGTCCCAGTTGACCGCCAGCTTGCCCTGATGCGCGACGGGGACGAG
Organism: uncultured Sphingomonadaceae bacterium; assembly: GCA_964406535.1. Taxonomy (GTDB): domain Bacteria; phylum Pseudomonadota; class Alphaproteobacteria; order Sphingomonadales; family Sphingomonadaceae; genus Alteraurantiacibacter. Next base: position 11,157 of record CAYOSE010000035.1, read on the forward strand.
CGCGTGGAAAGTGCTCATCCCGTCGGGCGCCATGCCGGGATCGGTCACGGTCGGGTGGTGCAGGTAGATCGAGAAATCGGCCGGTAGCACGCCCGAGACGTAGATGTCGTCGAGCAGCCCCTTATAGCGCGGCCCGAACAGGATCATGTGGTGCGGGATGCCCGGCCACGCACCCTCGACGCCGAAATGGACGACGAACAGGCTGGGGGAGAAGCGCTTCTTTGCCAGACTCTTGCCCATCGACCGCCCGCGGTGCGAGCCGCCAAGCAGGTCGCGATAGGAATGGACGATATCGCCATTGCTCGCCACCGCATCGAACTTGCCCGACCAGCCGCTCGCGGTCGTTACGCCGGTCACCCGGTCGCCCAGGGTCTCGATCTTCGCCGCCGCATCGCCAAGGCGCAAAGTGCCGCCCAGCCGCTCGAACTGGCGGACCATGCCCGCCACCAGCCGGTTGGTGCCGCCGCGCGCCCACCACACGCCGCCATCCTTCTCCAGCTTGTGGATCAGCGCATAGATCGAACTGGTGGTCATCGGATTGCCGCCGACCAGCAGCGTGTGGAAGCTGAGCGCCTCGCGCAGCTTCTCGTTCTTCACATAGTCGCTGACGACCGCATAGACGCTGCGCCATGCCCTGTGCTTGGCGAGGGCGGGCGCGGCCTTCATCATGCTGGCGAAGTCGAGGAAGGGCACATGGCCCAGCTTCACATAGCCTTCCTCGTAGACGGCGGCGGAATAGTCGAGGAAGCGCTCGTACCCGGCGATGTCGAGCGGTTCGATCCGGGCGATCTCGGAGCGCAGCGCAGCCTCGTCGTTCGAATAGTCGAAGGCCGTGCCGTCGGGCCACATCAGCCGGTAGAAGGGCGAGACCGGCATCAGGTCGACATCCTCGGCGAGGTCGTGACCCGAGATCGCCCACAATTCCTTCAGGCAGTCGGGATCGGTGATGACGGTCGGTCCGGCATCGAAGGTGAAGCCGTCCTTTTGCCAGAAATAGGCGCGTCCGCCCGGCTTGTCGCGCGCCTCCACCACAGTGGTGGCGATCCCGGCGCTCTGAAGGCGGATGGCCAGCGCCAGCCCGCCAAAGCCGGCCCCGATCACGCAGGCGCTCTTACTGGTGGTTTCGTTCACGATGACCCGGCTTTCAGTTTTCGTTGCGGCCCAGCGGTAGCAGATAGGCTCCGCGCGTGGCGAGGGCGACAATAGCGCGCGAGACCGGCACCGGGGGACGACCCGACAGGATCCGCAGTTTCTCGTACCAGCGTGTTTTGCCGGCATAGAAATGCTCGATCAGCGACTGGCGCAGGCGATAGAAGCGCTGGAAGATGCGATAGCTGGAATGCGGCTTGGCCGCCTCGAACAGCATCGCCCCCAGCGCCCGGTAGAAAGCATTGTGTTTCCAGAGTTTCCTGGCGCGCCGTTCCAGATTGCGGGCCAGCTTCTCGCCCGACATGTCCGCATGCGCGGCGATGTACAGTGCCGTCTCGACCGCACAGGCGAGCGTATAGCTGGTCAGCGGGTGGACGAAGCCGCCGCGTGCGCCTGCCACCGCCACGCCCGGAATTCGCAGCGCCTTCTGATAGGCGAGGAAATCGCCCCCGGTGATGACCGGCAACAGCCCGGTTTCGCGCGTCTCGATATCGCCCTGCCAGCCTTTCGCGCGGACATACTGGCCGATCCGCCGCGCCAGCTCCTCGCGATCGAGCAGCGGCTCCCTGCGGTAATAGGTGTCCTCGATGAACAGCTCGGTTTCGCTCAGTGGCAGCAGGTACATGAAGCGATAGCCGTCAAGCTGTGCGACCGTCGCGTCCATGATCGTGGGGCGCGCCACGCCATGCGGCTCGGTGGTGGTCAGCAGGCGGCCCTTGAACACCTGCCAGCCGCCGCGCAGATCGCCGGTCGGGGTGAAGCCGCGGCAGTCGATCACCTTGCCCGCATCGATCCGCGTCCCGTCGCGCAGCACCACCTGCCCGGCCGACAGCGTTCGCGCCTCGCGCCCGGTCAGGATGCTCTCGGCCGGGAGATGGCGCGCCAGCGTCTCCGACAGGCCCTGCGCCGTCATCGAGCGATAGGGGGTGGTCAGGTGCCGCTGGTGGGCGGGGAAGGCCACATCATAGCCATCGTCCCAGCGCGTCTGCGGAATCTCGGCGAGCAGCGCCTCGCCCTCGGGCGGCAGGTCGGTGGCAAACCAGCTCCAGCGGTGGTGCCCGGCCAGCGAAGCGCGCCCCTCGATGATGCACAGTTTCAGGTCGGGACGCGAACGGATCAGCGCGAGCGCGATCAGCCCCCCGGCCAGCCCCCCGCCGACAATCGCGATATCGCATGTGCGCCCCGTCATGGTGCTTCGTTTAACGCATTGGGTGATATACACAATCGCCCGCAGGCGGATGACGGAGCGGTAGCACGCGGCGACCGGTGCGGAACCGGGCGAGGGGGCATCCGTTGGAGTTGTGATGATACAAGAACAGCTTAGCCGAAATTCGGATCGCAAATTGAGGGGCCTTGGCCTCTTCGCTGCGGCGTGGAGCGCCCTGTCCGTGGCAGCCATGCCCGCCGTGGCACAGGACCTGCCCGACACTGTAAGCGCCGACCCCGCGCAGGCCCCCGTTCCACAGGGTGGGCCACCGACCGGCGATGTCTATGCCGGGACCGCCTATGACGGCGACTTCCTGACCGTGGGCGTGGGCGCCGGGATCGGCCCGAGCTATGCCGGCTCTGACGATTATGTGGTCAAGGTGCTGCCGCTGGTGCAGGGGTCCTATGGGGGGATCCGCTTCAATCCGCGCGCTGCTGGCGTGGCGGTCGATTTTATCCCCGATGCGCCCGGCAAGACCGGCCTGGAACTGGGCGTGGCTGCCCGGCTGCGCTCCGACCGGGCGGCGAACATCCAGGACGATGTCGTCGCCTCGCTCGGCAAGCTCGACCGGGCGGTCGAGATTGGCCCGGCGGTTGGCGTGAAAATGCCCGGCGTGCTCAATCCCTATGACAGCCTGTCGGTTGGCGCTGACGTGCAGTGGGACGTGGCGGGCGCGCATGGCGGGATGGTGGTGAGCCCCTCGGTTACCTATTTCACACCGCTCAGCCGGGCCTTCGCGGCTTCGCTCAGCCTCAGCGCTGAATGGGCCGATGGCGACTTCCACGATTACTATTTCACCGTCACGCCGGAACAGGCGCTGGCGAGCGGCCTGTCCCAATATGCCGCCGGTGATGGCGGCTTCACCAAGGCCGGTGCCGGGCTGCTGCTGGCCTTCGATGTCGATGGCGACATCACCAATGGCGGGCTCGGCCTGTTCGCGATCGGCAGCTATTCGCGCCTGCTCGGCGACGCGGCCGACACCCCGTTCACGAGCGAGCGCGGATCGCGCGACCAGCTGTTTGGCGGGCTGGGCGTCGGCTACACGTTCTAGTCGGAGTCTGGCTGGTCGAGGCCGGTACGGGCGGCGTCGCCCAGGACAAAGGTCTTTGAACCGCGCGCGTTTTCCATGACCTGCAACATCCGCAATCTTGCCAGTTCGGGATTGTCGGCGAGGCTGCGGGCTGCATTGGCCAGGGCGCGCAGCGAGGCCTGTTCACCGCGCGCACGTTCCAGTGCCGCAAAACCCTCGCGGCGGGCGCGCTCAATCTCGGTGAACATCTTGCGCGTTTCGGGCGGCAGCGTGATTGCGGTGACGAGGATGCCGTCAAGCTTTGCCCCTGTCAGCGCTGTGCCAATGTCGTCCGCAATGCCCGCCAGCGAGCCGGCGGGGTCGGCGAGAAATTCCTCCAAGGTCACTGCCGCAACCGCAGTCAGCGCCGATGCCGCCAGCGTGGCCGACAGGCGTGGGAATTGCAGCGGCATTCCCATAGACAGAGCGAAATCGGCCCCGTTGGCAGGCCGGTTGGCTTCCCAATAGCTGCGCGGCTCCGTGATTGTCGCCATGGGTGCCAGCGTGATCCGGAAGGCAAACTGATCCTTGCTGATGACCTCGACCAATTGCTGGGTAAGCGCCTGCGGGACTGTCGGCACGCGCTCGACACGGGCATGGCGCAAGGGGTCGAAACGGCAATGCGGTCCCGGATCGAGGGTCCGCACGAACTTGCCGCGCTGGTAAAGCAGGCCAGTCTCGCCGGGCCAGACTGTGTCCAGCCTAATGCTCCGGACGATGATCGCTGCAGCGATGAAACCGAGTACGACATAGATCACAGTCTGCGTCATCGCCGTTCCTCTCAAGATGGCGATCCGATCAGGCACCGCTGCCGCCACGATTGTCAGACGGGGGCTCGAAACCCGCAAGGCCAGACAACAGCTGCCGCGCGAGGCGACGGGAGACAGCGGCACCCTTTCTGGATCGAGTTACATTCGATTGCTACCCTCAGCGAAAGGCTGCCGCGCTTTATGTGTGACGCATGGCCCGCGCCCGACAACCTCAATCGGGGAGTCGAACCCCGCCTGTACTAAGCGAGCAGGGGCAGAACTTGTCAATCCTGCGCCGATCAGTCTTCGGCCCCCGCCTCGTCCCCGGGCTCGTCCATTTTCAGCTCGGGGCGCGGCCCCGGCATGGCCGCATCGCGGTCGCCGGTCTTCAGATAGGTGTCGAACCACTCCATCATCCGCAAATTGTAATCGTAGCGCGCGGCGGCGCGGGCATTGCCATGCCCTTCGCCCGGATACTGGATCAGCCGCAGCGGCGTGTCCGGACGGCGCAGCTTGATATAGCGGTACAGCTCCAGGCTCTGGCCCGGATCGACGCGCGTATCGGCGGTGCCGCCCATGATCAGCAGCGGCGTATCGGCCTTGTCGGTGTGGTAGATCGGGCTGACTTCAAGGAAGTGCTGCCAGTCCTCCCACGGCCATTGCAGGGCATGGACGAGATACATCTCCTTGGGAATGTCGCCGGTACCGACCTTGCTGATCTGGTTAGAAATGCCGACAAACATAACCCCGGCGGAAAATTCTTCTGAGGCATAGGTGCTGCTCCATGCCGTGGCATAGCCGCCATAGGAGCCGCCGGTCATGCCCGTGCGTGCCGGATCGGCGATGCCCGCCTCGGCCAACGCATATTTGGCGTCAACCAGATCGGTGAATTCGGGATCGGTGTAATTCCCGGAATGCGCCTTGGAGAAGGCCGTGCCATAGCCGGTCGAGCCGCGGTAATTGGGCAGGAACACGGCATAGCCCTGGCCCGCCGCGACCTGGCCGGGGCTGCCATAGCCGGTGATCCAGCCATTGCTGTCATGCGCCTCTGGCCCGCCATGGACGTTGAGGATCAGCGGGGCACCGCCCTCCGGCGCGCCGCCGACCGGCTCGATCAGGACGCCCTCGACCGCCTGACCGTCGCGCGCGGTATAGGTGAAGGCGCGCTGGGTGCCGAAGTCGATCTCGGCCAGCCACGGATTGTGCGCGGTCCAGCGCTCGAACCCGGTGCCGGTAAAGGCGAACAGCTCGCGCGGATGGCTCGGCGAATCCGCCGCCACGATCAGGCGATTGCCGCCCTGGTCGAGCCCGGTCAGGATCAGCCCCTCTGGATCGACCTCGCGCAGCATCGTGCCATCGGTGCCGTAGAGCCGCAGCACGCTCTGCACGCCCTTATCGACAATCGCGGCGAGGCGGCCATCGGCCATCCATTCGGTATCGCCGGTCGCCTCGGGCGCGCCTTCGTTCACCGCCGTCAGTGCGCCGGTCGCGACATCGACGAGGTAGAGCGTGGTGGCTGCCGGGTCGTTCTGGTCGACGCCCGCCACCAGCGAGAGCGTTGTGCCGTCAGGTGAGATCTCGATATCGCCGATCTTGCCGGGCATCTCGATCGTGCGCGCGGTGCCGCTGGCGAGATCGTAGATCACCGGGTCGCGCTCCATCAGGCTGTCATCGACCAGCGTGGAGGGCGAGGAGGTCAGCACCAGGAAACTGCCATCGGACGACACCTTGAACGAATCGACATGGCCGGGGACGGTCAGCTCCGTGGGCTCTTCATCGACCTCGTCGCCAATGGTGGCGCTGAACAGCCGGTTGAAGTGCTGCTCTTCCTCATACACCACCGCGTCGAACCCGGCCTTGTCCTCTTTCTCCCGCGCCTTGTCGGGCGCGGCGCCGGCCAGCAGGTAGATCGTGCCGCCTTCGGGTGAGAAGCGGTAGGAATAGACATTGGCATCCTCGACAGCGGCCAGCTTGGTCGGCGCGCCGCCATCCACCGGCACACCCCAGACCGCGCGCTTTTCATCCTCGTCGGCCCACAGATAGGTGATCATCGTGCCGTTCGGGGTGAAGCTGACGCCCGAGACGCTGACGTCATCGGGCAGATAGGCGCGGGCGCGCAGCGGCGCATCGGCGAGGAACAGCTGCTGTTCGGCGCGGCCATTGTCCTCGCCCGCCAGCACATCGGGATAGCTGACTGTGGTGTAGGCGATGCGGGTGCCGTCCTGCGAAATGGCGATGCCGCCAGTATATTCGATCCGAGCGACGTCCTCGGCCGTCATGGTCCGCGCAGCGGCGGCGGAAGAGAGGGCGACGGGCAGGGCCAGCGCGCAGGACAACAGGGCAGAACGGGAAAGCAGCATCGAGAACCTCTCGCAATTGCGGTTTCGTGTGAAACCGGAAATAGCGACTGTTCCGGATATGGCAATGGCGTCAGCGGCAATAGTCTGGCAGGCGGGGCCGTCAGAATCTTTGACGAAAGATAAGGGGCCGCTCGCGCGCGCCGGATCGAGAGTCGGGCTGGCGCCGGAATAGTTGGTCAGGCCCGCGCCGATGGCCACGGCGCGCAGCCCCTGCGCCTCCGCTTCGTTGCCCACAGCCACGGCTTCCTGCCCGGCCAGCGCATCGTGGCCGACGGCGGTTCCGCCGCTGCCCGTCGCCTCAGCCCCGGTCCCGCATTCGGTGGTTTCGGCGGAGGCTCCGTCCTTGCAGTCGGGGGTGTCCTGCGCCCCTGCGGGGACAGTGAGCGCGGCGGCAATGGCTGCCGCCGAAACGGCAAGGATACGCGGATGCGGCATGGGAAGCTCCATGTCATGGGGCCGGCACCGTGCTGGCCCTCCGCATTTGTGCGTATAGGTGGAATTGCGTGGACGCCCGTCGAGGCCGGTCCGCTTTGGAGCATTAGCGCGGCGGTGAAGACGTCATGCGGTCAAGCCGTCGGCGACGGCCGGGCGCCGTTCGCGCGCCGCCAGGTTCGCTCCAATGCGGATGCTTTGTCGGCTCAGCGCGCGCTGTGCTTGTCGCGCGCCTGCGCCTCGATATAGGCGCTCATCGTCGCCCATTCTTCTTCGCTGATCGCGCCCTCCCACATCGGCCAGAGCGAGAAATCGCGTAAGGCGATGCGGCGGGGGTTCTGCTGCATGTCGGCCACCGCCGCCTGCAACTCGCCGATCGCGCCGGGCGATAGTGCCAGTTCGTGCTCCTCCGGCTGGAACACGGTCCCCATCGGGTAGTCGACAAAGGGCGTGTCGCTCTGTTCGATATGGTTGCCGATCAGGTGCGCCACCGGGCGGCTGGCGGCGAAACCGGCGAGCCGGTCGACACTGTCGGCGAGGGCGGCGAGGTCAGTCGCGTAGATCCGTCCGGGATAGAGGCTGTCGCCGGTGAACATGATGCCGGTCCGCTGGTCGTAATAGACCACGCTGGCAGCGCTGTGGCCGGGCAGTGGCAGCACCTCGACCACACGCCCGCCAAGGTCGATTGCGCCAAGGCCATTCGGCCAGTCGGCAATGCCGAAGAACGCGCTAACCGCCTCTGGCGTAGCCTCGACGAAGGTCACTTTGATCGCCGGATCGTCGAGAACCTGGATCTGTGCGTCGCCGGCGACATGGTCGCCATGCTCATGCGTGTGGGTGACGACCAGCTCGATGGAGTCCTTGCCATTGCGTGCCAGCCAGTGGTTGACGACCCGCTTGATCGTCGGGTTGAGGATGCCGTCATCCGCGCCGGTATCGAGTAGCATGACGCGCTCCTGCCCGAAGATCAGGTAGAGGAACGGCTTCTCGTAATTGGCGCAGGGCGACTGGCGCAGGATATAGAGGTCGGAATTGTAGGCGTGAACCTCGAAGTCGGGCATCTCCGCGCAATTGCTGCTTTCCGACAGCCAGTGCTGCGGGATCGTGCCGCCTTCCAGCGCTGCCTTTGTGTCTTGTGCCGCGGCGGCAATCGGGGTCAGCGCCAGCGAGGCGATGGCGGCGAGGGCACTGCTGCGAAGATGCTGTGCGATGGGGGTGGACTCCTGTGCCGGTCGGGTGATGGTGCCACTGCCTTTTCGCAGCTGCAACATGTTTGAGCAGCGGCGGGAAGACTGGCTCGTCAGCTGGCCAGCGCCCCTCGTTCGCTCAGCCAGCCCGCCATCAGATCGGCCACTTCGTCCCGGTCACCGGGGGACTGAATATAATGTCCGCCGTCGACTGTGACGAGTTGCTTGTCCTGCGAGCCCAGGCCATCGAAGATCGCCTGCGCGTGACTGGGGAAGCAGCCGACATCGTGATCGGCCGAAATCACCAGCGCGGGGTTCTTGATCCGGGGCAACTGGTTTTCGCTCCGCACCTGCGTGTATTTGCGGCTCCACATCGATAGCCAGTCGCGCAGCGAGGTAACGGCGGAAAAACCGTAGCCGGAATAGTTCGATGCCAGCGCATCGCCCATGTAGCAGCCTACCGGGCGCTTCGACGGATCGAGCGAGAGGTCGAGAAAACGCGGGTCGGCAAATTGCCGCGGTACGCTGAAAAAACGATCATACACGCCGTCCTGCGACTTTGCGCCGAACACGCCTGCCGCTTCCAGTTCCGCCCCGTTGTCTGGCCTGCCGTCGCGTATCCGCGCCAGTTCATGTTCCGCCCAGTCTGTTATCCGATCGTTCCTGTCGATTTGCGCTTGCCGATAGCGCGCGAGAAATTCTTCTGAATAAGGTGGCCCGTTCTGCGGATTGTACATGTCGAGATCGGGATTGCGGGACAGCGGGTCATTCTCGTCCGTCACTGACGGGTCCAGCCATTGGCAGGCGATGTCTGCGCGGCCCGTATGGGCGGCCAGAGAGATATAGAAATCGGCGGGCAGCAGCTTTTCCAGCTCTTCCGCTGGGGCGGAGCCGGCATCAATATGCGGGTCGAGGGCTTGCGCCTGGTAGGTGCCCATGAACGAGGCACCGCCGGAAAACCCCAGGATCACGACATTCTCCACGTCGGCAACCTCGCGTAGCCAGCGTACGCCTGCGCCAAGGTCGATCAGCGCGTTTTCGAGGTTGAAGCCCAGCGCCACGGTTGCGCCGACATAACGGGTGTTGAAGCCGAGAAAGCCGTAGCCGCGCCGGGCCATGTATTCGGCCAAGAAGTGCATCGCCGTGTCGCCGACATAGTGCGACGCGATAATGGCTGTTTTGGGCCAGATGCCGGAGGGCCGATGATACATGCCGCGACAGGGATACTGGCCGTGATCGTATCGCTTCTTGGTCGGCGATTCGAGTTCGACGGGCTGGACGGTGATCTCGTTGTGCACTGGGTCTCCCCGATCCTGATTGCGGGACGGCAAGGCGATTAATCGGAGCCGTTGGCCATCTGTGCGACCATGCTTTCACCGCCCATCGCCCTGATCGCTGTCACAGGCATTCCAAGCACCCGCGAGGTCAGTTCCAGTTCTTCCTCATCTGCGCCCTGGAAGCCGCCCTGGGCGCGCGGCTTGAGCAGCTTGTCATCTTCGTCAAACACCTTGGTCTGGACCGAAGCTTCGAGCATCAGCCCGTTCACCGGATCGCGGAAGTAGATCGATTTGCACCAGCCGTGATCCATTACGCCCGACACATCGAGCCCGCGCGACCGCCATAGCAGCTTGAGCTCATTGAGAGATTCCTCGGAGTCGACGGCGAATGAGAAATGATAAGCAGCAAGGCGCATACCCAGTCCGTCATTGATATTGGTTGCCCAGCTTTCGGGGAACATGGGCGAGCCGGGCAGGGAACACATGAAGGCAAGATAGGTGCCGCCGCCCGCATCGAAGAAGACATGGCGGATCACTTCCTTGCCGTCCGGCCCGAAATTCTGGTCCTGCCAGGCGATCGGCCAGCCGACCACTTCAGTGTAGAATTTCACCGTGCCTTCATAATCGCTCGTGGCGACGCCGATATGGTGTACTCCGTTGATTGCCATTTACTCTCTCCCGAATAGGCCCCTGGCATTTGGATGCTCAGGCATGCGTTCCGCGTGGTCAGCTCATCGAAAAGCTAGCACGCTCGTAAAGCACTTGTACAATTACATCTGGGTGCCCTGACGTTATCGCGGGGGTAGCGATCAGGCAGGTGGATCAAGGGGCGGGACGATTGACCGAGAACATGGACGTTACGGCATGGATTGCCTTCTTCACGGGGATCTATGCGCTGGCCGCCGGGGTCGGCGAACTGCGCGCGCCCGGCTATTTCCTCGAGCTGTTCTCTGACTACGAGCACTATCCGGGGCTACGCTATGTCACGGGAATCGTTTGCCTGATGGGCGGCGCGGCGATCTATCTGGTCAATCCGTGGGATGTCGGCGACCCGCTGGCCATGCTGGTATCGGTAACGGGCGGGCTGCTGGCGGCACAGGGCGCGGCCTTCATCGCCGTGGGCGAACGGGCGATGGCGCTGGCGCGGCGCTTGGTCGGCGTCCGGGGCCTGCGCTGGGCCTGCTTTTCGGTAGCGGTCGGTGTGCTGCTGGTCTTCGCGGCCTTCATGCGGATTACCTGACCGGCAGCGCGTTCGCCGCTGGACCTTTGCGCGGGGAACCCTTAGCCTGCGACTCATCCCCGGGGAGCGAGCAATTTCGCTGAGAGGTGTGGGTATGCTCCACACGACCCGTCGAACCTGAACCCGTTAGCACGGGCGGAGGGAGTGGGGGCGCGCAGACAGTCCGGGGGACTGTCGAGCACGCCCACCCGGCCACTTCCTCCTCCCCCGCATGGAGAGAAGCGCATGGCCGACATCAATTCCCACCTCGAGATAGGCGTCACCACCGGCCCCATTCGCGGCAGCCGCAAGGTGCATGTCGCCGCCAAGTCGGGTTCAGGCATCCGCGTGGCCATGCGCGAGATCGACCTTGAGCCCTCCAGCGGCGAGCCCCCGGTGCGCGTCTATGACACGTCCGGTCCCTATACCGACCCCGAGGCTAACATCGACATTGCCGCGGGCCTGCCGCAGCTGCGGCGCGAGTGGCAGCTGGCCCGTGGCGACGTGGAAGAATACGATGCGCGCGAGATCAGGCCGGAAGATAACGGCCAGTTGGGGCCGGATCGCAGCGGCGGCGTCCCGGCCTTCCCCAATGTCGCCAAACGCGTCCTACGCGCCAAGCCCGGCGCGAACCTTTCGCAGATGCACTATGCCCGGCGCGGCATCATCACGCCCGAGATGGAATATGTCGCCGAGCGCGAGAACCTCGGCCGCGAGTTCGTCCGCCGCGAGGTCGAGGGCAATTCATGGGGCGCGGCCATCCCCGAATATGTCACGCCTGAATTCGTGCGCGACGAGGTGGCGCGGGGCCGCGCCATCATCCCCTCCAATGTCAACCACCCCGAGGCCGAGCCGATGGCCATCGGGCGCAACTTCCTCGTCAAGATCAACGCCAATATCGGCAACAGCGCGGTGGCCTCAGACGTTGCCAGCGAGGTCGACAAGATGGTCTGGTCGATCCGCTGGGGCGCGGACACCGTCATGGACCTCAGCACCGGGCGCAACATCCACGACACGCGCGAATGGATCATCCGCAACAGCCCCGTCCCCATCGGTACCGTGCCGATCTATCAGGCGCTGGAGAAGGTCGGCGGCATTGCCGAGGACCTCAGCTGGGAGGTGTTCCGCGACACGCTGATCGAACAGGCCGAGCAGGGCGTCGACTACTTCACCATCCACGCAGGGGTCAGGCTGCCCTATGTCCCGCTCGCGGCCAAGCGCGTCACCGGGATCGTGTCGCGCGGCGGCAGCATCATGGCGAAATGGTGCCTCGCGCATCACAAGGAGAGCTTCCTCTACGAGCGCTTCGACGAGATCACCGAGATCATGAAGGCCTATGACATCGCCTATTCGCTGGGCGACGGCCTGCGCCCCGGCTCCATCGCCGACGCCAATGACGAGGCGCAGTTCGCCGAGCTCTACACTTTGGGCGAGCTGACCAAACGCGCGTGGGAGCACGACGTGCAGGTGATGATCGAAGGGCCGGGCCACGTGCCCATGCACAAGATCAAGGAGAACATGGACAAGCAGCTCGAGGCCTGCGGGGAGGCCCCGTTCTACACGCTCGGCCCGCTCGTCACCGACATCGCGCCCGGCTACGACCACATCACCAGCGGCATCGGCGCGGCGCAGATCGGCTGGTACGGCACGGCGATGCTCT
>CAYOSE010000036.1:0-23333 GCA_964406535.1 uncultured Sphingomonadaceae bacterium
GTGCTGTTCAAGGCGGCGGTACAGGCGATGATCGCGGCGCAGGGTGGCCTCACCGTTGTCGAGGGCGAGGGTGCGGCGCTTACGCTGTCGGGCGGGCGTGTGGCCGGGCTGGAGTTGGCCGATGGCACGCAGCTGACGGCCTCGGCGGTCGTGCTGTGTACGGGGACATTCCTCGGCGGGCGGCTGTTTCGCGGCGGGGAGCGTCTCGACGGCGGTCGGATCGGGGAGAATGCCGCGCATCGTCTGGCTTGGCAACTGCGTGAGGCCGAGTTGCCCATGGCGCGGCTCAAGACGGGGACGCCGCCGCGGCTGGACGGGCGAACCATCGACTGGGCGCGGTTGGCGCAACAACCCAGCGATGCCGATCACTGGACGATGTCGCCGCTGACTGCGCGCCGCATGAACCCGCAGGTTTTCTGCGCGATCACCCGCACCAATCCGCGCAGCCATGCGATCATTGCTGAGAACCTCCACCGCTCGCCATTGTTCACGGGTGCGATTGACGCCACGGGGCCGCGCTATTGCCCGTCGATAGAGGACAAGATTCACCGCTTTGCTGACAGGGACGGGCACCAGATCTTCCTCGAGCCGGAGGGGCTCGGCACGCATCTCGTCTATCCCAACGGGATCAGTACTTCGCTCCCGGCCGATGTGCAGCATGCCATGCTCCGGACCATTGAGGGTCTGGAGCAGGTCGAGATGGCCGTGCCCGGCTATGCGGTCGAATACGATCATATCGATCCCCGCGCGCTCGGGGGCGACTTGCAGCTGCGCGCTATTCCGGGGCTGTATTGCGCCGGCCAGATCAATGGCACGACCGGTTACGAAGAGGCTGCCGCGCAGGGCCTGATCGCCGGGATGCAGGCCGCCGCTGCGGTGCTCGGCACAGCGCCAGCGGCGATTGACCGGGCCAATTCCTACATGGCGGTGATGATCGACGATCTGACGCTGCACGGGGTGAGCGAGCCTTACCGCATGCTCACCGCTCGCGCGGAGTACCGCCTGCGGCTGCGGGCCAATAATGCCTCCACCCGGCTGACCGGACTGGCGATGGCGGCGGGCTGCGTGGGTAAGGCGAGGGCGCAATGGTTCGAGCGGCGCGAGGAAGAGCGTAGCGGATGGGGTGTGGCGCTTTCCCGTGAAGTCACCGTGCAGGAGCTGGTGCGCGAAGGCCTCGATGTTCGCAGCGACCTTGGCCGCGCGCCGCTGCGCGACTGGCTGCGCTTCCCGGCGGTCGAGCTTCAGGCGTTGCGCGGATTCCTTCCCGACCAGCTGTCTGTGGAGAGCGAGTTGGTCGCCGAAATCGCCGAGGACTGCATCTATGCGCCCTATCTGGCGCGGCAGGACGCCGAATTGCGCGACCTGCGCGCCAGCCAGGAAGTCGTGCTAGACGACAACTTCCCCTACGGCGAGGTGCCGGGCCTGTCGCGCGAAATGGTTGAGCGGCTCTCGGCGGCGCAACCCTCGGACCTCGCTGCGGCAGGGCGGGTGCGCGGAATTACCCCGGCGGCGCTGGCGGCGCTGCTCGTCTACGCCAGGCGGCGGGCAGCATGATTTCAAGCGAAGACGAAGCACGGGCCTATTGCCGGACTTTGTGCGATGAGGTGGCGATGGACCGGCTGGAGCGGTTCGTTCCGCTGCTGCTGGAAGAAAGTGCGCGGCAGAACCTGATCTCCGCCGGGAGCCTCGCTTCTGTCTGGCAGCGCCACATCGCCGATTCGGTGCAGCTATTGGCGCATGTTCCACATGAAACATCACTCTGGCTCGATCTTGGCACCGGCGCGGGCTTTCCCGGTCTGGTGATCGCGCTGGCGCGACCGGACATGTCGATTTGCCTCGTCGAATCGCGCAAGAAGCGAATCGCCTGGCTCGAATCGGTGCGCGACCATTTCGGCCTCTCGCAGTGCCAAGTGCTCGGATCGCGGCTCGAACATGTGGAAAGCTTCCCGGCGGGGGTAATCTCGGGCCGCGCCTTCGCTCCGTTGGACCGTCTTGTCGCGTTATCCGCCCGCTTTTCCACACCGGACACTCTTTGGCTGTTGCCCAAGGGGCGCTCGGCAGCGCAAGAACTGGTCAAGCAGTCTGCACATGTGCAGAGAATGTTCCACGTGGAACGGTCGGCGACCGATCCGGAGGCCGGCCTCCTTATCGGACGCGGAAAGGTTCAGGGAAAAGCACGATGATCACGATCGCAATCGCGAACCAGAAGGGCGGCGTGGGCAAGACCACCTCGGCCATCAACATCGCCACGGCGATGGCGGCGAGCGGGTGGAAGACGCTGCTCATTGACCTCGACCCGCAGGGCAATGCCTCGACCGGGGTAGGGCTCGATGCGAGCAAGCGCGAATTGTCGAGCTACGACGTGCTGATTGACGGCCGACCGATTGCCGAATGCGTCAGTGCGTCCGGTATCCCCGGTCTCGACCTCGTTCCCGCGACGGTCGACCTTAGCGGCGCCGAGGTTGAGCTGGTCAATGTCGAGGATCGCGCTGCGCGCCTGCGCGCGGCGCTCGACGCGCATCATGGACACGACATCTGCTTCATTGACTGCCCGCCCTCGCTCGGCCTGCTGACGCTCAATGCGCTGTGTGCTGCCGATACGCTGCTCGTGCCGCTGCAGTGCGAGTTCTTCGCGCTCGAAGGTCTCAGCCAGCTCCTCCGCACCGTCGAGCAGGTGCAGCAGCGCTTCAATGCCGAGCTTGGCATCATCGGTATTGCGCTGACCATGTTCGATCGTCGCAACCGGCTGACGGACCAGGTGGCCGACGATGTGCGCGAATGCCTCGGCAATCTCGTGTTCGAGACGGTCATTCCGCGCAATGTCCGCCTTTCGGAGGCGCCGAGTCACGGTCTGCCGGCGCTGATCTACGACCAGACCTGCACCGGCAGTCGGGCCTACATGGCGCTTGCCAGTGAGCTGATTGGTCGCCTGCCGGAGGAAAGGAAGGCAGCATGAACGCGCCTGAGAAATCCGTCCAGCGGCGCAAGCTGGGCAGGGGGCTTGGCGCGCTCATGGGTGAGGCCCGGCGCGAGGAGCCGCTGGTCACGGATGGTGCTGCGGCGACCGGGCAGTCCCGTACAGCTGGTGCGGCGACCGCAGCTCCATCAACTGGCTTGGCCAATCTCGCTGTCTCGGTGATCGAGCCGCACCCCGACCAGCCGCGCCGTCATTTCGATGAGGATGCGTTGGACGAGCTGGCGGCATCAATCGCCGCGCGCGGGGTGATCCAGCCGGTCATCGTCCGCAAGCATGGCGCCGGGCGCTATCAGCTGGTTGCGGGTGAGCGCCGCTGGCGTGCCGCACAGAAGGCACAAGTCCATGAAATTCCAGCATTAATTCGCGAGCTGACCGACCGTGATGTGATGGCGCTGGCGCTGATCGAAAATATTCAGCGCGAAGACCTCAACCCGGTCGAGGAAGCGCGCGCCTATCAGCGCCTCGCCGATCTGGAGGCGATGACGCAGACCGAGATCGCCGAGCTGGTCGACAAGTCGCGTAGCCACGTCGCCAACCTCCAGCGCCTGTTGTCGCTGCCTGCGGTGGTGCTCGACCATGTCGAGGCGGGGCGGCTCGACATGGGCCATGCCCGTGCCCTGATCGGGCGCGCCAATGCTGCCCAGCTCGCCGAGATGGCGATCGCCAAGGGCCTCACTGTGCGCGAGGTCGAAAAACTCGCCCGGCGTGATGACAGTGACGGGCGGCGCAAGCAGAGTGCCCCGGTGGCGCGTGACGTAGGCACGGATGCCGACATTCTCGCGGTCGAAAAGCACCTGCAGGAATTCCTCGGCCTCCCGGTCAAGATCGCGACTGAGAGGGATCCGCGCGCCGGTTCGGTGACGATCCGCTATTCCAGCCTCGACCAGCTCGATCTGGTCTGTCAGCGGTTGACCGGCGGCGCGATCTGACGGTGCCAGACAGCAGGAGATTGCGTCACCTTCGCCCAGCTTAACATTGCATAGGGCCTCGAACAAAAGTTGCGCCGCGCAACTCCTTGCCAAATTCACCTTCCGGCTGAGGTCACGAGCAAAGCGATTGCCGTGTGCGCCGCGCCTGCCTATCTCTCGCGGTCATGAGCACTTCCAAGAAAATCTTCATCGCCCTTGCGGTGGTCTTCATCCTTGTCGCGCTGTTCCTCTGGTGGGCGCTGCGCGGTTCCGAGGCCACGCTGACGCTGGATGAAACGACCGGGACCGATCCGGTACTCGCCGAGCCCGATCCCGAGACGATCCCCACGATTGGCGCGGTCGAGGTCACCGGCTGGGGCGAAGGTGAGGCGCCGCAGCCGGCCGATGGCCTCACGGTCAATCGCTTCGCTCAGGGGCTCGATCATCCGCGGGTCATCTATGCCATGCCCAATGGTGATATTCTCGTCACCCAGAGCAATCGCCCGGGGGCGCTCCATGGCGGGGCGATTGCCAACTTCTTCGCCGACCTGATGTTCGATCGTCTGGGCGCGACCGCGCCGTCGCCCGACCAGCTGATCCTGCTGCGCGATGCCGATGGCGATGGTGTGGCCGAAGAAACGCATGTCCTGCGCGACGACCTCGCATCGCCCTCCGGCATCGCCTGGGCCGATGGCAAGCTCTACCTCGCCAATCACGATGCCGTGTTGCGTTTCGATTATGAGGAGGGCGCAACCAGCCTGACCGGCGCACCCGAAAAGCTGATGGACCTGCCGCCCGCAGGCAATCACTGGATGCGGAATATCCGGCTCAGCGCCGACGGAACCAATCTCTATGTCGCGGTTGGCTCTGCCACGAATATCGCCGATGGCGGGATGGACCTTGAGGAGGGCCGCGCGGCGATCCACGAAATTGATCTCGAAAGTGGCAGCAACCGCGTTTACGGCGCGGGCATGCGGAACCCTAATGGGCTCGATATCAACCCGTGGACTGGCGAGCTGTGGACCACGGTGAACGAACGCGACATGCTCGGCCCGGATCTGGTACCCGATTACATGACCAACGTGCCGATCGGCGTCCATTACGGCTGGCCGTGGGTCTATTATAACGACGTTGTCGACGAGCGCGTCGAGGACCGCATGCCGCAGTTCCTCACCGAATATACCCGCACGCCTGAATATGCGCTGGGTCCGCATGTCGCCGCTCTCGGGATGGCTTTCACCAAAGAGGGCGCGCGCATGGGCGAAGGGCTGGGGCAGGGCGTCTTCGTAGCGCGGCACGGCTCATGGAATCGCCGGCCCGCGTCTGGCTATGACGTGGTCTATGTCGCCTTCGACGAACGCGGCAATCCGCTCGCCAAGCCCGTCCCGGTGCTGACCGGCTTCCTGCAGGGCGACGTGGCGAAGGGCCGCCCCACGTGGGTAGCCTGGGACGCAACCGGAGCCCTGCTGGTCAGCGACGATACCGGTAACATCATCTGGCGCGTGACCGCCCCCGATGCAGAAGGTGTTGCGGCACCCGTTCGCAATCGCGGGGAGCGTCTGCCACCGCAGCGCAATCTGAGCAGCGACCCGGCAGCGGCCTTTGATAACCCGCCCGGTAATATGATGGAGATGATGGGCGACGCGCAGTAGTGCCGACCAGGCGGGCCGGCCTAGAGTGCGCGTCCCGCGCGGCCTGCCAGTTCCGTGATGTAGTGCCACGCTGTGCGGCCCGAACGTGCGCCGCGAAGTTTCGCCCATTGCAGGGCATCGGCCTCATCGAGCGGCAGGTCATAGGCCGCGCAATAGCCGCGCAGGATATTGAGATACTCGTCTTGCGTGCAGACATGGAAGCCAAGCGCCAGCCCGAACCGGTCCGCCAGCGCCAGCATATCGTCTACCGCATCGCGCGGATTGATCGGGTCGTCCTGTTCCGCCCCGTGGCGCGGCACGATGGCGCGCCGGTTGGAGGTCACGGCCAGACGCACATTGTCGGGTCGCGCCTCGATCCCGCCGTCGAGCCAGCTCCGCAGATGGCGCGGCCCGGCGCCGTCGCCCTCGGCAAACCCTAGATCGTCAATATAGACGAGGAAGTTGCGATCCACCTGCGCGAGCTCGGCAAAGAGCGCGGGCAGGCTTTCCAGCGCATTGGGCGATACCTGCACCAGAGCGAGCTCGGCGCCTGACTCCTGCACCGCCTTGATCGCCGCGCGCACCAGCGCTGACTTGCCCATGCCGCGCGCACCCCAGAGCAGCATGTCATGCGCGGCATGGCCGTGGCCGAGCCGCTCGACATTCTCAAACACCGCCGCGCGCTGCTTGTCGATGCCGCGCAGCAGGTCGAGCGCCGGTGCCTCGATCCGGGGGATCGGGCGGGCGTTGCCGTCCCAGATGAAACCCGGTGCGGCGTTCCAGTCGGACGCGGCGCTGGCGGTTGGAACCAGCGCCTCCAGTGCGGCGGCAATGCGCTCAAGCGCGGAGGATGTGAGATCACCTTGGTCTTGCATGGACAAGGCCCTATAGCGCGGCGCGATGGTCGGCAAGAATATGACTGAGGTCCGGCAGGCGGACGGGGCCGGGGTCGACCGTGCGGTAGCGGTGCTGCGTGGCGGCGGGCTGGTCGCGATCCCGACCGAGACCGTCTATGGCCTCGCCGCGCGGGCTGACAGCGACGCTGCCGTGGCGCGCATTTACGCGGCCAAGGGCCGCCCCGGCTTCAACCCTCTGATCGTGCATGTCGCCGGGATCGAACAGGCGCAGCAACTGGCCGAGTTCGACGAGCAGGCGCTGGCATTTGCCCGCGACGTCTGGCCGGGGCCGGTCACGCTGGTCCTGCCGCGCAAGCCGGACGCGAAGCTGGCGGCAGCGGTGACGGCCGGGCTGGACAGCGTTGCGCTGCGCGTCCCCGCGCATGAAGTTGCGCGCAACATTATGGCGGAGCTTGGTCTGCCGCTTGCTGCCCCGTCGGCCAATCGCAGCGGCTTCACCAGCCCGACGACGGCGGCGCATGTGCTGGCGACGCTGGAGGGCAAGGTCGATCTGGTCCTCGATGCTGGCCCGTGTGAGCAGGGAGTCGAATCGACGATCCTCAAATATCTCGGCGATGGCCAGTGGCAGCTTCTGCGCGCCGGTCCGCGTGATAGTGCCGCCGATCCCCGCGAAGATGTGACTGGCGAGCAGCCCGAGCGGATCGAGGCACCCGGCCAGCTGGCCAGCCACTACTCTCCGGGAAAGCCGGTCCGGCTGGACGCGCAAATGGCGCAACCGGACGAATTCATGATCGGGTTCGGCGAAGTTGCGGGTGATTGTACCCTGTCGGCAAGCGGCGACCTGTCACAGGCCGCGCGGCAACTTTATGCTTGCCTGCATCTAGCGGCGGCGTCGCCCAAGCCGCGCGTGGCCGTGGCCCCTGTGCCTGTGAGCGGCATCGGCGTGGCGATCAACGACCGCCTCCGCCGGGCTGCGGCCTAGCCGGAGGGGTCAGGCCGCTTCGTCCAGCGGGCCCGGCGTGCCGCGCGGGACACTGCGGAACTTGCCCGAGCCACCTGCCTTCAGCGAGCAGCGCGCATTGCCGTGCACGAGGATCTCGCCCGACCCGCCAATCTTGGCATCGATCTCACCGTCGGAGGACATCTCGACCGAGCCCGATCCGCCGATGCGGATCGACGCCTGCCCGACTTCCAGATGTTCGGAATCGAAGTTGCCCGATCCGCCGATCGTCAGGTCGAGCATCTCGACGCTGCCGCGCATGACGATCCGGCCCGATCCGCCAATCTTGGCGGTCAGCTTCTCGCCGGTGAACGCATCGACGGTCACTTCGCCCGATCCGCCGATCGCGATCCGAGCATCGCCAACCATAGTGTCAGCGATGATGCGGCCCGAGCCGCCAATGGCAATCTTGGAAAGCTCGGGCAGGGTCACCGTGATCTCGACCGGGTCGCCTTTTCCGTGGCGGCGGAAAATCCGCAAGGTTTCCTCGCCGAGCTTGAACAGCAGGTTCTCCCTGGAACTCTCATCGCCTTCGACCGCAACGGCGAAGCCCTCGCCCTGAACAACGCGGACCCCGTCCTTGCGCGAAAGCGACACCTTGATGCCCGTCGGCGGCGCACCGGTGAGATCCAACTCGTCCAGCGGCACGGCATCCTCCGCATCGCCCGAGAACTTGAAATTGCCGCTGTCGGCCAGCGCACTGGCAAAGGCCTGCCCCAGCGTGCGAGCGAATTCTTCAAGGCGCATCCGATGTCTCCTGATTCGTGTATCAGTGCCTTAATACACTAATCAGCGAGCCTGATCCAATACACTCGTCGATGATCGTCATGCCTTGGTCCGGCACAGCGGCAATGGTGCGCCGCACAAGGGTTTGCTGCACTGCACAAAAGAAAAGGGCCGCGCGGTCTCCCGGCGGCCCCTCTCTGAAACACGGGGAAGATGCCGTCAGGCGTCTTCGGTGCTCTCGTAATATTGCGGCGCATGCTCCTTGAGCACGTCGAGGATCTTGGCGAGCGCGGCCGGCTCGTCCGTCTTCTCCATCGCCGCCAGTTCACGCGCGAGGCGGCTGGACGCAGCCTCGAAGATCTGGCGCTCCGAATAGCTCTGCTCGGGCTGGTCTTCCGGACGGAACAGGTCGCGCGTCACTTCGGCGATCGACACCAGGTCGCCCGAATTGATCTTCGCTTCATATTCCTGGGCGCGACGCGACCACATGGTGCGCTTCACCTTGGGCTTGCCCTTGAGCGTTTCCATCGCCTCTTTAAGCGTCTTGTCCGAGGACAGCTTACGCATGCCGATGGATTCCACCTTGTTGACCGGAACGCGCAAGGTCATGCGTTCCTTCTCGAACCGGAGGACATAGAGATCGAGCTTCATTCCGGCGATTTCCTCGCTCTGCAGCTCGATCACACGGCCAACGCCGTGCTTGGGGTAAACAACGTAGTCGCCAACATCGAAGGCGGGCGCATTCGCAGCCATGTATTGTCCTTTCGCTACCCGGACAGGTCTGAAACAGCGACAGGAGATGCTCGATCGCACGACCCGTCGGCGATCCGGCTTCATCCATATTGTCGCTAAGAGGGGTGACCTGCCTTCCTGTTCCGGCCGGGTCTGCGGCTCTGCACCTGTCAGACTCAGCCAGTAACTAGAGGTTTTAGCATAAGTGAAACAAAATTACCAGCACGCTGTTGCTTCGCATGCAACGCGCGAAAGTATGAGTGCCTCAGGTCTGTCAGGGGCGGACAGTTTGCCGTCCCCAAAAAGGCAAGCCTAGTCGCCTTCGCCGGGCTCGGCAGAGAAGAACTTTTCAAACTTGCCTTCTTCTCCCTTGTGCTCGTCCGCGTCGGCGGGCGGGTCCTTCTTCTCGGTGATGTTCGGCCATTCGGCGGAATACTGGGTATTGATCTCCAGCCACTTCTCCGTGCCCTCTTCCGTGTCGGGCAGGATCGCCTCCGCCGGGCATTCGGGCTCACACACGCCGCAATCGATGCATTCGGACGGGTTGATGACGAGCATGTTCTCGCCCTCATAGAAGCAATCGACGGGGCAGACCTCGACGCAGTCAGTGTATTTGCATTTGATGCAGGCGTCGGTGACGACATAGGTCATGGCTGGGTGTGTCCTTCACGAATATGCGCGTCGCTGCGCGCTTTTTTCGCCTGCTATGGCGATTGCAGCCTTAGCGTCAAGCTCCCGGTAACAGGCGAGCGCTTCTGCAGCGGGTCCGCGCCGTGCCGGAAGCGACAGGATCTGCGCCAGCATCACCCCGTTTCGGACCGGCAGCGTCAGCACATCGCCAATGCGGACATCGGTGCTCGGCTTGACCACGCGCTGGCCGTTGAGCCGGATATGCCCGGCGAGGACCCACTTTTGCGCGAAACTGCGACTGCCGGCGAGGCGAAGGAACCAGAGCAGCCGGTCGATCCGCATCGCGCCCCAACCGTTTCCGGGTCAGTTCTTGCCCAGGAGGTCGGCGAGGCCGGCAAAGGCGGCATTGCTGGTAGCGGGCTGGTGTGAAGCGCGCTGCCGATCCCGCTGACGGTCATCGCGATCGGGCCGCTTGTTGCCAGCTTTCCCCTTGTTCGGGCCTTTGTGCGGGCCCCTGCCTGGTTTCCCCTGCCGCGGCGGCCGCGCATCGTGCTGCACCGGCCCGCGATCCTTGCGCGGCGCACGCCAGGTCCAGGGGCGCGGTGGCGGCGGACCAAAGAGACCTTCGGGCCATGGCGCCGCTTCGCCGGGCCGGAAGCCGCCCTGCCGCATCAGCGCCTCGAAGCTCTCCGGCAGCAGGCCCATCGAGGTGGCCAGCGCGGTGTCGATGGCGAAGCCACGCCCGCTGGTACCTCCAGTCGCCTGGGCCCGGCGGTTCCGCATGTCATGCGCGGCGCGGAACAGCTTTTCCGCCATGTCGACACGGATGGCCTGCTTGCCCGCTTGCCGATAGCCTGCCGGTACCTGCTTGCCCCCCACGATCACCGCTTCCATGCCCGGATTGAGCGGTCGCCGGTCGGCACCGATGGCCTGCAGCACCTTGCGCGCGCCCGGTTTGAGCAATGCAGGCATGAACACGTCGAGCGCGCCGATCATGACCCCCAGCTTCCGCATGAAGGGGCGCTTTTCCTTGGGAATCACCGCCAGACCCGCGGCTTCGCGCGGCACGATGCCGTTCCGATCAGCCAGCGTCAGCAGCAGCGCTCGCACCTCGCTGCCCGCTTCGGGGTCGAGCGCAGCCTCCTCGATGGCGCGCAATGGCGCGAGCGGGGCCAGTTGCGCCTCCAGCCACAGGTCGAGCGCTTCGGCCAGCCGCGCGCGCATCCCGGCATCGAGTGCGCGCAACTCTGCCCCGATTTCGAGGCGCGGGCGGCTTTTCACCTTGCCGGGCATGAGCGTCGCAATCTCGCGCTCGCCGCGCATGACCTTGCCTCGCGCCAGTTCCAGCACACCCAGTTCGGCGGCGATCAGCTGGTCCGCCTTGGCCGCGAGTAGCGCAGGCAGGTGTCGCTCCGCAGCGGCCAGCAACAGCCGCTTCTCATCGGAACTGGCCTGCTCGTCGACGACGAAACGCAGCCCCTCTAGATGACCGATCCGATGGCCTTCGACGAGGACGCCGCCGTCCTCGCCCAGCTCTACCCGCAGAAGTGATGCGTCCTTGCCCATGCTCTTGAGCAATACAGAAGTGCGCCGATTGACAAAACGCTCTGTCAGCCGCTGGTGCAGATTATCCGACAGGCGTGACTCTGCGGCACGGGCGCGGGCGGCCATTTCGTCGCGCGCAAGCACCCAATCGGGCCGCTGGCAGATATAGGCCCAGCTGCGGATTGCGGCGAGGCGGCCCTGCAGCGTGTCGATATCGCCGCCGCCGCGGTCGAGCTCGGCGATGCGCGCGGCAACAAAGTCTGCGCCAAGATGGCCGGATCGCAGATCGCGCCATAGCCGGGCGACGAAGCGCGCATGCATGTCGGGCCCCTGCTGGCGGAAATCGGGCAGCTGGCAGGCCTCCCACAGCCGCCGCACCTGCCCGGGAAAGGTCAGCGCGTCGCGAATCTCCGTGCTTTCGGCGAGCCGCTTGAGCACGGCGAGATCGATCGCTTCGGGCGCGGCGGCGAGCTGGGGATGCGCCGGTGGCGCTTCCAGATCGGCGAGCAGCGTGTCGAGCGAGTCGCAGCGCGGCTCCGGGTCTCGCCAATAGGCACGGGTGAGCGGGGCGAAGGTATGCGACTCGATGGCGTAAATCTCTTCGTCGGTGAACTGCGCGCGCTCCCGATTGCGCCCGCCTCCCGCCAGCGTCCCGAACGTGCCGTCGGTCTGGTGGCGTCCGGCGCGCCCGGCGATCTGCCCCATTTCCGCCGGAGTCAGCCGCCGCCGCCGGACGCCGTCAAACTTGGTCAGCGAGGCAAAGGCGACATGATGCACGTCAAGGTTGAGCCCCATGCCGATGGCGTCGGTGGCGACGATGTAGTCGACCTCGCCCGACTGGAACAATTCGACCTGCCGGTTGCGCGTTTCCGGGCTGAGCGAACCCATCACCACTGCTGCGCCGCCGCGAAAGCGCCGGAGCAACTCGGCCAGCTGGTACACCTGCTCGACCGAGAAGCCGACAATCGCGCTGCGCGGCGGCAGGCGCGAGAGCTTGACCTCGCCTGCATGGCGCAGGGTGGAAAAGCGCGGGCGGCTTTCAATCCGCGCCTCGGGTACCAGTTCGTGCAGGACTGGCTCCAAGGTGGCGGAGCCGAGCAGCATGGTCTCCTCACGCCCGCGCGCATGCAATAGCCGGTCGGTGAAGATGTGCCCGCGCTCGCGGTCGGCGCATAGTTGCGCCTCGTCCAGCGCGACGAAGGCCCGATCGCCCGCTGACCTCGGCATCGCCTCGACCGTGCACAGAAGATAGCGTGCGGTGGGCGGCTCGATTCGTTGCTCGCCGGTAATCAGCGCAACCTGGCTCTCGCCCTTGATCGTGCAGACCCGGTCATAGACCTCGCGCGCCAGCAGCCGCAGCGGAAAGCCCATCGCCCCGCTCGAATGGCCGCACATTCGCTCGATCGCGAGATGCGTCTTGCCGGTATTGGTCGGGCCGAGCACGGCGCGAACATTGCTGTCGGAGGAATGGGCCATGGCGTGGCTCACAATGTGGAGCGATGACGGCCCCGGCGCAACTGTCCATTGGGGCGTTAGATCGGGGCCACAAGGCGCTGATTCCACGCGATTCACCTTGCGCGAGTCTCCATTGGTCGCCGTTAGGGCGGAATTTACTTTAACCGCGCAAAACTGAGCGCAAGAAGTCTGCCACACCTGAGCCAAGGGATCGCGCAAAGGACCGGGGTCGCCGTTTGGCCCCGCCCAATGAAATCGGCAGGGAGGAAAAGAAGGGTGTTGATACGCCGGGGTGAAGCGTCCGGGGGTGCCAATCGGTTGCGGTCACATGTCGCGGCCGCATCGACCGCGTCCGCTGCCACGACGTCTGCCCATTCCAGCAGCGCCACGCATCGCCTGTCGCGCTCGCTCAGCTTTGCCGAGCGCTGGCGCGAATGGCGTGAAGGAAGCTCCCGCAAGCTCGGCAAGTTCGAACTGGTCACCGACCTTGGCCGTGACATTGGCTCGCCGCGCTGGCTGCGCGGGGTGGCGACACTGGTGAGTCTGTCCGCCATCGCCGTGGCTGGCTGGCCCGGTTTCTCGCCGGTCGAGGCGGCCCCGGCAATGTCGGTCGATACCGGCGTGCGCGACGAGTTCCGCAACCACATGATCGCCCCGCTGGCACTCGGCGCGGACAGCGGCCATGCGGCTGCGGCCACAGTTGCGGTGGTCCCGCTCGCCAGCGCGCCCGAACGGCCCCGGCTCGACCTCGTGGCAACCATCGGCAAGGGCGCGAGTTTCGAAAGCATGTTGCGCCGTGCGGGCGTGAGCGAGGCCGAGGCCGCGCAGGTTTCCGGCATGGTCGCCTCCGCCGTTTCCATGGAGGAGATCAAGCCCGGCACCGATGTCGACATCACGCTGGGCCGTCGCTTGGCCGAAGGGCAACCGCGCCCGCTTGACCAGCTGGCTTTCCGCGCACGCTTCGACCTCGAACTGGCGGTGCGCCGCGAGGACGGTCGGCTGGTGCTCGATCCGCAGCCGATCAAGGTCGACACCACCCCGCTGCGGGTCCGCGGTACCGTGGGTGACAGCCTCTACCGCACCGCCCGCGCCGCTGGTGCCCCGCCGAGCGCGGTACAACAATACCTCCGGGTCATGGGCCGCGAGATCGATATGAACCGCGAAATCGGGGCCAGTGACGAGTTCGACCTGATCGTCGACTACAAGCGCGCCGAAACCGGTGAGATCGAGGTCGGCGACCTGCTTTATGCCGGGATCGTCCGCAATGGCCGCGTCACCAAGAGCATGATGCGCTGGGGCAATGAGGGCAAATATTACGACGCCTCAGGCTCGGGCGAGCAGCGCGAAGGGCTGGTCGCGCCGGTGCCGGGCCGGATCACCTCCCGCTACGGCATGCGCCGCCACCCGATCCTTGGTTATCGCCGCATGCATGGCGGGCTCGACTTCCGCGCCCGTTCCGGCACGCCGATCATGGCGGCGAGCGACGGGCGCGTCGAATTCGCCGGGCGTAATGGCGGGTTCGGCAATTTCGTCCGTCTGCGCCATGCGGGCAATCTGGGCACGGGCTACGCGCATATGAGCCGCATCGCGGTTCGCGCCGGGCAGAGCGTCAAGCGCGGCCAGGTGATCGGCTATGTCGGCTCGACCGGCCTCTCCACCGGGCCGCACCTGCATTACGAGATGTATCGCGGGTCAAAGCGGATCGACCCGGCCAGTGTGCGCTTTGTGACCCGCGAGACGCTTAGCGGCCGCGAGCTCGCCGAGTTCCGCGAACAATTGTTCGCCCTGCACAAGATCAAGCCCGGCGATGCGCTGAAGACGATCACGCCCGATCACGCCATCGGAGAGACGCCGGCTCGCGAAATCGACCGGCTCAACAATCGCCAGAGAGTGAAATAGGCGCGTGAATTGAGCGTGGATTGAGCGCCCCCGCGAGGCTACGGATTGTTCCACTGAGGTGGAAGCGGCACCAGCCCACTCCCCCTCCCAACCTCCCAAATATTACCCTATCGGGAGGTTGGGAGGGGGAGCGGGCCGGAGCCGCAACTGTTTCAGTTGACTGAAACAGAGTCTAAGACAGCTGCGACATGACCGCCTCCTATCCCGCCACCCGCATGCGCCGTGCGCGCGCCACCAGCTGGAGCCGCGCGCTCCACCGCGAAACCGTGCTCACCCCCGCCGACCTGATCTGGCCGCTGTTCGTGACCGAAGGCACGCAGGTCGATGAACCCGTGGCCTCGCTGCCGGGCGTGTCGCGCTGGTCGACCGACCTGATCGCTATCCGCGCGAAGGAGGCGGTGTCGCTCGGCATTCCCTGTATCGCGCTGTTCCCCAACACGCCCGCCGACATCCGCAGCGATGACGGGGCCGAGGCGCTCAACCCCGACAACCTGATGTGCCGCGCGATCAAGGCGATCCGCGATGCCTGTGGCGACGAGATCGGTATCCTCACCGATGTCGCGCTCGACCCCTATACCAGCCACGGGCAGGACGGGCTGCTCGACGAGACCGGCTATGTCACGAATGACGACACGGTCGCGGTGCTGGTCGATCAGGCGCTCAACCAGGCCGAGGCGGGCGCGGACATCATCGCCCCGTCCGACATGATGGACGGGCGGGTCAGGGCGATCCGCATGGCGCTGGAAATGGGCGGGCACCACAATGTCCAGATCATGAGCTACGCCGCCAAGTATGCCTCCGCCTTCTATGGCCCGTTCCGCGACGCGGTGGGCTCGGGCGGGCTGCTGGAAGGCGACAAGAAAACCTACCAGATGGACCCGGCCAATGCCGAAGAGGCGCTGCGCGAGATCGCGCTCGACATCGACGAGGGCGCCGACAGCGTGATGGTGAAGCCGGGCCTCGCCTATCTCGACATTATCTGGCGCGCGAAGCAGGCCTTCGGCGTGCCGGTATTTGCATACCAGGTGAGCGGCGAATACGCCCTGATCGAGGCGGGTGCGGCGGCCGGTGTCGCCGCGCGCGAGGCGCTGGTGATGGAGAAGCTCATCGCCTTCAAGCGCGCGGGATGCAGCGGCGTGCTAACCTATCACGCGCCGCTGGCCGCGCGCCTGCTGGGTGGCTGAGCCGGTCCTCGAAACCGCGCGGCTGGTGCTGCGGCGCATAGTGCCGGGCGATGAAGAGCTGCAGGCCCGCTACCTCAATTCGCCGCCTGTCATGGAGCGGCTCGGCGGCCCCAAGTCGCTCGACGACATCCGCGTGCGGCTCGACAAGAACCGGCAGCTCTATGCCGATGGCAATCTCGGCTTCCTGTTCATGATCGAAAAGGCCAGCGGCGAACTGGTCGGCCATTGCGGGTTCAAGCGCGTCGACAACCCGCTGGCGCACAATCCCGGCGAGCACGAGGTCGGCTGGCTGGTGCGCGAGGACCGCTGGCGGCGCGGCTATGCCAGCGAGGCGATGGCGGCGGTGCTGGATTGGCTGTTCGGGGATTGCGGCGCGCCCAGCGCGGTGGCACTCACCAGCCAGAGCAACGAGGCCAGCTGGCGCTTCATGGAAAAACTGGGCATGGCGCGCGCGCCGGACCTGGATTTCGACGATCCGAACTATCCGCCCGAGGATAACCCGACGATCGTGTATCGGCTGGCCCGCGAACAATGGCTGGAGAATACTGAATGACGATTGCCGCCCCGTCTCTCGATTGCACGGGCCGTTACCCCGGCGCGACGATCATGCCGTTCGAGGGCAAGACGCCTGAAATTCACGAAACCGCCTTCATCGCGCCCGGCGCGCATGTGATTGGCGACGTCAAGATCGGCCCGCAGGCGAGCGTCTGGTACAATTGCGTGCTGCGCGGTGACATCCAGGCGATCCGCATCGGCGCCCGCTCGAACGTGCAGGACGGCACCGTCATCCATGTCGAGGGTGAGCGGCCCGACGGGTCAGACGGCTGGTTCGATGGCAGCCCGACGATCATCGGGGACGATTGCGTGATCGGCCATATGGCGATGATCCACGGCACCAGGCTGGAGGATCTGGGCTTTATCGGCATGGGCGCGATGGCGATGGACGATTGCACGATCGGTGAGGGCGGCATGCTCGCCGCCGGGGCCTTGCTCGCGCCGGGCAAGTCGATTCCGGCGGGCGAGATCTGGGTCGGGCGACCGGCCAAGTTCATGCGGAAGCGCGAGCCCGAGCAGATCGCGAAGATCAAGTTCCAGGCCGAACGCTATGTCAGACTGGCCGAACGGCATCTGGCGCAGCTCCGTGGCCAGACCGAAGGCTGATCTTCCTCCGGCAGCCGCGATCCGCGCGCTCGCCGATCCCGCTGGACGTCTGGCGGTCAGAGTTACTCCGGGCGCGCGTCAGGAAAGCCTCGTGATCGAGGACGGTCGCCTGCTGGCGAAGGTCCGCGCCAAGCCGCAGGATGGCGCGGCGAACAAGGCGGTCGTCGCGCTGCTGGCCAGGGCGCTGGGGGTGGCGACGTCACGCTGCCAGCTGGTGCGCGGCATGACGTCGCGCGACAAGCTGGTTCAGCTCGACTGAGGCGGTTGCGCGGGGCCCGCGCGCTCGATCCATAGTGCCGCCAGTAACAGGCTGCCCGAGAAACCGGCAGCGGCCCAGGCCGAGAGCCATTCCCAATGGGTGGCTACCGCGGCACCGATCACCGCGCCCAGCGCGAGGCTGGCCCACAGCACGGCATTGAGCAGCCATCCGGGAATGCGCTGGCCGCGCAGGAACGAGGCGAGCCCCTGTCCGAAGCGCACCAGCGCGCCGGTCATATAGGTCACGGCGACCGCGACCTCGCCGTCGCGGCGGAAGGCGTTGTTGAGCGCGCCCATCGCCAGCACCGCGAGGGCGAGGAAGGCATTTTCGTGGCCGCTTGCCCGCAGCACCGCCGCCACCACCAGCAGCGCGGTCGAAAAGCCGATCACGACGCTCTTGCGCCGTGCCGGGAAGCGCTCTGCCAGCAGGGCCCCCAGCGTGACCCCGGCGATAAAGCCCAGAATCAGCAGCGCCGGGACCAGCGCCTGACGCAGCGAGGTGGCGAGATCGATGCCCAGCCGCGTCGTGTTGCCCGACATGAACGAGACGAAATAGCTGTTCGCCGCCAGGAAGCCGGTCGCGTCGACAAAGCCCGCGAGCCCGGCAATGCCGAAGGCGAGCGCGCGGCGCGGAGTGTCATAGCGATGCATCGGGGCACTCTCGCGCGCCCGCGCCCGCATTTCAATGCCGGGTTCAGTCCCGGGCCATGCCCTGCGCCATCATCGTCATGCGCTGGCTCAGCTCGCCGGCCAGCACCTTGTCCTCCGGCCCGACATCGCTGATCGCGCGGCCCATGGCATCGGCCCATTGGCGCGCAGTTTCACTTGTGACGTTGAGGTCGCGATGCGCGCTCATCACGCATTTGCCGGGATTCTGCTCGAACCAGTCGCGCGGGCCGCCCGCCCAGGCGGTGATCCAGCCCGCCAGCGACACCCGCATAGGGCCGAGGTCGGGCGCATGCATGGCGCGCAGTTCGGTATAGGCCGGGTCACTCTCCATCAGATCGTAGAAACGATTGACCATCCGCTCGATCACAGGCTTGCCGCCCAGCGCTTCGTATGGGGTGCGCGGCGGCGCGGTCTCGGCATTCATGTCGTGCGGTCTCCCAAGGGCAATGTCTGCAAATATGCCATGCCGCGTTTGCGAGCGGGAAACATTGATCTGGCGCAATTGAGTGCAGGATGAGGTGCGGATCAGTCCCGTATCAGGGCGCGCAGGCTCTCGATCCGGTCGGCCTCATGCGCGGGCTTGTCCCAGCGGATGCGGTGAATGCGCGGGAAGCGCATGGCAAGGCCCGACTTGTGGCGCTTGCTGGCATGGACCGAATCGAAAGCGACCTCGAACACCAGGCTCTTGTCGGTCTCGCGCACCGGGCCGAAGCGGCCCACTGTGTTCTGGCGGACATGGCGGTCGAGCCGCTTCAGCTCCTCGTCGGTGAAGCCCGAATAGGCCTTGCCCACGGGCAGCAATTCCGCGCCGCCGGTGCCATCGGCGTCGGGCTCGCCATCCCAGCAGCCGAAGGTGTAGTCCGAATAGAAGCTGCTGCGCTTGCCGCTGCCGCGCTGGGCGTACATCAGCACGCAATCGATCAGCAGCGGGTCGCGCTTCCACTTGTACCACAGGCCCGCCCTTCGACCGGAGACGTAGGGACTATCCCGGCGCTTCAGCATCAGCCCCTCGATCGCATCGTCGCGCGCCCCTTCGCGGATTTGCGCGAGCTGGTCGAAATGTCTGGCCTCGACGAGCTGGGACAGGTCGAAATGCGTATCCGGCAGGCGCGGCATCAACGTCTCAAGCGCGGCGCGGCGTTCGCTCCACGGCAGCGGGCGCAAGTCCTGCCCGTCCAGCGAAAGGATATCGTATAACCTTGTAAACGCGGGATATTCAGCCAGCATTGTCTTGCTGACATTCTTGCGCCCGAGCCGCTGCTGCAACGCGTTGAAACTGGCTGCACCGCCCGCTTCTCCGCCTTGATGCGCGCCGCGGACGAGCAATTCGCCATCAAGCATCGCCGGGATGTCGAGTGCTCCCACCAACTCGGGGAAGGTCGTCGAAATGTCGTCGCTGCTGCGCGAATAGAGCCGCGTTTCGCCACCAGCATGGACCAGCTGCACGCGGATGCCGTCCCACTTCCACTCGGCGACATAATCGCTGAGGTCGAGCACCGTGTCCTCCAGCGGATGGGCGAGCATGAACGGCTTGAACAGCGGCATGTTGGCGGTGTCGGGCGGGCCGGCACCCTCGGCGGCCCAGGCGAACAGCTCGGCATAGGGCGGGGCGAGCGCATGCCAATATTCCTCGACCTGCTCGACAGCGACGTCGAAGGCCCGTGCAAAGGCCAGTTTCGCCAGCCGCGCCGACACGCCCACGCGCATCCCGCCCGTCGCCAGTTTGATCAGCGCATAGCGGCCCGAGGCATCGAGCCGGTCGAGCCGTTTGGGCAATTCGCTCATCACCGACACGCGGGTCATCTGGGTCAGCGCTGCGACAACCTCTGCCATGCTGGGGGGCGGTTCGGTTCCGTTAGCGTCGGCGGGTTCCGGCCAGAGCAGGCTGGCCGTTTCCGCCGTATCGCCCACGAAATCGCGGCTGAGCGACCACAGCACCGGATCGACCCGTTCCTGCATCAGGTTGCGGATCGTCGAGGACTTCACCGCCGGAAAGTCGAGCCCGCCGGTTAGCGCGGCCAGTGCCCAGCCACGGTCAGGATCGGGCGTGTCGCGCAGATATTCGGCGATCAGCCGCAGCTTCTCATTGCGGCTGGAGGTATAGACCAGCGAGTCGAGAAGGTGAGCAAAATCAATCATCTTCGTCCTCGTACCCGACGAGGGCCAGCGCCCGTGCGCGCCGCTGGTTCAGCTGGTGCCAGCGCAGCAGCGCCTCCTCGCGGCCATGGGTGATCCAGGTTTCGTGCGGATCGACCTCGAGCACGGTCGCGGTCAGCTCGTTCCAGTCGGCATGGTCGGAAATGACCAGCGGCAGCTCGACATTCCGCTGCCGGGCGCGCTGGCGCACCCGCATCCAGCCCGACGCCATGGCGGTGACCGGTGCGGGCAGGCGGCGGCTCCAGCGGTCGTTGAGCGCCGAGGGCGGACAGATCACGATGGCGCCGCGCAGGTCGTCTTTGGTCGCGTCCGCCACCAGCCGCAGCTCGCCGAGATCCACGCCGAAGCTTTCGTAGAGCCGGCACATTTTCTCCATCGCGCCATGGAGATAGATCGGCTCACAATGTCCGGTGGCGCGCAGCTCGGCGATCACCCGCTGCGCCTTGCCCAGCGCATAGGCACCCACGAGGACGCATCCCTCGGGATGATCCTCGCGTGCTTTCAGCAGCTTGGCCATTTCCTGAGCGATAGGCGGGTGAGTGAAGACCGGCAGGCCGAACGTCGCCTCGGTCACGAAGATATCGCAGGGCACGACCTGAAATGGCGCGCAGGTCGGGTCGGCGCGGCGCTTGTAATCGCCGGTGATGACGACCCGCTCGCCCGCATGTTCGAGCAGGATCTGCGCGCTGCCCAGCACATGGCCCGCCGGATAGAAGGTGGCATCGATCCCGCCGGCCAGCCTGATCGTCTCGCCATATTGGACGGGCACGGCGCCCTCGCGCGTCTGGTAGCGCAGCTCCATGATCGCCAGTGTCTCGGGCGTCGCGATGGTCCGTCCATGGCCGCCCCGCGCATGGTCGGCATGGCCATGGGTGACGAGCGCCTGTGCGACCGCCACCGAGGGGTCGATCCAGACATCGGTGGGGGTGACATGGATGCCGTGCGGTTCAGCCCGGATCCACGAGAATGGCGCGCTCATGCCAGGGGAAATCCGCGAGGGCGCTGTGGGGTTCCGCCTTGCGCGCTATTCGGCGGCCGCCTGCGCGGCGCGTTCCGCATCGCGCTCGGCCTGCCATTCGGTGATCGCCGGGTCGTCGCGCAGGATGTGGTTCTCCGGGTCGAGCAGGTAATGCGCCGTCGCGCTGCCGAGGTCGATACGCCCGGCCCCTTCAGTCATCGGCGCGATCTCGATACTGTCACCGACCTTTACCTCTACCGGCATGGCGAACGGCAGGTCGGAGCCACTTTCCCACGTGAGGTTGAGCCATTGCCCGTCGCGTACCGTGACCAGCTTCGGCAATTCCGCCTGATAGAGATAGGCATTGAAGAACCAGCCAAGGTCCTTGCCGCTAACCGCTTCGGCAATCGCCTTGAAATCGGCGGTGCTGCGCGAAACGGGGGTGAAATTGCCCGGTTTCGGGTCTGGGCGGTCATAGACAAGCCGCGTCAGGCTCTCGAAAAAGGCCTCGTCGCCGAGCAGATAGCGCAAACTATGCGCGACCCATGCGCCCTTGGTGTAAATGTCGCTGCCCCATGCCGCCTCCTGGTCCAGATAGTCGGGCAGCTCGCCCTCCGGCGGCACCAGCGGCACACGCGACCTGATCTGCCGGCGGCTGCGCCACAGCTCGGCATCGCGCAGCATCCGCCCGCGCGACCATTCGAGGAACAGCGGCTGCATATAGGTGCCAAGGCCCTCATGCAGCCACATGTGGTTGATCGAAGAATGCGTCAGCTGGTTAGCGAACCATTCATGCGCGAACTCATGCGCGAGCAGCCAGTCATAGCCGAGCGGGTCGCGTTTGAAGCTATTGCCGTAGGCGTTGATCGTCTGGTGCTCCATGCCCAGATGCGGCGTCTCGGCAAGGCCTGCCTTCTCGTCAAAGAACGGATAGGGGCCGATAAGCTCTTCAAAAAAGGCGATTCCCTGCCCCAGCTCGCCAAGCAGGCGCTCGGCTTGCTCGCCATGGCCGGGCAGATGCCAGAATTTGAGAGGTATCATGTTACCGTAGCGGCTGGTGTAGGTCTGCTCGGTCAGCGCGTAGGGGCCGACCTGCAGGGTGACGCCGTAATTGCTCGGATATTTCGCGCGCCAGCGCCATGTGGCCCAACCGCCATTCGGGCCATCGGCATGCTCGGCGCTTTGCAGGGCGCCGTTGCCGGCCACCACCAGCGGCTCAGGCACGGTCACCGCCAAATCCATCAGCCCGATCCGGCTGGAGGAGTGGTCGATACAAGGCCAGAACATGTCGCAACCCTCGCCCTGCACGGCGGTGGCGATCCATGGCTGCGGATTGCCCTCGGCATCGTCAGCCGTCGCCCAGGTGATGCCCCCATCCCATGGGGGATTGACCGCGACATGCGGGCTGCCTGACCAGGCGACAGTCACCTGCGCTTCTTCGCCCGCCGCCAGCGGGGCGGGCAAGGCGATGGAGAGCAGGCCGTCAGGGTTCGACCAGGCCGCCGGGGCCCCATTCACCGTGACGCCAGAGATCGCGTAACGCGGGGCAAGGTCGAACGCGAGACTATCGAGCGCATCGCGCGCCATCACGCGATAGCGGGCCTCCCCGGCAATGCTCCGCGACGCCGGATCGACGGTGAGCGACAGCGCAACATAGGGCAGCGCCATGTTCGCGCGCACCGGATCGAGCGGCAGGTCCGACTGGGCAGTGCGCTCTGCCAGCGGCGCAGTATCCTGCGCGGAACCGGAAACGGCGAGGGCAGAGGCCCCCGCCGCTAACGATGTCATAATCAAGCGAAGCGTCATGCCTCAGGTTTACCCCGTGCCACCCAATCCGCCTAGGCCGCGTGGACAAATTCCGCGTGGTCATGGCCGGTGGCTCAGGCGGCAGCGACGATCCGGTCCATCCCGGACAAGCGCCTTATTCCTCGTCGTCCATCGCGCTTCCCTTGTCGTCGGTCGAAGTCGGGGCCTCAGGGGCCTTCTTGGCGGCCGGCGCCGCCTTCTTCTTGCGCTTCGGCCCAGAACGCTTTTGGCTCTTCGGCGGGGCCGGGGTCAGTTCGAAGGCGAGGTTGTCGTCCCGCACGCTGACATGCACTTCGCCGCCATGGGCGAGCTTGCCGAACAGCAGTTCCTCGGCGAGGCGCTGCTTGACCTTCTCCTGGATCAGGCGGGCCATCGGACGGGCACCCATCAGCTTGTCATAGCCGCGCTTGCCCAGCCATTCGCGGGCATCGCCGTCGAACTGGATGTGCACGTTCTGCTCGGCCAGCTGCAGTTCGAGCTGCAGGATGAACTTGTCGACCACCCGGCTGACCGTTTCCGGGCCGAGATAGGCGAAGGGCACCACCGCATCGAGGCGGTTGCGGAATTCGGGGGTGAACATCTTTTTCACCGCCTCGTCCTGCGCCTCGGTCTTGGTCCCGGCGCCAAAGCCGATACCCTGCTTGGCCATGTCGGATGCGCCCGCATTGGTGGTCATGATGAGCACCACATTGCGGAAATCGACCGTCTTGCCGTGATGGTCGGTCAACCGGCCGTTATCCATCACCTGCAGCAAGATGTTGAACAGGTCGGGCTGCGCCT
>CAYOSE010000037.1:0-23113 GCA_964406535.1 uncultured Sphingomonadaceae bacterium
CATCACGACGACCGTATTTTTGAAGTCGACGGTGCGACCCTGGCTATCGGTCAATCGACCATCCTCGAGCACCTGCAGCAGGATGTTGAACAGGTCGGGATGCGCCTTCTCGATTTCGTCGAGCAGCAGCACGCAATGCGGGTGCTGGTCGATCGCATCGGTGAGGAGGCCGCCCTGATCGTAGCCGACATAGCCCGGAGGCGCGCCGATCAGGCGCGAGACCGAGTGGCGCTCCATATATTCGGACATGTCGAAGCGCTTGAGCTCGATCCCCATGATGCTGGCGAGTTGCCGCGCGACCTCGGTTTTGCCGACGCCGGTCGGGCCGGAGAACAGGAACGAGCCGATCGGCTTGTCCGCGTCACGAAGGCCGGCACGGCTCAGCTTCATCGCGGTCGACAGGCGCTCGATCGCGTTGTCCTGCCCGTACACGACCCGCTTCAGGTCCTTCTCGAGATTGGCGAGCGCGGCCTTGTCGTCCTTGCTGACCGATTTCGGCGGGATCCGCGCCATCGTCGCCACGACCTTCTCGATCTCCTTGGCGGTGATCGTCTTGCGGCGGCGGCTCGGTGGCACGAGCATCTGCATCGCACCGACCTCGTCGATCACGTCGATCGCCTTGTCGGGCAATTTGCGGTCATTGATGTAGCGCGCGCTCATTTCCACAGCGGTCTTGATCGCATCGGGCGTGTACTTGACGCCGTGATGCTCCTCGAAGGCGGAGCGCAGACCCTTGAGGATCTTGATCGTGTCCTCGACCGTCGGTTCGTTGACGTCGATCTTCTGGAACCGGCGCAGCAGGGCGCGGTCCTTCTCGAAGTGATTGCGGAATTCCTTGTAGGTGGTCGAGCCGATGCAGCGGATTGCGCCGCTCGACAGAGCAGGCTTCAGCAGGTTGGAGGCGTCCATCGCCCCGCCGCTGGTCGCACCCGCGCCGATCACCGTGTGGATCTCATCAATGAACAGGATCGCCTCGGGCATCTTTTCGAGCTCGGAGACGACCTGCTTGAGGCGCTCCTCGAAATCGCCGCGATAGCGGGTGCCGGCCAGCAGCGCGCCCATGTCGAGCGAGTAGATCACCGCCTCTTCGAGCACTTCGGGAACGTCGCCCTCGACGATCTTGCGCGCCAGGCCTTCCGCGATGGCGGTCTTGCCGACGCCGGGATCACCCACATAGAGCGGGTTGTTCTTCGACCGGCGGCAAAGGATCTGCACCGTGCGGTCGACCTCGGGCCCACGCCCGATCAGCGGGTCGACCTTGCCGTCCAGCGCCTTCTGGTTGAGGTTGACGCAGAACTGGTCGAGCGCCGAATCCTTCTTGTTCGACTTGTCCGGCTTTTCCTCGGCCTTGGCCTCGCTCGCCTCGCCCGTGCCTGACGGATTGCGGTTCTCGATCTGCTTGCCGCCCTTGCCGATGCCGTGGCTGATGAAGCTGACCGCGTCGAGCCGGCTCATGTCCTGCTGCTGCAGGAAATAGACCGCGTAGCTGTCGCGCTCGGAGAACAGCGCGACCAGCACGTTCGCGCCCGTCACCGTGTCCTTGCTGGAGGACTGGACGTGCAGGATCGCGCGCTGGATCACCCGTTGGAATCCCGCAGTGGGCTGCGGATCGGCCGAATCCTCGGTCTTCAAGGACTGGTATT
Source organism: uncultured Sphingomonadaceae bacterium (assembly GCA_964406535.1). GTDB lineage: Bacteria > Pseudomonadota > Alphaproteobacteria > Sphingomonadales > Sphingomonadaceae > Alteraurantiacibacter. Next base: position 1,644 of record CAYOSE010000037.1, read on the forward strand.
CCTGGTCGAGATACTGGCGCACCACATTGGCCAGTTCACCCAAGTCGACGCCGCAGGCGGTCATCACCTCGGAGGCGTCCGGGTCCTCGGTCAGCGCCAGCAGGAGATGCTCCAGCGTCGCATATTCATGGCTCCGGTCGCTGGCATTCTGCAGCGCCGAATGGAGGGTTTTCTCGAGGTTCTGTGCGAAGCTGGGCATGTGTCTTTATCCAATTGTCGCGAGAGTACGATCCGAAATGTAGCTATTGTACGAACGCGCGGTTCGCTGAGTTGACGACAGGGCGGCTGAATGACGCCAGAACGGCACCGAAGCGGGCCCGAACGACCCGCTGCGACGCTCGGCAAGTGCCTGTCGTATATGGAATATGGGGCGCCGCAGCGCGATTGCGAGTGTCAGTCCGGGGCGGCGGGGCCCCATCAATCGCTACCCGCAGGATCTGGCTGCGGCTTGAACAGCGCGTCGGCCAGCTTTCGGTTGCTGGCGGCCTTGTCGTAATGCGCCCTGACCCGCGCGATCTCAGCTTTGAGCAGCGCAACCCGCTCGGTCAGCTCGTCCTGGGAATAGGTATCGAGCGCCTCGCCGGAGAGCCGGGCCGCAGCGTCTTCGCGCAACCGGGGCAGGTCGTCATCGTTCATTGCAGTGCAGCATTGCGCTCCGTCGGCTTGCTGTCAATGGGCAGCCTGTCTAGGTGTGGACAGCTTTCTGCTTGCCGGGCCGAACTATCGAGGGGGGACGATTTGGCCGACAACCTGCCTAAATCCATGCGCGTCGTTGCCATTGCCGAGCCGGGTGGGCCCGAGGTCCTGCGAATCGAGCAGCGACCCGTGCCCCGGCCTGCCTTGGGCGAGGTGCTGGTCCGGGTCAGCTATGCCGGGGTCAACCGGCCCGACTGCCTGCAGCGCGCGGGTCTTTATGCCCCGCCGCCGGGGGCGAACGACCTGCCGGGGCTGGAGATTTCCGGTGAGGTTGTGGGCGTCGGGCCCGGCGTGGAGCCCGAAATGCTGAACCAGCCCGTCTGCGCGCTGACCGATGGCGGCGGCTATGCCGAATATTGCTGCGTGCCCGCCCACCGCTGCCTGCCGGCGGTCGAGGGCCTGACCATGGCCGAGGCGGCCGCCATGCCCGAAACGCTGCTGACCGTGTGGCATAATGTCTTCGAGCGCGGCTGCGCGCGCGATGGCGAGACGCTGCTGGTCCATGGCGGCACCAGCGGCATCGGCACCATGGCGATCAAGCTGGGAAAGCTGTTCGACCTCACCGTTATCGTGACCTGCGGCGACGACGACAAATGTGCAGCGGCGCTGCGGATCGGCGCGGACCATGCGCTCAATTACCGCGCGGTGGACTTCGTCGAGCAGGTCAATGCCCTGACCGGCGGGCAGGGCGCCAATGTCATCCTCGACATGGTTGCTGGCCCCTACACCCAGCGCAACCTCTCCTGCCTTGCCGAAGACGGGCGGCTCGTCACCATCGCGGTCCTCGGCGGAGCCAAGGCGGAGATCAACGTCGCGCGGCTGATGCTTAAGCGCCAGACGCTGACCGGCTCGACCCTGCGGGCCCGCTCGGACGCGTTCAAGGTGTTGCTGACCGGGGAGATCTTCGCCAATGTCTGGCCGGCTGTCGCCAATGGCGAGCTGCGCCCCGAAATGGACGAGACCTTCGCGCTGGAGGATGCCGCCAAAGCCCACGCGCGGATGGAAGCGGGCGACCATATTGGCAAGATCGTGCTCAAGGTTGCGTGAGTAACGCGCCCGGAAACGCGGTGCGCGACTACCTGTTAACCATGACTTCAAACGGCAATCTTGTCGCCGTTCTGTCCCCGAACTGTGAGTCCCCTGTAACAAAAGGGATTCATAGGAGTCCGAGCAACAAATGTGCAATTCGGGGTTGCATTCATGCTTGGCAGTTTGTTCGAAGGCAGTGATGAGGCGGGCGGTGTCCTTGCCGCCTTTCCCGATGTCGAGGCGGCACGCCCGGCAATCCCCGAGGCTCCGGCCGGGGGTGGGCGGCGCAAATATCGCACGATCTGGATCAGCGACGTCCACCTCGGCACCAAGGGCTGCAATGCCGAGCTGCTGATCGACTTCCTCGACAATGTCGACAGCGAGACGATGTACCTCGTGGGCGACATCATCGACGGCTGGCGGTTGAAGAAGAAGTTCTACTGGCCCGATACGCATAACGATATCGTCTGGCGCATCATGAAGCGCGCCAAGCGCGGCACCCGCGTGGTCTACATCCCCGGCAACCATGACGAAATGTTCCGCCAGTTCACGGGGCTGAATTTCGGCGGGGTCGAGATCCGCCGCGCCGCCTTCCACGATACTGCCGACGGGCGGCGGCTGATGGTGCTGCATGGCGACGAATTCGATACGATCATGCTCGCGCATCGCTGGCTCGCCTTCGTTGGCGACGCGCTCTACCATTTGATGATGGGCCTCAATAACCGCGTCAACGCGGTCCGACGCCGGCTCGGCCTGCCTTACTGGTCGCTGTCGAAGATGGCCAAGCACAAGGTCAAGAACGCGGTCGAGTTCATCTCACACTATGAAGAGGTCGTCGCCCGTGCCGCTGCCGAACGCGGTGTCGATGGCGTCGTCTGCGGCCATATCCACACCGCCGAGCACCGCATGTTCAATGGCGTCGAGTACTGGAACGACGGCGACTGGGTCGAAGGCTGCAACGCGCTTGTCGAGCATGCCGATGGACGGATGGAAATCCTCCACTGGCCCGAAGAGGTCGCGCGGCGCAAGGCGGCGGTTGCCGAAGCCGAAGTGACCGCTGCCGCCGCCGCCGACAAGCAGGCGGCTTGAGCGAGCGCGCCGAGATGAAGATAGCCCTCGTCACCGATGCCTGGTCGCCGCAGGTCAATGGCGTGGTGCGGACGCTGCAGACCACCGTCGCGCTGCTGCGTCAGCGTGGGCACGAGGTCATGGTGATCTCGCCCGACCTGTTCCGCTCCTTTCCCTGCCCGACCTATCCGGAAATCCGGTTGGCGCTGGCTGGACGCCGCGCCGTGGGCAAGCGGCTGGCGGCCTTCCGCCCTGACGCCATCCACATATCGACCGAGGGGCCGCTCGGTTGGGCGGCGCGTGGCTGGTGCCGGGCGCGCAAGGTGCCGTTCACCACTGCCTATCACACGCAGTTTCCCGAATATCTGGCGCGTCGCACGGGGCTGGCCGCGCGCTGGTTCTGGCCCTTCATCCGCCGTTTTCATGGGCCCTCTGCCGCGATCATGGTCGCGACCGGGACGATCCGCGCGCAATTGCTCGAACACGGCCTGTTCCGGGTGCAGCCGTGGACGCGCGGCGTCGATACCGCGCAGTTCGCGCCCGACCATCCGCCGCCCGACCTGTTCTTCAGCCTGCCGCGCCCGATCCAGCTCTATGTCGGGCGCGTCGCGGTGGAGAAGAATATCGAGGCCTTTCTGGAGACCCGCCAACCGGGATCGAAAGTGGTGGTCGGAGACGGCCCGGCGCTGGAGGATCTGCGCGCCCGCTATCCCGAGGCACACTTCCTCGGCGCGCGGCGCGGCGAGGCGCTCACCGCCTGCTATGCCGGGGCCGATGTCTTTGTCTTCCCGAGCAAGACCGATACGTTCGGGCTGGTGATGATCGAGGCGCTGGCCTGCGGCACCCCGGTGGCCGCCTATCCGGCGCCTGGCCCGCTCGACGTGCTCGACCCGAAATCGGGCGTGATGGCGGAAGATCTGGACGCGGCGATCGCCGGCGCGCTGACGCTCGACCGGGAGGACTGCCTCGCCCATGGCCGCAGCTTCGACTGGGACAAGAGCGTCGACCAGTTCCTCGCCAATCTGGCGCCGGTCGAGGCGCGCAAGGCGACCCCGGCCCTGACGCGCGCACCCGCCTGACGCCACCCTGCATCCGGGCGGACTCGCACCGCGCTTGCCCAACGTGCCGCGAGCGTCTACATAGAGCGCCAGCAAGGCCGCTCCGTGAGGGGCGGCCCTTTTATTTCTGACTGGAGAGACGCCAGTGGCCCAGCCCACGCCCCTCATGCCGCATGCGACCGCTTCCTGGCTGGTCGACAATACCGCGCTCAGCTTCGAACAGATCGCCGAGTTCTGCGGTCTGCATATTCTCGAAGTGCAGGCCATGGCCGACGACCTGGCCAGCTCCAAATATACCGGGCGCGATCCTGTGCACGCCGGTGAGCTGACCCATGAAGAGATCGATCGCGGGCAGGCCGACCCGGCCTATCGCCTGAAGATGCAGCGCGCGCCGGTCGATGTCAGCCGGACCAAGGGCCCGCGTTACACGCCGGTGTCCAAGCGGCAGGACAAGCCCGACGGCATCGCCTGGATCCTGCGGAACCACCCGGAGATCTCCGACGCGCAGATCGGCCGCCTGATCGGCACGACGCGCAACACGATCAACGCGATTCGCGATCGCTCGCACTGGAACATTGCCAACATTCAGCCGAAGGACCCGGTGACCTTGGGTCTGTGCTCGCAGCGCGAGCTCGATGCGGCGGTCGCCAAGGCCGCGAAGAACGCGCCCGTCAGCGAGGAAGAGGTTGCCGAGGACGTGGTCGCCCAGCCGCGCGACGAACGCGCCGCGCTGATCGAGGAACTGAAGGCCGAGCGCGAGGCGGCGGCCAAGGCCGCGTCCGAAGCGGCGCAGGAGGCCGAGGCCGAGGCATGGCTCGAAGCCAAGCGCGCGGCGGAGGCCGAGGGCACCGACCAGCCGTAAGCGCGGCTTTTGAGCTGTTGTTTCAGGCAAGCTGAAACGGGAGCGGGCTGGTGCCGAATCTCACGCAAAGGAGTACAAAAAGGGCGGCCCGCGAGCCGCCCTTTTTCATGGGACCATGTTGTCCGCGCGGAGTTGCCCGCGAAGGCTGTCAGGCGGTCGCCGGGGCACCCTGCGGCTTGAGAACCTCGCCCTTGTCGCCCGGCTTGGGCAGCTGCTGCTGCGCTGCCTTGTTCTTGGCGCTGTAGGGGGCGAAGCGGCCTTCCACGCTGGCGCCCTGTTCGATGGTCAGCGTCTCGTAGGACACGTCGCCTTCGATCCGCGCGCTCTTCAGGATGACCAGCTGGCGCACCTCGATCGTGCCCTTGACCTTGCCCGAAAGACGCGCGGTCTCGGCATGGATCGCGCCTTCGACGAGGCCGCTCTCGCCCTGCACCAGCGAGGCGCAGGTGAGGTCGCCGACGACCTTGCCGTCGACATGCAGGTCGGCACTGGCCTCGACGTCGCCACGGATGGTGACGTCCTGGCCGATTACGGAAAAGGTAGCAGATTGACTAGCCATGGGGGGACGCTCCGTCACTTCCGGTAAACTGGGCTCTGGCTTCTTCGAGAACATGGGGCGCTGCCTCCAGGAATTTACGTGGGTTGACCGCGCGGCCGTTCATGCGGACCTCGAAATGCAGGTGGGGGCCGGTCGAACGACCGCTGCTGCCGATCTTGCCGATCACATCGCCAGCGGCGACCACATCGCCCTTCTTGGCCGCCCAGCGCGACATATGCGCGTAGCGGGTCATCAGGCCGTTGCCATGGCGGATCTCGACAGTGCGGCCATAGCCTGACTTGTTGCCGACGAAGCTGACCGTGCCTGCTGCGGCGGCATGGATCGGCGCGCCATAGGGGGCCCCGAAATCGAGGCCGCTATGCATGGCCGAGCGCCCGGTGAACGGGTCGCGGCGATAACCGAAACCGGAGGACATTGAATTGATATCGGCGGGCATGAACTGCGGAATGCCATCGAGCCCGCGCTCGAGCGCGTCCATCCGCGCCATGCTCAGGCCCAGCCGCTCGAAGCGCGGGTCCATCGAGCCGTCGGCCTCGCTGGAGAACAGTTGCAGCGGACCACCCATCGCGCGCTGCGCCGAGTCGAGCACGATATTGGGGTCGAGCCCGAGCTTGCGGATGGCATCTTCGGCGCTGGCCGAACGGCGGTCGGCATAGCGGGTCAGCGCTTCGACGAAGGCCAGCTGGCGCGCCTCGATCCGGGCGAGGCCGCTGGCTTCGGGAATCGATTCCTCGACCATGCTGATCAGCCGGTCCGATTCACCGGCGGAATCGCTGACCGTTTCCCCCGCGCGCACATCCTGCGGCAGCATTTCGATCATGCCCTCGATGAATTCCTGCCGCTTTTCGAGGTCGGCGGTCGTGGCGGCCAGCTCGTTGCGATAGGCGCCGACGCGGTCTTCCGCCTTGGCGATCGTTGCTTCGCGGTCGAGCAGCGCGGCGCGCTCGCTCGAGTTCTGCCACTGGCTGAACGCCATGAAGCCCATGGAGGCCGACCAGCCCAGCGCTACCGCCAGCACCGAAGCGGCGGCGGTCATCTGCATCTTGCTGGAAATCGTGACGAAGCGGACCTGGCCCTGCGAGCGCATGAAGAACTCACGCTCAGGGAACAGCGCGCGTATGCGCGTCCAGTACCGCTTTACCGAAGCTTGAACCAAGACGACCCCGTATCTTTTGTTACCCGTCCGCTGCCTGCCCTATCGCCGGAAAAGTTAACGTCCAGAAACCTGCGGGGCCGGTCGGGGTGAACCGTCCGATGGCCGCGATGAAACGTGTTTTGTCCCGAAATTTACCAACAGCAGCGGGAACGAATCTGTCCATTCCAGTTTTGCGGAAGGCCATTGGCCGGTCCGGCGCGTCCTGCGATTCGAGCCTGACAAGCATGTGACGCGGTGTTAGTGGCCCGCGCATGGCTACGATGCAGGATACCCAGGTCGATTACGATGCCCTGATCGCCGATCTCGCGAATGCGGGGCGCGCGGCGCAGCGCCAGCTGGCGCGCCTGCCAAGCGCAACGAAAGCGGCGGCGCTGCGGGCAGCGGCAGCCGCTATCCGCGCCAGTGAGGCCGAGATTCTCGCCGCCAATGCGCGCGATATCGCCGCGGGTGAGGCCAACGGCCTGACCGGCGCGCTGCTCGACCGCTTGCGGCTCGATCCGGCTCGACTGGAAGGCATCGCCGCCGCGATCGAGAATGTCGCTGCGCTCCCCGACCCGGTCGGCGAGGCCATCGGCACCAGCATCGCGCCTGCCGGGATGGAACTGGTCCGCCGCCGCATCCCCATCGGCCTGATCGGCATCATCTATGAGAGCCGCCCCAATGTTACCGCCGACGCCGCGGCTTTGTGCCTGCGTTCGGGCAATGCGGCGCTGCTGCGAGGCGGCAGCGAGGCGGTCAATTCGAACCGCGCTATCCATGCCGCCTTCGCCGCCGGTCTGGCGCAGGCGGGCGTGCCTGCCGAAGCCATCCAGCTCATGCCGACGCAGGACCGCGCGGCGGTCGGCGCGATGCTGCGCGCAGCGGGCCTGATCGACATGATCGTGCCGCGCGGGGGCAAGGGGCTGGTCGCCCGCGTCCAGGCCGATGCACGGGTGCCCGTGCTCGCCCATCTCGACGGTATCTGCCATACCTATATCCACGCTGCCGCCGACCCGGACATGGCGCGCGCCATCGCCCTTAATGCGAAGATGCGCCGCACCGGCATTTGCGGGGCGATGGAGACGCTGCTGATCGACGCTGCCTTCCCCGCCGCCGGGGCCTTGCTCGGCGACCTGATCGAGGCCGGTTGCGAGCTGCGCGGCGATGCCCGCGCCCGGGCCATCGATCCGCGCATCAATGCGGCCTGCGCGAACGACTGGGACACCGAATATCTCGACGCGGTGCTGTCAGTGGCGGTGGTCGACGGGCTCGACGCCGCGATGGACCACATCGCGCGCCATTCCTCCGGCCATACCGACGCCATCGTCACGGCTGACGAGGCCGTTGCCGCCCGCTTTCTCGACGAGGTCGACAGCGCCATCGTGATGCACAACGCGTCCTCGCAATTCGCCGATGGCGGCGAGTTCGGGCTGGGGGCCGAAATCGGTATCGCCACCGGTCGCCTGCATGCGCGCGGCCCGGTCGCGCTTGAGGGGCTGACCACCTACAAATGGCAGGTGCGCGGTCATGGCGAGACGCGGCCCTGAAGTGATTCTGCGGCCCGAGTCCAGGATCGCCCGGCGACGCGGCGGGCCGGTTACCGGCATTCTCGGCGGATCGTTCAACCCGGCCCATGCGGGCCACCGGCGCATCACCTTGTTCACGATGCTGGCGCTGGGGCTGGACGAGGTGTGGTGGATGGTCTCCCCCGGCAATCCGCTGAAGCCCGACAAGGGTATGGCGCCACTCGCTGCGCGCGTCCGCTCGGCCAGGGCGATGAGCCGCAATGCCCCGATCAAGGTCACCGCGATCGAGCGCGAACTGGGCACGCGCTATACCGCCGATAGCCTGCGCGCGATCAAGCGGCTGTTTCCGCGTCGGCGCTTCATCTGGCTGATGGGGGCGGATAATCTCGCCCAGTTTCACCGCTGGAAGAACTGGCGGCAGATCGCCCGGGAAATGCCGATTGCGGTGATTGCGCGTCCCGGCTATGATGACGCCGCCCTCGCGAGCCCCGCGATGGCCTGGCTGCGGCGTTTCCGGTTGTCCGCAGCCGGACTGAACAACCGGGGCAAATGGAGCGCACCTGCGCTGATTGAATTGCGTTTCGATCCCGATCCGCATTCGGCCACCGACATCCGCGCTGCGGATCCGGCCTGGGCCAGCCGGTTCACCGGACCCCCGCTGCGGGACGAGGTGACCTTTTCCCTCATTCACGATAAGGCAAGGGAGCAGGGCGAATGACGCCATGCCAGCCCATGCTGCAATCGGCCATTCGCATTACCAGGAGCACGACCCGTCGCGATGATCCCAACGCAAGCCTCGTCGGCCTCCACCGGCACCGCACTGCCCGGCACCGCAACCATCGTAACCATGTCTGACACCGACCTTACCAAACTCGCCGAACCCGGTTCCCTGCACGCGCTCGTCCTCCAGCAGCTGGAAGACGACCAGGCGCAGGACGTGGTTTCCATCCCGCTCGAAGGCAAAAGCAGCATCGCCGATCACATGGTGATCGCCTCTGGCCGCTCGACCCGGCAGGTGGCCGCCATGGCGACCAAGCTGGCCGAGAAGGTCAAGCATTCGGGCGAACCGACCCCGCGTGTCGAGGGCCTGCCCGCCGCCGACTGGGTGCTGATCGATGCCGGTGACGTTGTGGTGCACCTGTTCCGTCCCGAGGTCCGCAGCTTCTACAACCTTGAGCGGATGTGGGGCTTCGGTGCCGAGGGGACGAAAGCGGCGGCTGGTTCGGCCTAGTTTGCTTTTCGCTCAGCCATCCGGCTGAGCATCCTCCCGGCTGTTCCCTTCCCCCGGATCAAGTCCGGGGTCCGGGGCCGGTCCGGGCGGCCAGTCGGCCTTGCGGCTCGCTGGAGGCGAGCCGGATTTGCGCCAGCCAGCTAACTTCGCACGGTTCCTGGTCGCGGCAGCCAAAGCGCGAATGCGCGTCCGCAGCCGCCCCGAAGCGTAGCGAAGGGAACAGCGGCGAGGAAAGCCAAGCGAGCCGGATGGCTCGCGCCCGGCGTCTGAGGGACAGAAAGAGATTCATGCTTCTCCACGTCATCGCTCGCGGCAAGATCGCCCGCTCGCCCGAGGCGGAGCTGGTCGCGCGCTATGAAAAGCGCATCACCTGGCCGCTCAAGCTGACCGAACTGCCCGAGAGTGGCGGGCGCATTCCCGAACCGCAAACGCCCTTTCGCACTGTGCTGCTCGACGAAAAGGGCCGCGACCTTCCCTCGGAGAAGCTGGCGGAGGCACTCGAGAAATGGCGCGATGGCGGCATCCGCGAATGCCGCTTCGTGCTCGGGGCTGCGGATGGCCATACTCAGGCCGAGCGCGAAGAGGCGGACCTGCTGCTGGCCTTCGGCAAGGCTACCTGGCCGCACTTGCTCGCCCGTGCGATGTTGATGGAGCAGCTGTTTCGCGCGACGACGATCCTTGCCGGACACCCCTATCATCGCGCAGGATAGGGCCGTGATGTCGCGCAACCTCCTGATTGGCTCGATTTGTGTGCTGGCGGCGCTGGTGGGCGTGTCGGCGCAGGCCGCGCGCAACGCTGCGCCAAAACCTGCCGCCTCGCAGGATGCGCGCGCTGCCCTTTCGCAGGCGCAGGCCGCGTGGGAAGAGGCGCGTGACCGCAGCAGCGACCTGCAGGACCAGGCCCAGCTGGCGGAGGACGAGGCCGAGCGCGCAGCGCGCGACGCCGCGGCCATCGCCGCCCGGATCCAGACGGCGGAGGCCGGGATTGGCGTGGCCGAGGCGCGGCTGGAAGTGCTCGAACAGCAGGGGCGGGTGCTCCAACGAGAACTGGCCCGCGAACAGCAGCCGCTCGTGCGCCTGACCGGGGCGATGCAATTGCTCGCCCAGCGACCGATGGCGCTGGCGGTCGCGAGGCCGGGCTCGGTGCAGGACCTCGTCCATCTGCGTGCGATCATGGACAGCGCGCGGCCCGCTTTCGAACAACGCACCGCCGGTTTGCGCGCGCGCATCGCCGAGCGCCGCGAATTGCGCGCCGGGGTGGAGGCGGCGGTCGTCAATCTGCGCCAGCAGGAAGAGGCGTTGACCACGCGCCGCGCCGAGCTTGCCGATCTGGAAACCCGCAAGCGCCAGCTGGCCCGCCAGCGTGGCGAGACGGCGCGCAGTGAGGCGGAACGGGCGCTGGCGTTGGGGGAGGAGGCGCGCGACCTCGATATGCTGGTTGGCGAGCTCGACCGGGCGGGCGTCTTGCGCCAACGCCTGGCGGCTTTCCCGGGCCCCCGATTGCGTCCCGCCGACCCCAGCGCGGCGCGGGCCGCGGCACCACAACCCGTTTCCGCTCAGTCACGTGAAGCCGCCGCGCCCGCGCCCTATCTGCTGCCGGTCACCGGACGTATCGTCACCGGCTTCGGCGCGCGGCTGGAAGCTGGCGCGAGCCGCGGCGTGACGCTGGCCCCGCGCGCAGGGGCGCAGGTCGTCGCGCCCGCAGCGGGGCGCGTGGCCTTTGCCGGGCCCTATCGCGGCTATGGCGAGATCGTGATTATCGAGCATGACGGGGGCTGGACCAGCCTCGTCACCGGCCTCGATCGGATCAGTGCCGAGGTTGGCGAGAATGTGATTGCCGGGACGCCGCTGGGGCAGGCGGGGCCGCGCGCGCCGCAGGTCACGCTGGAGCTGCGCCGCGAGGGGGAGTGGGCTGGCACCGTGCCCGCGCAAGCGGAACATCACGTCCCGGCTCGCGACCAGCGAGCCGCAAGGCCGAACGGCCGCCCGGACCGGCCCCGAACCCCGGACTCGATCCGGGGGAAGGGAACAGCCGGGAGGATGCTCAGCCGGATGGCTGAGCGAAACAACCAAACCAACGTCCCGGATCGACACGCCGGGCAGCCGCAAAGCCCCTCATCTGGCGTTCACCGCAAAGCTGCTATAGAACCGACCGGATTCCCTGAGAGGTATTGCCGATGAAATTCCTTCCCGTCCTTCGCGCCGCCGCCTTGTGCACGGCCGTGGCGCTGCTGCCCGCGACCACTGCCGGGTTCGCGCAGGTCGAAGGCAATGCCTCGCCCGAATTCGCCAAGCTGTTCGCGATCTACCAGCGGGTGAAGACAAGCTATGTCGAGCCGGTCGATGACGAGACGCTGATCCGCGGCGCGATCGACGGCATGCTGGCCTCGCTCGATCCGCATAGCGGCTATCTCGACGGGGCCTCGCTGCAGCGGCTCGAAACGATGATCGACGGCAATTACCAGGGGCTGGGCCTGTCGGTGCAGATGGAAGACGGCGCGGTGAAGGTCGTCTCGCCGTTCCGTGGCAGCCCGGCCGACCGGGCGGGCGTGAAGGCCGGCGACTACATCACCCATCTCGACGGCGAGTTGATCTACGGCCTCGAAATCAACGATGCGGTGGCGCAGATGCGCGGCCCTGCCGGGACCGATATCACGCTCACCATCTTCCGCCCCGGCCGCGAGGATTCGCTCGACCTGACGGTCACGCGCGGCGTGATCGAGCTGGAGCCGGTCACGCACGAACTGGCGAGCGGCAATATCGGTGTCATCACCGTCAACGAATTCAGTCGCGATGTCGGCGCTGACGTCAATGCGGCGCTGCGATCCTTGCGCGAGGAAGCGAGCGGGCGGCTGGACGGCCTCGTGCTCGACCTCAGGCGCAATCCGGGCGGTTCGCTCGACGAGGCGGTGGCGCTGTCGGACCTGTTCCTCAGCAAGGGCCAGATCGTCTCGCAGCGCGGTCGCCATCGCCGCGATACGATGTATTACGAAGCCGAGACCGTCTATCGCGGCGACGTTGCGGCCGGCCTGCCGATGATCGTGCTGATTGACGAAGGCTCGGCCTCGGCCAGCGAGATCGTTGCCGGTGCGTTGCAGGACCATCGCCGCGCGCTGGTGATGGGCGAGCGCAGCTTCGGCAAGGGCAGCGTGCAGAGCTTGCTGCCGCTCACTGCCGACAGCGCGCTCAAGCTGACCACCGCGCGCTATTACACGCCGTCCGGGCGCAGCGTGCAGGAAGGCGGGATCGAGCCCGATATCCGCGTGCCGCAGCTGTCTGACCCCGATGCCGAGAAGCGCCAGCGCTTCGCCCTGCGTGAGAGCGATTTGCGCGGACACCTCATCAACGAGATCGGCATCCAGGACGAGGAGCTGGAGGACGACACCAAGGCGGATCCGCGCTTCCTGCTGACGGCGGAGGAACTGGCCGAACAGGGAATCGACGACTTCCAGCTCGATTATGCGCTGCGGGCGCTGCGTCGGACGGCCTCTAGCACCGTCGCCCTGCGTGACTGATCGCCGATAGCGCCAGCATGACACCTGCCACCAAGCTTGCCCAACGCCTCGCGCTTGGCGTTCCCGCCCTGCTGATCGCCGGGGCCTATATCTCGCAATATGTCTTCGGCCTGTATCCGTGCGAAATGTGCTGGTGGCAGCGTTACGCCCATTTTGCCGGGCTTGCGTTCGCCCTGCTCTCCACCGTCCTGCCGCGTCCGCGTCTGTGGATCGCGCTGGCGGCGCTCGGCATCGCGGGTTCCGGTCTGATCGGCGCCTTCCATGCCGGGGTCGAATATGGCTGGTGGGAGGGTATCACCACCTGCGCGATTCCCGTGAGCGCGGGCGCCAATGCGCTCGACGCGATCCTCAATGCGCCGATCGTGCGCTGCGACGTCGCGCCGTGGAGCCTGCTGGGCATTTCGCTGGCCGGTTACAACGCGCTGTTCTCCATCGCCACCGCCCTTGCCATCTTCAGCCTGCTGCGGGAGAAGCGGCGGGTATGAGCACCGCGAAATCCACCGCAAAGCCTGCTGACCGCGCGAGCATGATCCGGGTCGACCAGGCGGGCGAGTACGGCGCCACGCGGATCTATGCAGGCCAGCTGGCGGTGATGGGCGACCGTGCCCCGCATTCCGCCGAGATCCGCGCCATGGCCGATCAGGAAGCCGGGCACCGCGCCGAATTCGACGCGCTGATGGCGCGCCGCGGCGTGCGCCCCACCGCGCTGCAGCCGGTCTGGGACGTCGCGGGCTATGCGCTGGGCGCGGCCACGGCCCTGCTCGGGCCCGAGGCGGCGATGGCCTGCACCGCCGCCATCGAGACCGAGATCGACCGGCACTATACCCACCAGCTCGACGAGCTGGAGGAAGCGGGCGACGACCCCGAACTGACCGACATGGTCCGCCGGTTCCGCGATGACGAACGCGAGCATCACGATGCTGCGATCGCCGCCGGGGCCGAGAACGCGCCTGCCTATCCGTTGCTCTCCGCCGCCATCCGGCTGGGCTGCCGCACCGCGATCCGGCTGTCGCAAAAACTCTGAGCGCGCGGCTTTTCTGCCCAGCGCGGCGCGCTTCACGCTTGGTTCACCGGCCCCGACCTCTTATGTGGGCGTCCATGGGCTTCTGCGATGCGCGCATCCGCCCGCCAGGCACGATGACTTGCCCGTTTGAGGAATACTGAAATGCTGCGACGCCCGACTCTTCTTGCCGCCCCTGCGCTGATCATCTCCGGCGCCAGCCTGTCCCTGCCCGCAGCCGCGCAGGATGAGGGCGGCGATCAGGTCAACACGCTGATCGTCTATGGCGAGGATGAATGCCCCGAGAGCGACGGCACCACGATCATCGTCTGCGCGCGCATGGATGAGAGCGAGCGTTATCGCGTCCCCGAGGTTCTGCGGAGCAGCGACGACCCGGCCTATGACAGCTGGGTGAACCGCGTGAAGAGCTTTGAGAGCGTCGGCAAGTTCGGCCCACTGTCCTGCTCGCCTGCCGGTGCCGGCGGCGACCTTGGCTGCACCGCCGACCTGATCGAGGCGGCCTATGCTGACCGCGCCAATGGCAACAATGTCCGTTTCAGTGAGCTGATCGCGGCTGCCCGTGCTGAACGGCTGGCCGATATCGATACTGAGGCGGCGGCCACCCAGCGGCGTGTCGAGGAGATTGAGCGCGAGCGGCTTGAGGCCGGAACGCCGCCCCCGCCGCCGTCGAGCGAGCCGCAGGTGGTCGATCCCGCCGACATTCCCGAAGCACCCTGACCTGAGTTTCTTTTGACCTGAAATTGCACGGCACCAGCCCACGCCCCCTCCCGACCTCCCAAACTTTACCTCGTCGGGAGGTTGGGAGGGGGAGCACGCCGGAGCCGCTACCACGCGAGTGGGGCAAAAGCCGGTAACCTCATCGCAAGACTAAGTACTTGCACTAGGTTAGACTTCTGAATCTACTGTGCGGGCATGGCCTCGCCGCAGTCCGCCTCCAGGCAGCGCATCCTGACGATCCTCGGCACCAGGCCTGAGGCGATCAAGCCGTTCCCGCTGCTCCACGCGCTTGGGCGTGACGCCCGGTTCGACAGTCTGCTGTGCTCCTCTGGCGAGCATGCCGACATGCTCGCGCCCGTCCTGCGCCTGACGAAATTGCAGCCCGATCATGATTGCGCGGCGATGCGCCACGGGCAGTCGCTCGACAGACTGGTGGGCGGTCTCGTTCCCGCCCTTGGTGCGGCCATGGATGACCGGGCGCCGGACAGGGTCGTGGTGCAGGGCGATACCGCGACCGCCCTTGCCGGGGCGCTGGCCGCGCATCATCGCGGCATTCCCATCGTCCACGTCGAGGCGGGGCTGCGGAGCGGCAATAACCGCCACCCCTTTCCCGAGGAGGTCTATCGCAGGGCGATCTCCGCCATGGCGACGCTCCATTGCGCGCCCACGCCGCGTGCCGCCGAGGCGCTGGTGCGCGAGAATATCGACCCTGCCAGCGTGCATGTGACCGGCAATACGGTGATCGACGCGCTGCACTGGGTTAGCGCCCAGGTGGCTGAGCGGCCCGAACTGGCGGCAGGCCTTGCCGAGGTGGCGGCGCGCTTTGCCGGACGGCGGATCATCGCCGTCACCGCCCATCGGCGCGAGAATGCGGGCCCCGGTTTTGCAGATATCTGCGAGGGGCTGGCGCGGCTGGCGGCGCGCGAGGACGTGGCGGTCATCTTCCCCGTCCATGCCAACCCGACCTTGCGCGCGCGGGCCGAGGCGCGGCTCGGCGGGTGCGCCAATGTCGCGCTGCCCGCGCCGCTCGATTACCCGCATTTCGCCCGGTTGCTGGAGCTGGCCGATATCGTCCTGACGGATAGCGGCGGCGTGCAGGAGGAGGCGCCCGCTTTGGGCAAGCCCGTGCTTGTCATGCGCGAGACGACCGAGCGGCCTGAAGGCGTGGAGGCCGGGACCGCACGGCTGGTCGGCACTGACCCGGAGCGGATCGTGGCCGAGGCCTCGCGCCTGCTCGATGACGGCGAGGCCTATGCGGCCATGGCGCGCGCCCACAATCCCTATGGCGATGGCAAGGCAGCGGGTCGGATCGTCGACTTGCTGGCCCGATAGACGGTAGCGATTACCCGCCCGGATAACGCTCGAATTCCGGCATCTCGCCCAGCCGTGCCATCCATTCGCGCCGGTCGGCGACCTGGATTTGCGCGCCGGGTGCATTGGCGTCCGGTTCGTCCAGCGTCACCGAATTGATATCGACGATGCCCGGCAACATGTCCTCGTTCACGAAGAAGAGAGGGGTGCCGCAGGTCCCGCAGAACTGCCGGATCGAGGCACCCGTGCCGTTGTAGCTGGCAGGCTCACCCTTGGTGACGGTGAAATTCTCGGCGCTGACCGCCAGCCACGCTACCATTGGCGCGCCCGATGCCATCTGGCAGTCCCGGCAATGGCACAGCGCGTGATGCGCGATTTCGCCCCTGGCCTCGTAGCGAATGGCGCCGCATCGGCACCCGCCCTGCATTTCCATGACTACCTCCACCGAATCACAAGTTCGACGGATTGGAACATAGCACGAACATCAAGGCGTCGCCAGTGGCGTTTCGCCGCCGGCGGGCTCAGCTGAGCGCGATGTCGGGCGCGTCTTCCTGCTTCATCCCGACGAGGTGATACCCCGCATCGACATGGTGCACTTCGCCGGTGACGCCGCTGGCGAGGTCGGAGAGGAGATAGAGACCTGATCCGCCGACATCCTCGATCGTGGCCTTGCGGCGCGGCGGTGAGTCCAGCTCGTTCCATTTGCGGATGTAGCGGCAAGCGCCGATTCCGCTCGCGGCCAGCGTCTTGATCGGTCCGGCGCTGATCGCGTTGACGCGGATGTTCTCCGGGCCGAGGTCATTGGCGAGGTACTGGACCGAGGTTTCCAGCGCTGCCTTGGCCACGCCCATGACGTTGTAATGCGGCACGACCTTCTCCGCACCGTAATAGGTCAGCGTCAGGATGCTGCCGCCGTCCTTCATCAGCGGGCGGGCGCGCTTGGCGGCGGCGACCAGTGAATAGGCCGAGACATTCATCGTCAGCAGGAAATTTTCCAGGCTGGTGTCGAGATATTTGCCGCGCAGTTCGTTCTTGTCGGAAAAGCCGATCGCGTGGACGAGGAAGTCGAGCTTGCCCCACTTCGCCTCGATCTCGGCGAAGGCGGTATCCATCGCGGCCATGTCGGACACGTCGCATTCGATCAGGAAGTCGCTGCCGACCTGTTCGGCCAGCGGGCCGACACGCTTCTTCAACGCCTCTCCCTGATAGGAAAAGGCCATTTCTGCCCCTGCTTCATGCAGCTTGCGAGCAATGCCCCAAGCGAGCGATTTGTCGTTGGCAAGCCCCATGATCAGGCCCTTCTTGCCAGTCATCAATCCGCTCATCCGAAATTCTCCTGCGTCCTGTTGCCGCCGCTCTGCGCTACGGATCCTCGGTTTGACCGATCCGTCGCCGCTCTTCCTCCGGCGATTCCGCGAGCGCGGCATTCATTTCTGCGCCCGCGACCATCCCTAGTCCGACAAGCCAGAAAAAGAAAAGCGTGATCATCATTCCGCCGAGCGATCCATAGGTCAGATCGTAGGAAATCACGCTCCGCAGGACGCGCGGCAAGAAGGTCGTGACCGTCAGCCACCAGACCGTCACCAGCACGGCACCCGGCCATTTGGGGTAGCGACGGTGGCGATAGGCGGCCGGTGTCAGCGTGTAGAACAGGAAATAGAGCGACACGAACAAGCCGAGCGCAGGCACAATGCGTGACCACGCCAGTCGGCTCATGACCTCGGTAAATTCGGGGAAATAGGCGTCGATCACCTGCTGGGCGGTGCCGATCGCCACCTGCGCGAACAGCGAGAACATCAGCAGCAGCATCGCGCCGAGGATGATCGCGGTGGAGAAGATGCGGTATTTCCAGAAGGCCTGCGTCGGCCTGGTGCCATAGGCGCGGCGCAGGATGTCGCGGATCGTCTCGATCAGACTGCCGACGGTCCACAGGCCGAAAAGCCCGCCCGCCCACAGCAGCCAACCGCTGCGCGCGTCGACCACCGACTCGGCGACCGGCCCGATGACATTCTGCACCACCGGCGGCAGTGCGGCGAGGACCGCATAGACCGATGCCGCCCGGTCCGCCTCCTCGCCGATGGCGGAAAAGATCCACGCGCCGGTGATGAAGAAGGGAAAGATCGCCAGCATCGACATATAGGCAAGGTTGCCGGCATGGATCAGGCCGTCATTATAGCAGCCGATGACCACCCGTCGGGCGACCTCCAGTACGCGACCGCGCTTGCTCTCGGTCGCCGCGCTCTCGGCGGCGCGACGTCGCGCTTCGGGCGACAGGTCGGGCCGGGGCGGTGCGGATTGAGGTTCGTGGTCGCCTGCCATGTTCACCCGATTCTAGCAGGCGCGGGCCGAGTGTCGAGCAGGCCGTGCCGACCAGGCAAAATTTGTCCGTAAAATCAGTAGGAAAGTCAGAGTACGTTAAACGCCAAGCCCCGACCGGACATTGCCCTCATGCTGCCAGTCGCCCAGCTTTTCGGCGAGTTCGGTGGTATCGCCGGGCAGGATGATCTCGATCCGGACCAGCTGGTCGCCGCGCCCGTTGCCGCGCTTGGAAAAGCCCCGGCCTTTAAGGCGCAGCACGCGGCCCGAACTGGTGCCCGGCGCGATGGTCAGCATGACTGGCCCCTCCACCGTGGGCACCTTGACCTTGGCACCTTTGACCGCCTCGTCGAGCGCGACCGGCAGGTCGAGCCGTACGTCGTCGCCGTCGCGGGTGAAGAAGGGGTGCTTCTCGATCTCGATCGTGACCAGCGCATCGCCAGGGCCCGCCGGTCCTGCCTCGCCCTTGCCCTTGAGGCGCATCTGCGTGCCGTCCTCCAGGCCTGCGGGCAGCTTCAGGTCGACGGTCGAGCCGTCGGCGAGGGTGATCCGCTGGTCCTTGCGCGCGGCGGCATCGATAAACGGCACCGCGAGCCGGTAGTTGATATTGGCCCCCTTGCGTGGCGGGGGTGGTGGCGGGCGGCGGCTGAAGCCGCTGCTGCCACCGGCGCTCTTGCGGCCATTGCCGCGCCCGAACAGCCCTTCGAACAGGTCGGAAAGGTCAACCTCCTCGCCGCCCTGCATGCCCTCAAAATCGCGGCTGGAAAATCCGCCCGAGGAACTGCGGTAGCCACCGCCGCCGAATGGGCCGCGCGCACCGCCGCCGCCCATACCTCCACCCATGCCGAAGGGCATGGCGGGGTTGCCGTCGGCGTCGATCTCGCCGCGGTCGAACTTCGCCCGCTTGTCCTTGTCGGACAGCAGGTCATACGCCTTCGTGACGTCGGAGAACTTCTCCGCCGCCTTGGGATTGTCCTTGTTGCGGTCCGGGTGCAGCTCCTTGGCGAGCGTGCGATAGGCGGACTTTATGTCCTTCTCGCTCGCGCTGCGGGTTACGCCCAGGGTGGCATAGGGATCGGCCATGGTGTGTTAGCTAGGTAATGCAATGGGATTAGGCAAGCGGTGAGCGCGCCCTCTGTCCGGAGGATTTTCGGCTGTCCAGCGCTGGGGCAGGTGTGTTGGCGGGCTGACGCGGCGCCCAAACAGAATCAAACCCCGCAAACCCGCACTTGGCTGGCGGGCGCGGGGCGGATAGGGAGGCGCGAAACCTGCCCCCATCACACAGCGGAACCCGGCCATGAGCCTCGTCGATAATGAAATTCCCAGTGACGACCCCTTCGCGCTGTTCGAGGAATGGTTCGCCGCCGCGCGTGACAGCGAGCCCAATGATCCCAACGCCATGGTGTTGGCGACCGCAACGCCCGGTGGCCTGCCCTCGGCGCGCATGGTGCTGCTGAAGGGGCACGACCGGGATGGCTTCGTGTTCTACACCAATGCCCAGAGCCGCAAGGGCGGCGAGGTGCTCGCCAATCCGCATGCCGCGCTGCTGTTCCACTGGAAGAGCCTGCGCCGCCAGATCCGCATCGAGGGCCCGCTCACTGAAGTCACCGAGGCCGAGGCGGACGCCTATTTCCATTCCCGCCCCTTCGTCTCGCAGGCCGGGTCGGCGGCGTCGGACCAGTCACGCGTGCTGGACACGCGCGCGACCTATCTGGCGCGGGTCGAGGAGATTTCCGACACCTATCGCGACGCCGGCGAAGTGCCGCGCCCGCCGCACTGGACGGGTTTCCGTCTGAATCCGGCGCGGATCGAATTCTGGCTCGACCGGCCCAACCGCCTGCACGAACGGCGCCAGTTCGACCGGGATGGGAAGGGGTGGACCAGCGCCCTGCTGTATCCATGACCCATATGCCAATGACCGCGCAGGAGGCCCAACGCGCCAGGCTAACGCGTAGCGCCGCCTTTGCCTCGATCGCGATGGCGTTGTTCCTCGCCGGGGCGAAGGTATGGGCAGTGATGCAGACCTCGTCGACTGCCATGCTCGGCAGCCTCGCCGATACCACGCTCGACCTGATCGCCAGCATCGCGACGCTGGTGGGCGTGTGGATCGCGGCCATGCCCGCCGATCACCACCATCGCTTCGGCCATGGCAAGGCGGAGGCGCTGTCGGCGATGTTCCAGGTCGTGCTGATCGCGCTGTCGGCGTTTGGTCTGGCCTTCCGCGCGATCGAGCAATGGCTTTCGGGCAGCCGGGTCGCCGAGGCCGAAGGTGGCATCTTTGTCTCGATCATCGCCATCATCGCCACGCTCGCGCTGCTCGGCTGGCAGCGTTACGTCATTCGCCGCACCACCAGCGTGGCGATCGCGACCGACCACCTGCATTACAAGTCCGACCTGGCGCTGAACCTTGCCGTCATCGCGGCGCTGGTGCTTGATCGCTATGTCGGCCTGACCGGGGTCGATCCGCTGTTCGGTCTCGCCATTGCCCTGTGGCTGGGCTTCAGCGCCTTTCGCGCCGCGGGCGAGGCGATCGACCATCTGATGGACAAGGAATGGCCTGAGGAAAAGCGCGAGGAATTCCTCGCCGCCATCGCCAACCATCCCGAATTGCGCGGCGTCCACGATCTGCGGACCCGCAATTCGGGCACGCGCGACTTCGTGCAGTTCCATGCCGCCGTCGATCCACAGATGACGGTGGCCGAGGCGCACCGCGTGATGGACGAGCTGGAGGCGAAGATCGAGCGCGACTTCCCCGGCGTCGAGGTGCTGATCCACCCCGATCCCGAAGGGCTGGTGGACGAGACCGGCGTGGCCGCCGAGGAGCTGCTCCCCGAACTGTCCGACCGCAGCGAGGGCGCGTAATGCCCACGGCCCTGCCTTACTGGCATGTCGATGCCTTTGCCGCGCGCGCTTTTGGCGGCAATCAGGCGGCGGTGATGCCGCTCCGCAGCTGGCTGCCCGACAAGGTGCTGCTGGCGATTGCGGCGGAAAACAATTTTGCCGAGACCGCCTTCCTCGTGCGTGACGAAACCGGGGCGGCGGACTGGGAGCTGCGCTGGTTCACGCCCGCCTGCGAAATCCGGCTATGCGGCCATGCGACCTTGGCCAGCGGGCATGTCCTGCTGCAGCGGGATGGCGGCGAGCGCGTGACCTTCCGCACCCGTCAGGCGGGCCTGCTGGAGGTACGGCGGAGCGAAGCCGGTTACGAGCTGGCCTTGCCCGCGATTGCGACCGCGCCCGGCGAATGGGTCGAGGCGGCGGCGCTGCTCGGCGGCCGCCCGCGCGAAACCTGGCTCAACCCGCTGGGCTACGGCATCTACCTGTTCGACAGCGAGGAAGAGGTGCGCGCGCTCACGCCCGATTTCCGGGGGCTGGGCGCGCTGGGCGACGACCAGTTCATCTGCACCGCACCGGGCAAGGAGCATG
>CAYOSE010000038.1:0-22424 GCA_964406535.1 uncultured Sphingomonadaceae bacterium
ACTTCATGGGCGGCAAGGACGGCCTCGTCCACGTCTCCGAAATGAAGAACGAGCGCGTCGAAAAGCCGACCGACGTCGTCTCCGAAGGTCAGGAAGTTAAGGTCAAGGTCCTCGAGATCGACAATCGCGGCAAGGTCCGCCTGTCGATGCGCGTGGTCGATCAGGAAACCGGCGAGGAGCTGGAGGACACCCGTCCGCCGCGCGAACCCCGCGAGCCGCGCGGCGACCGTGGTGGCCGTGGCGACCGTCGCGGTGGCCGTGGCGATCGTGGCGGGCGTGGCCCGCGTCGTGACCGTGGCGGCGAAGGCGGGGGCGACTCCGGCGGGTCCGATCATATCCCGGCCTTCCTCAAGGACGACTAGGTCTGAAGGGCCATCGGGACATCCAGCCCTGACGGCCTGCGAAGAGGCGGGTTCTCGCGCTTCCGGTGCTCACGACCATAAACGGTCGCTGCGCGCCGGGTCGCGAAATCCCACCCTTTTGGCCTTTTGCCAGCTTCGCTTCCGGCTCGCCATCATCTGGATGCTAGTGAAATTTGGAAATCTCAAGGAAACTTGAGGTTAACCATTTTCGATTGAAAAACAGGGTCGTGGCGCGAAACTGCGCTGCGGCCCTGCTTTCGTGAAGGGACAACGACGATGCTGCCACGCGAAGAGATCGCGACCGCCGATATTCCCGGAGGCGACACGCTGACGCTGGTCAGCCACGGGCGCGATTACATCATCATGCTCGGCCGTGACGAACTGATGGGCACGCGGATGCAGTTCAGCGAGGAACAGCTCGCCCGGCTGACGCTGGAGCGGCTGGACAAGCCTGCCCCGCGCGTCCTCGTGGGCGGATATGGCATGGGCTTCACCTATCGCGCCGCGCTGGAGATGCTTCCCGCGCAAGGGCAGGTGATCGTGGCCGAGGTCGTGCCCGAGATCCTGGACTGGGCGCAGGGGCCGCTGGTTCACCTGACCGGCGAGACATTGAACGATCCGCGCGGATCAATCGAGATCGCCGACGTGGCGGCACTGGTCGACGATGCGGTCGACAACACCACGCCGCGCTACGACGCGATCCTGCTGGACGTGGACAACGGTCCCGACGGGATCGTGCGCGAGGGCAATGAGCGCCTGTATACAAGGACCGGGATTGCGCGCCTGCGCGATGCGCTGGCACCGGGCGGAATCCTCGCCATCTGGTCCGCGGCACCCGACCACAAGTTCACCGCCCGCCTGCGCGACGCACGGCTGGATGTTGAGGAGATCGCCGTGCGCGCCCGTCCGAACAACAAGGGGCCGCGCCACACGATCTGGTTCGCGCGTCGGGGCTGATCGCGCTCAAGCTCCCAAGAAAAAGCCCGCCATGCAGCGATGCAGGCGGGCCTTCCCGTAATTCGTTTTGTAGCGCCGAACGCCCTGGCGAAAGCCTTAGCGAACGCTCTTAGCGCACTCTGGGCCCGCCGAACGGCAGCGGCGGAGGAGGACGGCGCGCGCCGCGCGGCAGCTGCGCCTGATAGGCCCGTCCGCAATGTTCGACGCAATAGGGGAAGCCGGGATTCACCTTCTCACCGCAGAAGTGGAAGTCGGCCTCGCCCGGATGGCCCATCGGCCAGCGGCACACGCGGTCGCTGAGGTCGAGCAGGCTGGTCTTGTCGGCGATCTCGGGGCTCGGCTTGGCCGGCACAAGGCGGCGCGGCGGGGCCGGCGGGATCGGTGCCTGCTGGTCGCCCGGACCCTGCCGCAGGAAGCCACCCGGACCGACCGAGACGATGCGCGGCATGTCCCCCTGGCGACCCGGCAGCGGCTGGCTGTCGGGCGGCGGTGCGGCCTTTTCGGTCGTGGCGGGCTTGGCGGCGGGCGCTTCGGGCGCGGCCTCACGCGGTGGAGCGCTGCGCGGCTTGGCCTTGGCGGGCTTGGCCGCCGCCTTCTTGGCCGGCTTTTCCTCGTTCGCCTTGACCGGGGAGGGGCGCGATTTCAGGCCCAGCCGGTGGGCCTTGCCGATCACGGCATTGCGCGAGACACCGCCCAGCTCGTCGGCGATCTGGCTCGCCGTGGCGCCGCCTTCCCACATCTTGGTCAGCGTGGCGATGCGTTCGTCAGTCCAGCTCATTCAATATTCCTGTCGTCATCTCGCAGTGGCGGGATTTTGCGCCGATGAAGAGCGCGTGTCCCTTGCCATCGAGAGCGCTCGCCGATAGGCGGCACTGCATGGCCGATCAAGCTCCGATAACGGCAGTCACCCCTAATGGCACAGGCTCCGCAGGCAGTGCAGCAGGTGCTGCCATCAACCGTACTTTCGCACCCAAGGGGGAACCACAGATCATCGGTATCAACCGGATCGGGTTGTGGAGCCTTTATATTAAGGAGATCCGCCGGTTTCTCAAGGTCCAGATGCAGACGATCTGGGCGCCGGCGGTCACGACGCTGCTGTTTCTGGTGATCTTCACCGTCGCGCTCGGTCGTGGGGGCCGCGAGGTGTTGGGCGTGCCCTTCGCCAGCTTCATCGCCCCCGGGCTGATCATGATGGGGATGATGCAAAACGCCTTTGCCAATTCCAGCTTCTCGCTGCTGCAGGGCAAGATGACGGGCGTGATCATCGATTTCCTCATGCCGCCGCTCAGCAATGCTGAGCTGATGTCCGCCATCGTGGGCGCGGCGATGACGCGCGCAGTGCTGGTCGGCGGTGCGGTCGCGGTGGCGATGTGGCTCTATCCCGGCGTGACCTTGCATGCGGCGCATCCCTGGGCGATCGTCTGGTTCGGGCTGATGGGGTCGATGTTCCTGGCATTGCTGGGCCTGCTGACCAGCATCTGGGCGGAAAAGTTCGACCATGCGGCGGCGGTGAGCAATTTCGTGGTTGCCCCGCTCTCGCTGCTGTCGGGTACGTTCTACGTCATCAGCAATCTGGCGCCGGTGTTCCAGATGATCAGCCGCGCCAACCCGTTCTTCTACATGATTTCCGGCTTCCGCTACGGCTTCCTGGGGATGAGCGATATCGGCAACGACAACGCGCATGTGCTGGTCGCGGCGACAGGCGTGGGCGTGCTGAACCTGGTGATGGGCTTTGTTACCTATCGGATTCTCAAGAGCGGCTGGAAGATCAAGAGCTGAGAATTCGGCCCTGATCCGCTGCGAACGGCGCTGTTTTGCGCTGCCGGTACTCACGACTGGAAAAGCCGATCATCCTGAGCTTGTCGAAGGATGCGCGCCGGGTCGCAAAACCTCACCATTCTCGCTGCATCATCATCCGAATTCTGGGGTGGCCCCGACGCTCTGCCAACGGCGCGGTATTGTGCGCTGCTGGTGCCTAGTGCGTCAGGCTGCGCCGCAGGCGATAGCGGCCCTTGCGGTAGTCGTCGAAGAGCTGCGGGACGCCCGGATGGTCGATCGGGCCGCCGTCCTCGTCGGTCAGCAGGTTTTGCTGGCTGACATAGGCGACGTAGGACGAATCCTCGTTCTCGGCGAGCAGGTGGTAGAACGGCTGGTCGCGGTTGGGGCGCATCT
The DNA here is from genome assembly GCA_964406535.1 of uncultured Sphingomonadaceae bacterium. Classification (GTDB taxonomy): domain Bacteria; phylum Pseudomonadota; class Alphaproteobacteria; order Sphingomonadales; family Sphingomonadaceae; genus Alteraurantiacibacter. Next base: position 3,492 of record CAYOSE010000038.1, read on the forward strand.
CTGCCGGAATGGATTCGTACCATTCTTCGCTATTGGCGTAGACCGGATCGATATCGAACACGACGCCGCGGAAGTCGAACAGGCGGTGGCGGACGACCTGGCCGATGGCAAAGCGGGCAGTAGCGTGGCGCGGTGCCTCCACCTGTCGTCCGGCTTGCGGTGAGAAGAATTCCGACCGATCCATCATGTTTGCGAATATAAGCGGCGTTTTTTCGCGCACAAGCCGTGTTTTCCAGCCATCCACGGCTGTGTTTCACAGCGGGGCACGCAAAGGCGAGAGAGAGGCCTTGGCAAGCGATGCGACTTGGGCTAACCGCCGCGCTCCCTGACGACTGAGGGCGCGGTTCTCGCGTCCATTTGCGCCAAGATCTTCGCGGAGAGGTGCCGGAGTGGTCGAACGGGACGGTCTCGAAAACCGTTGTGCCCTTACGGGTACCGTGGGTTCGAATCCCACCCTCTCCGCCACGTACTTCATTGATATATCTCCATTTTTGACCATTCACTGCTCTCGCGGGGTGTGCGCGGCTTTGCGTGCGCCAATCCGTCACCAGGGAAGTGTTTTGAGCGAGTCTCCGCGGCTTGTTCGGGCGACTTCAACCCGAACGTCTCCACGCGGTTTGAGATCGGTTTGGTTTCCCTGTTTAACAGGGAATCTGCAGGGAATTTCGTGGTCTCAGGGGCGATATTACCGTGAAATCACCTCGAGAGGTGCTCGCAAATCATTATGATCACGCGATAATCGCGATCGACGAGCTGGTAATTCCCTGGACAAAAGAGCAGGGAATTTTCTCATCATTGCAGGGAACTTTTGCCGACCTAGCAGGGAACTTATGCCCATCGCTCAGGCCGGGTGCCAACCAAGCGCATCGCGCTGGGCGCGCCAGTCAATCGGGATAGTGATCGTCTTGAGCTTCTCGAGGGTCAGCGTTGGCGGCTGGCGTCCGGCCAGGATGTCGCGCTGCAGATCGGGGGCGAGAAAGGCGAGGCGCAGAATATAGCGGTCGTAAGGTGAAGTCGGCGCGGTATCGAGGGATGGCAGGCCGCGCTTCCAGATGACCATGCGATGGGCTTTTCTGAGCGCCGAGATCAGCGCCGCATCGGGTGTCGCCGGGTGCGCATGGCCTGCGATCACCAGGCGCTGCCCGCCGCGCAGGGGAAGCTGAAGCGGAACCTTTAATCGGACGCTGGTTGTATCGGCATGGATGATCTGGTCGCTGGCGCGAAGGTTGGGCGCAAGGTCCTTCTCAATCCCTGCAGAAAGATCGATTAGTAATCCGTCCTCGCGGACATGCACCGCGGTGATGATGGCGAGCGGCGATGGCTCTTGTGGCAGCCAGCGCGCAATCAGTACGGCCAGCGCCTTCTCCAGATCGGTGGCGGCAATGCGGCGGAGCACACCATCATCGATCACCTTGCTGCCCTGTTGCAGGGATGCCGAGACGTAATAGCGGTAGAGCGTTCCACCCCGACCTCGTGTATGAACCGGGCTCATGACCTCGCCATGGGCATCGAAAAGCTTTCCGGTTAGGTGCGATTTGGCCTGTGGCGTCTCGCCCTTCTTCCGCTTGCGTGGTGCATGACCATCGAGCGAGTGCTGGACCCTGGCGAACAGGTCCTCCGCGACGATCGCTTCATGACCACCGTCATGGACGACACCCTTGTGGCGGATCTGACCAAGGTAGATCGGATTGCGCAGCAGGTGGAACAGCGCGCCGCGGTTGAAGGGCATGCCGCCCACTTCCTTGCCCTTGGCCGTCGTCCAGCGCTTGGAAGTGATGCCGTCGCGGGCCAGATCGCGCTTGAGGGCATGGACCGACCCCAGCTGCAGATATCGGACGAAGATATGTCTGACGGTCTTGGCTTCCTCGGCATTGACGAGGAGGATGCGTGTGCCGGGCGCGGGCAGATCATAGCCAAGTGGCAGGTTGCCGCCCATCCACATGCCTTTGGCCTTGGAGGCGGCGATCTTGTCGCGGATCCGCTCACCGGTCACCTCTCGTTCGAACTGGGCGAAGGAGAGCAGGACATTGAGGGTCAGGCGTCCCATTGACGAGGTGGTGTTGAAGGACTGTGTAACGCTGACAAAACTGACCTCATGGGCATCGAAGCGCTCAACGATCCGGGCGAAGTCGGCGAGCGCGCGGGTCAGCCGGTCGATCTTGTAGACGACCACGACATCGATCCTGCCGGAATTGACATCGGCGAGCAGACGCTGGAGGGCGGGGCGCTCCAGCGTGGCGCCGGAATGCCCGCCATCGCCATACACAGTGGGAATGCAGGTCCAGCCTTCATGCGCCTGGCTGGCGATATAGGCTTCGCCTGCTTCGCGCTGGGCATCGAGGCTGTTGAAGGACTGGTCGAGACCTTCGTCTGAACTCTTGCGCGTGTAAATGGCGCAGCGGATCGCCTTGCGGGTCATGTGTCTTCCCTGAGCCCGAAGAAGCGGGGGCCGTTCCACTTGTACCCGGCGATCGCGGTGGCGGCGGCCGAGAGGCTGGGATAGACGCGGTCCTCGAAACGGAAGCCGTCCTCCTCGACGATGACCTCGACCTTGCGCCCCTTCCAGTTGCGGGTCAGTCGGGCGCCGACGCCCAGATGCAGGCCTTCGGCATGCGGCGATCCCTTCTTCGCCAGCGCCCGCCTGGTTGTCTTGTCGAGGCCGCCCAGAGCATTGGCCTGGATCCGCCAGGCGAGCATCATGCGCATGAACGGCTCGGAACGAAGTGGCGGGGGAGGGCCGTAGCGCCTCCCCCAGATGCGCCTCAGCTCATCAAGTCCCATCACCTCGATATCGGCGATGACGCTCTCGATTGCTGCGGAACTCATGCCGGTACAATCGCGCGATAGCGGCGCACGCCATCGATCTTCTCCGAGCTGATGGTTAGCCCGCGCTTCTTGAGCGCGCCTGCCATGGCCCCGCGGATCGAATGCTGCTGCCAGCCGGTTGCCACGCTCATCTCAGCCAGGCTGGCGCCGTCGTTGTGCATGAGCATCTGCTGCAGCTGGTCGAGCCGCGAAGGCGCGGCGGAGACCGACTTGGCAATCCGGACGTTCGATGCACTGGTGGTGTTCGGCCGCTTTCCGGCTGTCTTGGCGGCATCACGCTTCGCGGGCGACTTCGCTGCGTCGTTGATGTTCGTATCGGTGCTGGTCATGATCTGGTCTCCGGTTGTGCGGCGCCGGAATGGCCGCCGCTACTGGAGGAAGCCCGGCTCACCGGGCAAACCCACCAATGCTCGACGTGGCGGACTAGTCCAGTCCGTTGTGCACTTCTCCGTAAGTTATTGAAATGATGGCTCTGGACTTGGGCCGCTGGGCACGGCTTCGTACCCGCATGGACGATAACCAGGCTGAACTTATGCGGTTGCTCTATACCCGCATCGGGATGATCATGGAGGATGCGAGCGTCGTCGCGCTAAGTCTCGGTAGTCCGAAGAGCACTTTCGATGCAGCGAAGGTCGAAGAGTTGAGCAACGCCATACGCGCAATCTCGGCGCTCATGGACGCTATTCACGCTCTCGGGGAATGACTGCATTGCGCTCTAAACCCGGTCGTTTGAGCCGTTGACTTCGGCTCCCCAAAGCAGACGGAACTAGTTCCGAGAACCTTCACCAATGCGAAAGGCTCTCGATCAAAGAGCGAGCAATGTCGTCTCCGCAGAACAACGTCCCTTGACATCTCCGTTGGTAAGAATATCTTACCACTAGTAAGAATTGGAGAATCGTCATGGATCCGAGCATTGTCAGGACAAAGCTGGTCGAAGTGCTGCAGTCGGTACAGTCCCTCAGCGGCGAAGAGTGTCCCTCTATCGACGGCGCCACGAAGCCTGTTGAATCCCTTCCGAAGTTCACCAGCAAGGTGTGGCCGGTCGCTGCTGGGATGCTGGGAATTGCGCTCGGCAAGTCCATCCCTTGTGAGGCCAACATTTTCGTCGATGAGGAGACTAATCAGCCTTTGGCAATCGATCAAACAGTCGATCTCGTTCTGAAGATCCTCGAGGCGCAAGAAGCCGAGGAAACCGAGGGAGCCGAGTGAAAATGAGCAATGATCCTTCGGTTGCAATTCATGCTCGATTGCGGGCGGCGCGCGAAGCTGCGGGGCTGTCGCAGGGCCAGGTTGCGAAGCTGATGAATATGCATCGGCCGACCATTTCAGAGATGGAGGCGGGCAACCGTCGCATTGCTGCACATGAGCTCGCCAAGCTAGCCGACCTTTATGACACAAAGGTAGCTTGGCTGCTGGGTGAGGCGCCTGAACGTGCCGACGCTGACGATCCCAAATTGCAGCTCGCTGCCCGCGAACTCAGCAAGCTTAAGCCTGACGATCTTGATCGCCTCCTCACACTCATCGCTGCGATGAAGTCGGACGATGACGAAAAGGAGCCCAACCCATGAAAGCGGCAGCTAAACCAATGATGCAAAATCGCCGCGCCTTGGCAGACAAGGCGATGAAAGCAGCGATCTCGGCTCGGCTGAAGGCGGGCAAGGATCTCGTCAGCCCGGTCTGTATTTATTCGGTCGCCGAGGCGCACGGTGTGCGCGTGCGGTTCAACGACATCGACATGGAAGGCATGTATCAACGCGGTTCGCCACCGCGCATTCACCTGTCGAGCAAGCGTCCGCTTGTCCGCCGCACCTTCAACTGCGCCCACGAACTTGGCCATCATGTCCTCGGGCATGGATCGTCAATCGACGAGCTCCGCGTAAACCAGACTAACCGGCCTTGGGATGTACCAGAAGAGTATAGCGCCGACACATTCGCCGCTTACGCGCTCATTCCGACCTTGGGTCTTCGCAACGCCTTTGCAATCCGCGGTCTCAAACCGGAAACCGCTACACCTGCAGAGGTTTATCGCATCGCATGTCAATTTAGCGTCGGCTACGCGACTTTGGTGACACACCTGCGGTGGGGCGAGAACATGATCGGTGGCGCGCGAGCCGAAGCACTTCGTAAGCTCACTCCCCAATCGCTCCGCGCGCAGATTCTCGGCGCGCTGACGCCACAGCCACTGATCGTAGCTGATGAACATTGGGGTGGAGCCTCGATCGATGCTGAAGTAGGGCATTTGCTCCTCTTGCCGACGGGGACAACCGCCCATGGCAACGCCGTTTCGGTCGTCGCCGACCTTGCTCATGGGCGCCTGTTCGAAGCGAGGCGTCCGGGCCTAGTCAGGCTGGACCGCCCCGGCGGTGGTTGGGCAGCATTCGGGCGCATCGCACGGACCGAATATGTCGGGCTCGCCGAGTACCGCCATTTGGAGGATGATGAAGATGACTAAGACCAGCTCAAAGGCGAGCGTTCCGCTCCTCATCGAAGGTCATAGCATATCCGAAGCTTATGGCCGACTGCTCCTTCACATAATGGAGCACTCCGGAGTGGAGATCGCACCGCTCGTGCTGACTGTCGATGGCTTTCCTGCTGACTATTCCATTCCTGAAGATCCGGAGGTTCGGCAAGCGCTAGACACCTTGCTTCATCGCAAGAGGAAGACAAAGGTCGAAGATGTCGCGTTCACCATATTTCCCGAGCGGTTGTGGATCATGGCCCAAGGTGACCGCGCCAAACTATTCCAGTTCTATGGTTGGTCCTTCCCTTTCTACCGCGCAAGGGACACCCGCCAGGCGAGCAGCTGCCGCATGATCGGTTCGGATCGGAGGCCCGGCGGCCTGCCGCAACGCCTGCGCCAGAAGCTGCGCAGCTCGTCGAGGTCCATGGCTTCGAGCGACGCGATGGTGCTCTCGATATCGTCGGTCATCACTCTTCACCGACCGAATAGCGCCGGACGTCCTTTTCTTTCGAAGAGGTGATGGCAAGGCCGCGCTTCTTCAGCGCGCCGGCCAATGCCCCGCGCACCGAATGAGCCTGCCACCCTGTCGCTCTTGTCATCTCGGCGATGCTCGCGCCCTGCCTGCGGCGCAGGAGCTTTTCCAGCGTGTCGAGCTTTGTGGGTTTTGTGAGGGCCTTGTCAGCCATTGTCTGTCTCCGGTTTGCGGCGGGCCGGAACTGGCCGCCGTCACCGAGACAAGCCCGGGAAGTGCCGGGCGTCGGGACTGTCATGCTCGCTTTTGGGGCGAAGTCCAGTCGGAAAACGGGGATGTCAAAACGTTGGTTTTCTTGGGGGCAGTTATGTGAATAATCAGGGGTCTCGTGAATCCGGATAAATGGAGTCCCTGACAATGAATATCAATGAAATCAGTAACAACGCGCCGCTGGAAGTCATCTATCTGGCGCCCTCCGATCTCACACCTGACCCGCGCAATGCGCGCACGCATTCGGGAAGGCAGGTCGCGCAGATTGCAGCATCCATCCGCGCCTTCGGCTTTACCAACCCGATACTGGCTGACCCGGAAGGCAATCTCATAGCCGGGCATGGCCGGCTGCGCGCCGCGCGCGAGCTGGGTCTCGATGCGGTGCCGGTCATTGCGCTTGCAGGCCTGTCCGAACACCAGAAGAAGGCCCTGCGGCTGGCTGACAACAAGATCGCGCTCAATGCAGGCTGGGATATCGAGATCCTCAAGCTCGAACTGGCCGAGATCTCCTTGCCGGAGCTCGACATCGACCTGTCGCTGACAGGGTTCAGCACGGGCGAGATCGACGTGATCCTCGGCGAGAGCGAAGTCCCTGACGACGAGGTCATCCCGCCCGTTCCCGGGCAGCCGAACGTGCAGCCAGGCGATATCTGGCAGCTGGGCGAACACCGGGTCGGCTGCGGCGACGGACGCGACGTGGCGTTCCTGCGGCAGGTCGTGGGCGATGGCGCGAAGATTGACTGCGCGTTTCTTGACCCGCCCTATAACGTGAAGATCAATGGCCATGCCAACGCAAAGGGGCGCCACCGCGAGTTCGCCATGGCGTCAGGCGAGATGAAGACGCCCGAGTTCCAGGCATTCCTGCGGGACACGCTGGGCGCCTGCGCCAGGGTCTCGCGCGAGGGCGCCGTGCACTTTGTGTGCATGGACTGGCGCCACATGGACGATGTCGCCGCTTCGGCCGCCGGAGTCTACGACGAGCTGCTCAACATCTGCGTGTGGAACAAGAGCAATGCCGGAATGGGCTCGCTCTATCGCTCGAAGCACGAGATGGTGTTCGTTTACCGCGTCGGCGACACGCCCCACGCCAACAATGTCGAGCTGGGCCGGCACGGTCGCAACCGTACCAATGTGTGGGACTATCCGAGCGTCAATTCGATGCAGGGCTCGCGCCGCGAGGATCTTGACCTGCACCCGACGGTCAAGCCGGTGGCGATGGTGGCCGATGCCTGTTGTGACGTGACCGCACGCGGCGACCTCGTGCTCGATATTTTCCTCGGCTCGGGGACCAGTCTCGTTGCTGCCGAACGCGTGGGCCGGTGTTTCCGCGGCCTGGATATCGATCCGGCTTACGTGGCGCTTGCCCTGCAGCGCTGGACCGACATGACCGGCAAGCCCCCCGAACTCGTGCATCGCGAAGGCGCAAGGGAGCTCGCGCAATGAGCAGGGATACACGCTTCCAGAAGGGCCGGTCCGGCAATCCCAGGGGACGGCCCAGGAAGAGCGCCAGCGGTACGCCTTTGGACATCATACTCGACAAGCGCTTTTCCGGTATCGTGAACGGTGAGGAGCGCGAACTCACTGCCGAAGAGGCGATGCAGCGCCAGACGCTAAAGGACGCCCTTGCAGGCAACAGGCTGGCGATCCGGCGGGTTCTCAAGTGGGTTGAGGAACGCGATGCATTCCACAACCGCAAGCGCGGGAAGGTCTTCCCGGTGCGCCAGACAGTCCTGCATTATAGCTCCGACAACGCCAATGCTGCGCTTGATATCCTCGGGCTCGCGGAACCCGATATGAGGGTCGGAGGCTGCCGCTGGAACATGCATCCCTGGGCAGTGCAGGCGGCATTGAGCAGGCCAGGGCGCAGGAAGTTCAATGCCAGGCAGGTAAAGGACATAAGGTTCTTCACCTTCCACCCGCACAAGCTGCACTGGCCGAAGGGGCGGATCGATGACGAGTGATAGCAGCGCCGGTTACGGCAAGCCGCCAAGGGCAACCCGGTTCAGAAAGGGCCAGTCCGGCAATCCAAAGGGCCGCCCGAAGGGATTGCGCCGCGAAGCGCCCTACGAGGACTTGCTGGGGGAGCTGGTGACCATACGCGATGAAGGCGCGACCAGGCAGGTCACGGTCGAGGAGGCTTTTCTTCTGCAGTTGATGCACAAGGGGCTGAAGGGAGAAAGCGCGGAAAACCGCTATGCCCTTGATGCAATCCAGCAGGCGAGGGCCCGCCGCAGGCAGGCAACTGTCGAGCAGTTCGACATGTCCGTGACGTTCATAGAGAATGGTGTCGATGTCATTCTCGAAGATCTTGGTCTCGCCGTGCTGAAGTACTCGACCGACAGGACGCGAGCGCGCTGGGAGATCAACCCCTGGATCGTGGAAAAGGCGCTTGCGCGGCTCGACTGGATCGGGCTGTCGGAAGAGGAACAGCGCATAGTCTGGGAAGCGACCCGCACGCCGCGCAAGGTCAAGTGGCCGGAATGGTGGACTTACGAGCCGGAGTAATCTTGCGCAGCGCGGACTGGCGATCTTGCACCAATGTCAAATGCGCCATTGGTCCATGGCTCGCCGAAGCTGGTCTGAAATGGGCGACCTGTGATAGCTTCCGTTCTCGGTCCATGATGCCGACGTCGTAAAGCCAGCCTCATCGGCCAGCTTGACCAGCTGGTCATGCGGCGCAAGATACCAGTCGCCGCCGTCGGGAAAGGCGATCCAGATGTCGCGGCCAAGGTATTTCCTGTGAATGGTCCAGCGGCTCTTCAGCTGCACCTTTACCAGGTCAGCGGAGCCGCCCCTGCCGTGCTCGCGGCATAAAATCAGATCGATCCCGTCATCATAGACGGGCAGGAAGGCATTGTACCCGCGTTCCATCGCCAGCGCGATCAGGCGCTGGCGGTTGATGACCTCGATCACCTGGCCGGAGGGCTTTCCCGTCGATGTATTCATGTCACTCATCGACGATAGTAGCGCTCCATAGCGAATTGAAGTCAAGTCAGAATGTAACTGATCGTCTGTAGATTGATTGTCGACATCCCGGCCAACAGGTGCGCGTGGATGTTCACGATCGCCTTGCCCGGAACCTGCGTCGCCTGAGGCAGGCGCGTGACTGGTCGCAGGAGGAGCTCGCGCACCATGCAGATATCCATCGCACCTATGTCAGTGACCTCGAAAGAGGGCGCCGCAACCCGTCGATTGAAGTTATCGAGCGGCTCGCCAAGGGTCTCGATGTCAAGCTGGGCGAGCTGCTCGACTGACGGGCCGGTACGCACTTAGAAAGCTGGTGGTGGACTGTTTCGCCATTCCATGGCTTCGTGACGACATGGATGAAAACGAGACCGAGCTCGTCAGGCTGCTCTATACCCGCATCGGCATGGTGATGGAGGACGCGAGTATTATCGCGATCGAACTTGGCGCCCCGGGCAGTACGTTCGATCCAGGCAAGGTCGCGGAGCTTGGTAGGTCGGTGTCTGCCCTTTCGGCCCTAATGGAAGCAGCTCAATCCATCCAGAAATGACTGCAATGCGCACCGAAGGCGGCCATTTCTCACAGCCGTTGTCGACCCTGGTAGCTGTGATCCAGCCACTACACAGTTCCGCAAGGGCGAGTCAGGTAGTCTGCGGGGCCGACCAAAGAACCGCCACCGCGAGATCCTCTCCGACGCCGTCCTCGGGCAGATGGTCATTCACTTCACATAATGGCGCTTATCGAAGGAGCTCACTGACCAGTGAAGGCTTCTTCGCAATCATGGCGAGCAACACTTGCGCCGGACCGGTCGGTCGCCTGCGACCATGTTCCCAATTAAGCAACGTACCTTTCGCAACCCCAATGCTACGGGCGAATGCGCTTTGAGAAAGGCCAGTCTTTGCCCTGATCGCTGCAACATCGACTGACGGCACCTCAATGTGATGGACACGAGCACCGATATCCTTGCCCTGGGCATGGTCCAGCGCTTCGCTCAACCCCTGTTTGATACTTTCATAAGCGCTCATCTATCGATCTCCGTATGCTGCGATCAGGGCCTTGCTCAATTCCACGGCTGCTGCCCGCTCGGCTTTGGTCAGGTTGTCTTTCTCACTCTTGGCGAACACAGTGATGAGGAAGATCGGCATGTGCTGGCCGCCAAGCACATAGATCGTCCGATAACCGCCACTCTTCCCTCCACCTGCGCGCGGTATGCGAACCTTGCGCAATCCGCCGCCGAGCGGGATACCTGCCTCGGGGTTGGCAGCGATGTAATTCACCAGCGCCATACGTTCGTCATCGCTCATGATGGCTTTGGCACGCCGCAGGAACTCGGGCAGTTCGACAACGGTCTGCAAAGCAATCATGCCATTCTCATATATGCCAATGGCACATAAGTCAATGACATATATTGGCGGCGTGTAGTCGACTGGGTACCGTCAACTTATTGGCGTTAAGTGCGCTGATGTGCGAAGCAGAGAGTTCACCCATTTGCTGCGGACGGGACTGTCAAGTTATCCGCTTACGGGCGAGCGAAGGCTCAACGCTGAAATCTCACGCTGCTGCAACGGACACAGCATTCCATTCCGTGAACGCGCAGTCCCTGAAGGAAATGGGTTTCATGTTGGTCTCATTATGCGGCAGAGTGCCGCGAGTGGAGACCGTTTAGCGTTAGACTGACAACACCGCCACCTACCTTGAGCAACAGTCTCTAGCTTAAGGGCGTCCACGCAAGCCCGCGGAACAGGCGGGTTTGTGCGCCTCAAGCCGTAACAGGCGCATTTTTGTGACCGTCTCTTGAGCGCTTTCAGCGGCGTTTTCGAACCCCAGTCTCTTGCCCCAGGCTGACCCACATCGATATCCAGAACGCCCGGCTCGACCAGGAACTATTGAAATGGCATCGCGATAATACTGTCAGCCAGCGTCTGGCCAGTATTCCAGGCGTGGGACCGGTGACCGCCACTGCGCAGGCGGCAAGCGTTACAGTTCCCGCGATGTTTGCATCTGCACGGGAGTTTTCCGCTTTCCTGGGTCTAGCTCCTCGGCAGAACTCAACCGGCGGCAGGACAAAACTCGGTCGGATCTCGAAGATGGGTGATCGATACCTTCGCACCCTACTCGTTAGCGGAGCTGTCTCGCTGCTGAGCCCGAAGCGAAAACATATCTGTGCGCCGGATATCTGGGCCAAGACACTCATCGAGAAAGACAAGCCAATCAAGCTCGTCGCGATCGCGCTCGCCAACAAGATGGCGCGTGTTGCCTGGGCACTCATGGCGCGAGGCGAACCCTTCAGGAATCCAGCTTCCGCCGTCTGATCCGCGGCGGCACCATTATTGGCTAGGACTACGCAGTGATGCGATCCAACGGGACCAATGACCAGGACACTCCGGTAACTCGTCGGCGCTTCCAGCGCTCAGTGGAGATAGGAGACCTGATCGGCGGACGACATCAGGGCCAGCAGCATTTGCTGCACAAACAGGCCGAACACAAGACCGTACCCGACCGATCCCTCTTGCAAGCCCTTGCCAATCGAGCGCCGTCCACACAACACAAGTTAGCGTCCGACTGACAGAACCTTTGCCGCCCTTCCGAGAAGGTACATTTGGTCTGCTGCCAGCCCGTACCAGTTCAGAACTAATTGCCAGCAACCTCCTGCGCTTTGTCCGGCAATCGGGTGCGTTTGCGCGCACGTGCCTCTTCCTCGCTCCATGGCCCGGAGTAATCAAACCCATCTGGAATCACGCAAATTCAATCCCGTCCGCTTGCGCCGGCATGCGAACCCATTCTCGACATGCTGCACCGCCTAACACGTGCAAAAAAGCCGCTGAACCGAGTCGTTAAGCACAAGGCAGCTGATGGCTGTTAGGAAATTCAACTGTACAAAGGGGTTAATCATAATTTGCAGGGGATGCCTCATTCGCCCATGCAAAAAGGAACGTCGCCATTATCATCGCCATTGACCCGTTGCGGAACGAAAACCCCTTCACCGCTCGCTTTTCGCAAGCTGTCGCGAGCCTTGGCAAATCCGTGGTTGAGTTGCGCTACCGGCCGCAACTGCTCGCTCGCCTCGATGCGGTGATCGTGCACTGGCCACGCAATTTCAAACTGGACTCCGCCAACCCCCGGGCCACGCTCAAGGCGATTGTGCTGCTGGTTTGTCATGCGATATTCGGGTTCAAGCTGATATGGGTGGCCCATAACAGCGAAGAGCACAGCCAGAAGTCAGACCTGCTGCGCTGGCTGTTCTTCAAGCGGCTTGACGGCGTGATCTTCCTGTCGAACCACTCGCGTGCCTTGATCCTGGCATCCGACCGCCTCTCGGCAAACTGTCACAATCTGGTCACGGCGCACGGCGAATATGACTCGGAAGTTCCTCCGACCCCGTTCAGCCACAGTGGTGATTGCGTGCGCTTGATTAATTTTGGCCTGGTCCGGCGCTACAAGCACCTGGAAGACCTGATCTCCGCCGCCATCGCGCTCAAGTCTGACGCTGCCCTGACCAGCGAGGGCAAGCAGGTCGAGCTCAGCATTACGGGGCGCGCGCTTGATGCCGAATATGCTCGCGAACTGGAAGCTCTGGCTGACCTGCAGGAGAGCGTGGCGGTGCAGTTCGAAGACAAGCGCATTCCCGACCGCGAACTGGACGTGGCGATTGATGCTTCGCACGGCGTGGTTCTGCCCTACGGGAAAATGCTCAATAGCGGCGTTGCCATCCACGCCCTGTGCCGCAACAAGCCGGTGCTAGCCCCCAATATCGGCTCCATTCCCGAACTGCGCCGCACGATTGGCCCCGAATGGGTCCGAACCTTTGAACCGCCGCTCGACGCGTGCGATCTGCGCGAATTTGCGGAGCATGTCGGCAAGATCACATCGCCCGCTCCCGACTTGTCATCACTTTCATGGGATGAGATCGGGATGGATATCGACCGCTTCCTGAGAGCGCTGACCGTGCCATCATTCAGCGGCAGACTTGGAAGTGCATCACAGCAGAACGCGTGAGCACGCCGTCTTCGCCATCTCTCAAAAACCAGGCGCTCAGCAGCCTGATCTTCGTCAGCCTGTCCAAGGCGGTGAAGGTCGGCTGCTCGTTTGGTTCTCTGGTCATTCTGACCCGGCTGCTGTCGCCTTCAGACTTTGGCATTATCGCGATGGTAACGCCGGTGCTGGTCTTCATCGGCATCTTTCAGGGTATGGGCATCGTACAGGCCACGGTGCACCACGATGACCTGACCGATCATGAGCGCCGCGCGCTATTCACTGTGGCGGTGCTGAGCGGCTTGGGGATTGCGGCCCTGCTGGTGCTATGTGCGCCGCTGATCGCCGCCTTTTATCGCAACGAACAGGCGGGCTATGTTCTGGCGGCCAGTGGACTGGTCGCCATCGTCACCGGCCTGGGACTGCAGCACAAGGCCAATCTCAATCGCGACCTGAAGTTCAAGCATCTGTCGATGATTGAAACGGTCAGCAGCCTGGGCGGACTGGCGGCCGGGATTGCCTTTGCCCTTATCATCGGCAATTACTGGGCAATATGGTTGTCCTCGCTCAGCTCAGCGCTCATCACGCTCATGGGCATCAGGCTGGCGGACAGCTGGCGCCCGCATCTCAACTTCGATTTTAGATCGGCGAAGAAGCTGCTGAACTTCGGCCAGATGGTCGCCGCCTCGCAGTTTCTGGCGTTCCTCTCGCGCAATGCCGACAATGTGATCCTTGGCCGCATGGCGACGGCGGCCATGCTCGGCCAGTACAGCCGCGCCTATCAGCTGGTCGTATTTCCGCTGCAGAATGTGAACATGCCGATATCGCAGGTGTTTCTGCCCGTCTTGTCCCGCAAGAGACACGACATGGCTGCCTATCGGGCGATCTATCTTAAGATCATCGGCGGGCTATCCATGGCAATGGTCGCTCCTCTGCTGGTCGTTGCCTATTACGCGACCAGCGTGACCCTGTACCTGTTCGGGCCCGGCTGGGACCCCGCAGGCGAGATGCTGATGTGGCTGGCGCTGACTGTCAGCTACCAGGTCGTTACCAGCACCAACGGGCTGGCCTTCATCAGCCTGGGCAAGCCGGAAGCGATGTTCAACTGGTCGAAGTTCGGTGCCCCATTTACGGTCTGCTGCTTCCTGATCGGCGCGCAATGGGGAGCGCAAGGTGTGGCGATCTCCTATTTCGTTGCCGAGACGGTCAAGACTCCGATCCTGCTAAAGCTGATCTCGCACCACGCCGGGATTCCCTATCTCGATCTGGTGCTTGCCTATCTGCCCTCGGCAGTAGCAGGGGCGGTAGCGATTTTGCTCAGCCACCTGGTGTTTGGCCCTGCGCTACCTTCTTTCCTCGTGCTGGTGGTCGTCCTGGCTATCACTATCTTCCTGTCGGGCGCGGCCAATTGCCTGCTGCCTCGCCACCGCAGGGTGATCGCTGAACTAATCGCCTACGCGCGATCGAAAATCCCCGGCTTGGCACGGAGATCGGCATGAAAAACTTCGCCCGCAGAGTGCGCCGCAAGCTCGACAAGGTGGTTGGAGGGGCGGCAGTCGCGAGCGATCTGGACTATCTGCCGATTGGCGACATGCAGGAGGGCTGGTCGATCCCGGAGGAAGATTTCATCTCGAGCCGCTTCGACCTTGCCCGGGAGACCCCGCCGCAGCGGCTATTCCTCCTGCTCAGCACCCCGCGCAGTGGCAGCACGTGGCTGAGCGATCTGCTGCGCCGGTCGTCGATCGGCATTCCGCATGAGTATTTTCAGGCTTCGCAGTATTTGCAGGTGCTGAACGAGCGCTGGCACTTCGCCGACCCGGATAGCGGGCGGATTGAATGGTCGGTTTTCGCCAGCAGGCTGCGCGCAGCCCGTACGGGAGAAAATGGCTGGCTGGCGATCAATCTGCACGGTTCGCATCTGGCGCGTTTTAGCCGCGCCGCCACCATGTTCAGCGATCTGAGCTGGACCGTCGTGCATCTGCGCCGCGACGACCTCGTTTCACAGGCACTATCCTGGTGCGAAGCCCGCGCGACGCGCAAGTGGGCCGCGTCGTTTGAGGCGGCGAGCGAGTGGGCTTACGATTATGACAACGTGGAACAGGCAATTGCTCTTCTCCAGCGACAAAACCTGCTGATTGAAACTTGGATTCGCGCCAATGGACTTGAGTCTACCACGATTGGTTTCGACCAGTTGAAAGCTGATCCGGCCGGGATTGTTGCTGCGGTCACTGGGCTGGAGCGGGCACAGGTGCAAAGTGCGCTGGATGCGTCGAGCGGGACGGTGGTAAGGCAGTCGTCTGCCGGTGAACGCGATGCCGTTCGCGAACGCTTTGAAGAGGAATTTCTTCAGCGTGAGTTAAATCGTCTGCCCAGGCGATAATTTGGGTCTTGTCAGGGCAAATGCACCTCATTGAAAAGTGAGGTGGCGAGGGTAGGTCGGGGCATGCCTCGACCCAAGAAGCCAGCCAGTCCGTTTCGCTATTTCAACTCGTCGCCCGAGGTCATTCGCCTGGTGGTGGTGATGTATGTGCGGTTCCCACTCGCGTTGCGGAACGTAGAGGACCTGCTGTTCGAACGTGGGATCGACATCTGCCACGAGACTGTGCGGCTGTGGTGGAACAGGTTCGGTCCCATATTATCCGCGGATATTCGACGCCAACGTGTGAGCAGAATGCGTGGCTTTCGCCAGTGGCGCTGGCACCTCGATGAGGTGTTCGTAAAGATCAACGGCGAACAGCACTACCTGTGGCGTGCCGTCGATCAAGAAGGTGAAGTCCTGGAAAGCTTTGTCACGAAGAGACGGGATAAAGCTGCGGAGTTGGCGTTTATGAAGGAGGCTCTGAAACGGCATGGAAGGGCTGAGGCAATCGTCACGGACGGCCTGCGATCCTATCCCGCAGCGATGTGCGAACTAGGCGACCTGGATCGTCGTGAGAAGGGACGCCGGCTCAACAACCGGGCGGAGAATGCTCACTTGCCATTCCGACGACGAGAGCGGGCCATGCAGCGATTTCGGCAGATGAAGTCACTGCAGAAATTCGCTTCAGTCCATGCCTCCTTTCACAACCACCTCAACACTGAACGTCATCTCGTTGATCGACAAACCTACAAACTTCGCCGCTCGGCCGCCCTGGCCGCTTGGCAGAACCTCGTGGCCTGAGGCTGGCTGTTTTCAGGGACCACTGTGCCAATCGGAGACGAGTTGTCGTTAGACTGACAGCACCCCGCATCGGCATGGTCATGGAGGACGCCAGCATAATCGCTATCGAGCTCGGCGCACCGAGCAGTGCGTTCGATCCCGGCAATGCCGCCGAGCTCAGGAAGTCGGCGTCGACTCTGTCAGCGTTATTGGATGCGGCTCAACCCATCCCGAAATGGCTGCTTTGCGCCCTCATCCCGGACGTTCGCCTAGCGACGTAGGGTCAAAACCTCACCCTTACCTGACGTAAGCCGGATTTCACCCCACGTTGTAGCCCCGATCTGTAGCGGTGATCCGGCGATCTCGACCAGTATGGCCTCTTGCCGCGCCAATGCCGGAATTTCGCAGACCTGCATCGGATCGGGAGCAAGCTCCAGCGAAAGCTCTCCCCCATTGACGCCGTAGCTCCCACGCAACTCCACGCAACCAGCACGCATGTTCACACTGCCATCGGTGCCAAACGCGATCCGTGGTTCCGCGTGATCGACAACACCTCTTTTGTTGATGTCTTCGATGACCCACGGTGTTTCGGAGAGAAACTCCTCTGTCGAACCTCCGCAGCCTTCGAAACTCTGCTCACCGCTCTGGACTGCCATCGCGTACGGTAGCGGTGCGCCCGTGGCACCATCAATGCAAAGCCGATTGGTGCGCGTTGCGGTCAGAAATGGAACCCCGTTGGAGAGAAACACCGCCGTGACTGCCCCATCGGCGGCTTCATCGATCTTAACGTCATCGGCAGTCTTCTCGTAACCTGCACCGGGTTGACGAAGCTCGGTCTCATGATCGGCAATCCGGAGAGTCCAGAAAGGCTCCTGCCCGCGACCTGTCCATGCGAGCGCGGGCTGTGCGGCGTCATCTGCAACTGCTTGCATTTGCGATCCCTCCGGCTCGGCGGGCGCGGGGGCATCTACCGGAGTGCAGGCACCCAACGCCAGCCCGAGCGCTGCCAGTGATCCTCCGAGACGCAACCGCCTGATCGGCCTAGGTGCTGGAACGGCGTAATTTTGTACGCCTGTCATGAGACGCCTTCGATGCGGCCCAGCACCCGGCCCTCACAGGTCACCGTTATCGCACTGTAACTCGGAGCGGCTGCCGGACCGGAATAGGTCACCTCTCGCTCGTCGAGGATCTGTGCGACCATCCCGTCCGGCGCCCTGGCTTCGAGCCGCAGTTCGAACGAGGGAACCGCCGAACGATCGAGGCGACCCGGACTCCAGGCGAAGGTGTATTCAGGAGTCGGCATGGTGACCTTCCCGGTGACGGTAAGCATGGATCGGTCCGCATTGCCCGGAACCGGCGTAACCGTGGCGGCCCAGCCCGTACTCGATATGACGGGGCAGGTGTCGGCGCTGTCATTGGTCGGGGGAGGCATGTCAGCAGTCGTGCAAGCGGCGATACCGAGCGTCATAACAGCACATAGCGTCGTGGTGGATTTCAACATTGACTTGCATCCTTCCAATCTGGTGTCGACAGGCCACGGGACCAACCGGTCAGTTGATCGTGTTTACGACCTGGCAGCTTTCGGGCGCACTGCGCTCGGCGGTGTTCCAGGTTACGCTATTGCCGCCGCGAGCAAGGCGCATCGCTCCGCTCTCATAGACCGCGCCGGAGTTGCTCGGCGTCTGCTTGAAGGGAATGGCTCGCCTGCCGTCGATGCCGACAAGCGCACCATTGCGCAGATATGTCACGCGGAGCTCGGTTCCCCCGCTGCACGAATAGGCAGTGCCCGTGCGAGCGGGAACATCGCCTGTCATGCAGGCCGCCGTCATCACCGAAAGCGGTCCGACAACCACAATGCCCGGCAGTTTTCTCATGGCCTATCTCCCTGCTACCCGCGGTTGTTTTCGCACAGGACGTCGGCCAGGAACTGGCGTCTGCCCACTGTTTCGCTTTCAGCATGCACGGCCCCATTCCAGCCCTTGCCCTGACAATAGGCTCTTGCTGTCTGAAGTGTGCAAGTGGAAGAAGGGTTGCCGGTTGGGCATGCGGGTATCCGAAAGCCACGGCTTTCAGGCTCAGTGTGGAACTCGGCGAAGCTCCCACGCAGCACCTGATTGTTCGCTTCCACACCAATGAAGCCGCCACCACCGGCAGGCCGTACCGACTGGATAGTCATTCCGCGAAAGACGTTGCCGACAACCGGGGTATCTGCGCTGAAGGCGCGGCAGGTCCCGCCATAGTTTGGACGTTCGCAGAATTCCCAACTACCGCTATGTATGCGGATCGATCTTACTGGCCACCGAAGGTTCAGGTTGGCCCTCGCGCCGCCGATATAGACGGCCGATCCGTTATAGCTGCGGTTTTGGTAGATCGTTGCACCAGACCTTCTTTCGTTGGCGCCCTCCTATACCAATGTTGCGGTGCCTGCTGCTCCCAACGCAGCAAGCCCAATGGCTGCCAACGCAGTCATCTTGAGACGTCCAATCATCTTGATCTCCTCCACCTCTATTCAGGGCACGCACATCCGCGATGTGCTGTGTGGTTATCGGCTCCGGATCGATTCGCAGTTATTCTCGGCAGCGCGATCTGCAAATCGTCGCTCAATCCATCGTAGCGTTTCATATTCGCTTTGTCGTGCGGTGGTCGCGTGGTCGCCTATGATATCAAAGTCAAAGAAACCGAGGCGGAAATCAGGTTTGCGAATTGAACAGTGATTTATCTGCCGGTCGATTGCCGCCAGTCCGGCACGGACAGCGTTGGTGGGCACCGTCAGACTGACCTGCCCCCCAGAAAGTGGTCCGTTTTGGTAGTTAGGATTCCGGCTATTTG